>JBJTOY010000093.1:0-35797 GCA_046074845.1 Actinomycetes bacterium | reverse complement strand
GACGCTCGCATCCAGAACTGGAAGGACGGCACCGACGCGTTCTTCCAGCCCGGCGTCGAGTTCCCGACCACGTGGTCGGTGAACGCGACCAACATCGTCGCCCAGAAGTACTTCCGCGGCACGCTCGGCACCGACGGCCGTGAGTGGTCGCTGCGCCAGGTCATCGACCGCGTCGCCGACACGATCACCGATTGGGGTGTGCGCGACGGCTACTTCACCGATGACGACGAGGCCGAGGCCTTCCGCAACGAGCTGAAGTTCATCCTCCTGCACCAGCGCGCGGCCTTCAACTCGCCGGTGTGGTTCAACATCGGGGTGCCCGGCGTGCCGCAGCAGGCGAGCGCGTGCTTCATCCTGGCGGTCGAGGACACCATGGACGGCATCCTCAACTGGTACCGGGAGGAGGGCGTGATCTTCAAGGGCGGCTCGGGGGCCGGGATCAACCTCTCCGGCATCCGGTCCTCGGTGGAGGGTCTCAAGGGCGGGGGCACGGCCTCCGGCCCGGTCTCGTTCATGCGCGGCGCCGACGCCTCGGCCGGCACGATCAAGTCGGGCGGCAAGACCCGCCGCGCCGCCAAGATGGTCATCCTCAACGCCGATCACCCGGACGTCGAGGAGTTCATCTGGTGCAAGACCATCGAGGAGCGCAAGGCCCGGGCCCTGCGCGACGCCGGGTTCGACATGGACCTCGACGGCAAGGACTCCCACTCGATCCAGTACCAGAACGCGAACAACTCGGTGCGCGTCACCGACGAGTTCATGCAGGCCGTCGTGGACGACAAGGAGTGGGCGCTGCGCGAGGTCAAGACCGGTGAGCCGGTCAAGACCCTGCGGGCCCGTGATCTCATGCGGCAGATCTCGACCGCCACCTGGGAGTGCGCCGACCCGGGCATGCAGTTCGACACCACGATCAACAAGTGGCACACCGCGCCGAACACGGCCCGTATCAACGGCTCGAACCCGTGCTCGGAGTACATGCACATCGACAACTCGGCGTGCAACCTCGCGAGCATCAACCTGCTGAAGTACCTCGAGAACGACGGCACCTTCGACATCGAGGCGTACCGCCACACGATCGAGGTCATGTTCACGGCCCAGGAGATCCTCGTCGGCAACGCCGACTACCCGACGGAGCCCATCGGCGCGAACAGCCGCAAGTTCCGGCAGCTCGGCCTCGGCTACGCGAACCTCGGCGCCCTGCTCATGGCCCAGGGTCTCGCCTACGACTCGCCGGCCGGACGGGCCTGGGCGGCCGCCCTCACCGCGCTCATGACGGGCCACGCGTACGCGACCTCGGCCCGCACTTCCGGGCGCATGGGGCCGTTCGCCGGCTACGCGGAGAACGAGGAGCCGATGCTCGAGGTCCTGCGCATGCACCGCGCCGCGGCCGCCGACATCGACGAGGAGCTCGTCGCCCCCGAACTGCTCAGCGCCGCGCAGCGGTCCTGGGACGAGGCGGTCGAACTCGGTGAGCTCTACGGCGTCCGCAACTCGCAGGCGACCGTGCTCGCGCCGACCGGCACCATCGGCCTCATGATGGACTGCGACACCACCGGCATCGAGCCCGACCTCGCCCTCACCAAGGCGAAGAAGCTCGTCGGCGGCGGCACGATGTTCATCGTCAACCAGACGATCCCGCGGGCCCTCAAGCGGCTCGGCTACACCGCACAGCAGGTGGACGCGATCGTCGAGTACATCGACGAGAACAAGACCATCCTCGGTGCGCCGGCGTTCAACCCGGAGCACCTGTCGGTGTTCGCCTGCTCGATGGGCGACAACACGATCCACTACATGGGTCACGTCACGATGATGGGTGCGGTCCAGCCGTTCATCTCGGGCGCCATCTCCAAGACGGTGAACATGCCGGAGGAGGCGACGGTCGAGGATGTGGAGGACCTCCACATCGAGGCCTGGAAGCTGGGCATCAAGGCGGTGGCGATCTACCGCGACAACTGCAAGGTGGGCCAGCCGCTCTCCACGCAGAAGAAGGCCGGGTCCGAGGACGACTCCTCGACGGATGCCCTCTCCTCGCAGGTCGAGCGCATCGTCGAGACGGTGATCGTCCAGCAGCCCATCCGTCAGAAGCTGCCGCGCAAGCGGGTCTCGAACACCTTCTCGTTCCGGGTCGCGGACTGCCACGGCTACGTGACGGTCGGCGAGTTCGAGGACGGGCGACCGGGTGAGATCTTCCTGAAGGTCGCCAAGCAGGGCTCGACCCTCGCCGGCATCATGGACGCCTTCGCCATCTCGGTGAGCCACGGCCTCCAGTACGGCGTGCCGATCGAGGCCTTCTGCGAGATGTTCACGAACATGCGGTTCGAGCCGGCGGGCATGACCGACGACCCGGACATCCGGTTCGCGACGAGCCTCGTCGACTACATCTTCCGGCGCATCGCCATCGAGTACATCGACTACGACTCGCGCGTGGCGATGGGGATCCTCTCGGTGAACGAGCGGCTCCAGCCGACCCTCCCCGGGGTCGAGGAGCAGGTGGACGCCCAGGCCGGACAGCAGGGGCTCGACCTCCTGCCCCCGGAGGACCGGGCTCCCTCGGCCTCGGCGGCCCCGGCGGCCCCGAAGCCGGCACCCGAGGTGCGTCAGCGGGAGACCGTGCTGTGCCACGTGTGCGGCGACATCATGCAGCGGGCCGGCTCCTGCCACGCCTGCCCGTCCTGCGGCGCCACGAGCGGCTGCTCCTAGGAGCGATCCCGTTCGCCGGCCCTGACGCCGGCACGAGCATGTGAGCGAGGGGGAGGCGCGAGCCTCCCCCTCGTCGCGTGTGTGGACCGAGGCGCCCGCCCGTCCTGGCCCTGCTGAGCGGCTACCAGCAGTGGTGGCCGTCGTGCGGATCGCGCGGCGCTTCGACGCCGAACCGGTCGCGCACCTCGTCGAGGGGCCGCGGGGCGAGCGCGAGGTGGTCGACGAGTGAGAAGTCGCCGCTGCAGCGAGCGCCACGCGCGAGTTCGAGCGCGAGGAGTTCGGCCGCCCCGGACTCCTCCAGGATGCGCTCCTCCGCCGACACGGTCGGCGGAGCGCCGAACCCGGCCTCGTGCACGACGAGGGACGCGAGCAGCGCGGAGGCGTTGACGTCGTTGTCGTCCATGCCCATCTGGAACGCGCTGAGGGCGACCTCTCCCGCCCCGGTCGGCTCGATGCCGGCGATGACGTGGGTCATGTCGTGCGCGACGAAGAAGTGGTTCATGTCGATCGCCACGACGCCCGGGAGCGAGAGGTGGTGGCGCTCGTAGAACGCGAGGTACGCACGCCCGAGCGATCCGGCGGGGAGATCGGCGAACGCCGCGATGCGGGCGACGAGCTCCGGCTCCGGCGCGTCCGCCGGGGCGACACCGCCGAGCCCGGGCTCCACCCGCTCGGCCAGGTTCGCGCCGAGGAACCGGCGGAAGTCGGCGGCGGCCCGCTCGGTGCCCGCGTCCACGAGGTCCCGCAGCATCCCGAGGTCGGGTCCGGAGAACCCGAGGGCCGTCGCGTAGTCCTCGACCCGGGCGACCTGCGCGGCCGACACCGGGTGGCGACACACCTCGAGCGCGATCACGATCTCGTGGAATCGGCGCCGCAGGAGGGGATCGTCGAGTGCGGCGGCGGCCTCGACGGGTCCGAGCGGGGTGACGGTGGCCCGGTCGAAGCCGGCGCGGCCCCAGACGTGCTCGGCGATCGCGCCCAGCAGGATCTCCTGTTCCTGGTTCGGTCCGCCGTCGACGTCGATCGCGCCGAGCAGCGCGGCCAGCATCGGGTCGACCGATGCGGTAGGGACGTGGAACGGCATGGCCACGACACTAGGAGTGCCGTCCCGACGGGTCGAAGCCGGAGCCGGCGGTCCGGGCGGCTAGAGTCTGGGAGTCGCCCGATCGGGCGGCCACGCTCCGGCGACTGCGCACCCCTCAGGTCCGCTCCCGTCGCCATCGGTCCACGGTTCACTCACCCGTGGCACCGCCGAGTCGATGTGATCCCGGGATCCACCCGGGTGACGGACGTCGACACCGGTCCGCAGTCCCGGCACCACGTGCGTCGGACCCGAGCGGACGAGCGCAGTCGACGAGCACGTCACCACCACGAGGATCAATCCATGTCGTTCCGAGATCTCGGCGTGCGCGCCGACATCGTGGCCGCCCTCGACGCGCGCGGCATCACCGAACCCTTCCCGGTCCAGGCCGCCGCCATCCCCGACGCGCTGTCGGGTCGCGACATCTGCGCCAAGGCCCCGACCGGATCGGGCAAGACGATCGCCTTCGGCATCCCGATCGCGGCCCGCACCTCCCGCTCGGGGCCGCGCCGTCCGCACGCCCTGGTGCTCGCCCCGACCCGGGAGTTGGCCCAGCAGATCGAGGCCGAGCTCACGCCGATCGCCGAGGCCCGCGACCTGCGAGTCCTCTCGGTCTACGGCGGGGTCGGGTACGAGAAGCAGAAGCGCACCCTCAAGCGCGGGGTCGACGTGCTCGTTGCGTGTCCGGGTCGGTTGCGCGACCTCGTGGATCAGAACGCGTTGCGTCTCGATCGGGTCGAGATCGCCGTGATCGACGAGGCCGACCGCATGGCCGACATGGGCTTCCTCCCCGAGGTCTGCCGCATCCTCGACATGGTGCCCGAGACCCGCCAGACCCTCCTGTTCTCGGCCACGCTCGACGGCGACGTCGCAACGCTCACCGAGCGGTACCAGGAGGACCCGGCCGTCCACGAGGTCGAAGGGGTGAGCGTCGACCCGAACGACCTCGAGCACCGGTTCCTCGAGATGAAGGGCGTCGAGCGTCCGGCGCACACCGCCGACGTGGTCGAGGCCGAGGGCCACTCCATCATCTTCACGCGTACCCGTCATGGGGCCGACAAGGTCGCGAAGTTGCTCAACGGCATGGGTGTCGCATCCTCCGCGCTCCACGGTGGCATGTCGCAGCGCCAGCGCGAGCGTGCGCTCGCCGAGTTCAAGCAGTGGCGCATCCGCGCCCTCGTGTGCACCGACGTGGCCGCCCGCGGCATCCACGTCGACGATGTGGCCTGCGTGATCCAGTACGACCCGCCGGAGGATGCCAAGACCTACATCCACCGAGCCGGACGCACGGCGAGGGCCGGCGCCACCGGCATCGTCGTGAACTACGTGCTCCCGGATCAGCGCAAGACCTGGCGTCACCTGCGGCGCGACCTCGACATCCACGCCGAGCCCGTGCCCGCGGGCGAGGCGACGGTGCGGGAGCTGCGGGAGCCCAGGGCCGAGCGCGCCGATGATCGTCGTGGCCCGGCGCGACCCGGCGGCCGACCGGGTCGGCGTACGGATGCGGCGCGCCGCGACCGCGACGACCGGGCACCGCGCAGCCGGGACGACCGACCCCGTCGGGACCGCGAGGAGCGCCCGAGGCGCGACGACCAGGACCGACCGGCTCGGAGCGGGGACGAGCGACCGCGGCGCAGCCGTGACGACCGGCCCCCGAGGGACCGGGACGAGCGACCGACGGCCCGGCGTGGGGAGCGGGGCGAGCGTGACCGGGAGGAGCGGCGCTGGGACGACCGTGGCCCGGCCCGCACCCGGGATGAGCACCGTGACGGTCGTCGTGGTGAGCGTGTCGAACGCCACCGCGAGGATCGTCCGGCCCGCGACCGTGACGTCCGGGGCACCGGCCACCGCGACGATCGCCCCGTGCGTGCACGCGAGGATCGTCCGGCCCGCGACCGTGACGACCGCGGAGCGGATCGCCGGGACGAGCGCCCGGTCCGCGACCGGGACGAGCGCGGCCGCGCCCGGACCGGCGGCGCGCCCAAGCGCGCCGGCAGGCCCGTCGCGACGAAGCGCAAGGGCAAGGGCAAGGCGGCCGATTCGACCAAGGACAAGGGCAAGCCCCGCTGGGCGACCAAGGGATCGGGCCGTTCGGGGGGTTCCGGCGGGCAGGGCGGGCGCAGCGCCTGACCGGCGCGACGGTACGCTGCGCGCCGATGTACGGCGACCTGCGCGAGTGCCGCGAGATCCCCGCCACCATCGCCGGATCGCGGGCATGGTGGTTCCTCGCCGACAGCGAGGACCACGCCGGTCGTCCCACGACGACCTCGGGTGTCGTGTGTGCCCCCGAGGCGCCGGGTCGGGACCGTCCCGTCGTCGTCTGGTGCCACGGTACGACGGGCATGGGCGACACCTCGGTGCCGTCGGCCCAGGCCGATCCGGCCGGGGAGCTCGTGACCGACATGGAGCCCGAGGACCTCGCCGTGGTCGATCACGGTGTGCCGGGCATGACCCGGTTGATCGCGGCCGGTGCGGTGGTCGTGGCCCCGGACTACCAGGGCCTCGGGACGCCGGGGTTCCACCACTACGGCGTGAACGCGACGGGTGCCCGTGATGCGCTCGCCTCGGTGGCCGCCGCGCGCACGATCGACGGCGCCGGTGCGGGCGTGCGCGTCGGGGCGCTCGGTTGGTCGGAGGGCGGGGGCATGGCCCTCGGCGTCCCCGAGCTGCCGAACTCGGCCCGGGCCGGTCTCGACGTGCGTGCGGTGGCGGTCTTCGCCCCCGGGGTCGCGGGTCTGGCCCTCGGCATCGTCGGGTTCACCGGCGGCAACCTCGTGGCGACCGACGGTCCCGATCCGCACACCCTGATGCTGCTCGTGGCCCACGGCTGGCTCCACGAGGATCTCGACCCTCTCGACCTGCTCACCCCGCCGGCGCTCGCCATGCTCGACGCGGAGTGGAACCGGCGCACCTGCCTCGAACTCGGTGCACTGGCCGCGGACCTCGAGGCCCGGGAGGGTCCACTGCTGCGGCCCGATCCCCAACGGGTCGAGCGGTGGCTCGAGCGGATGGCCGAGACCTCGGCGGGTCGCCGGGTCGCGGATGCGCCGGTGTGGATCGCCACCGGCACCGCGGACGAGACGGTGGTGCCCGCCTTCCAACGCGCCTACCTCGACGCGGCCGAGGCGCTCGGCACCGACGCCACCCAGCGCGAGTACGTGGGCGAGGACCACGTCGGAGTCGTGTTCGCGGCGCAGGCCGACGCCTGCGACGTGCTCCTCGGCCGGCTCGAGGCCTGAGGCCCGACGCCTGAGGTCAGGGCCGAGGATCCGGGAACTCGTACTCGACGTCGGTGAACGAGTCGACCGGGAACGTGTAGAGGAGCCGGAGGACCTCGTCGCCGGTGTTGCGCACGAAGTGCGGGGTGCCGCCGGGGACGAAGACCACCGAACCGGCCTCGACCGGATGCTCCGCGCCGTCGATGTGGACGTGGCCGCACCCGGCCAGGAAGTAGTAGAGCTCGTGCGGCGCGTGGTGGTGCAGTGCGCCGTCCACGGTCGCGCCCGGCTCGATGTCGGCGGTCCCGGCGGTGAGTCCGGCGGTCGGCGTGCGATCCGCGGAGATGAGCGTGCGCCAGGAGACGATCCCGCCCCAGCCCTCGACCTCGATGTCGCGCTCGTGCGCGATGTGCGCTCGGATGTCGTCCACGGTGGCGGCGTCCTCCCCGGGTCGCGGCGCGCCCGACGGACCTGAGCCTAAGGTGCGCCGACCGGGCCGGGGGCCTGAGGCGAACGGAGCGACGCGTGGCCATCGACATCGGACGGATCGGCATCTGGGCGGGGGTCCTCGACGCGCACCCGACCCGGGAGGTGCAGGCGGCCTGTCGCGAGCTCGAGACCATGGGGTACCCGACGCTGTGGATCCCGGAGGCGGTCGGCCGGGACCCCTTCGTCGCGGCGGCCACGCTGCTGGCGGCCACCGATCGACTGCGGCTCGCCACCGGGATCGCCAACATCTACGCGCGTGACCCGATGACGACCGTGGCCTGCCAGCGAACGCTGGCCGAGGCGTACCCGGGCCGCTTCCTGCTCGGACTCGGCGTGAGCCACCACCACCTGGTGGAGCGGCTCCGCAAGCACGACTACTCCAAGCCGCTCGCCCACATGCAGTCGTACCTGCGGGCGATGGACGAGGCGATGTTCGCTGCGGTCGGTCCCGACGCGGATCCGGGTCGGGTGATCGCCGCACTCGGCCCGCGGATGCTGGAGACCGCAGCGGCCCAGGCCGACGGCGCGCACCCGTACCTGACGACCCCGGAGCACACGGCGCGGGCCCGGGCGATCATGGGCCCCGACGCGCTGCTCGCGCCCGAGCAGATGGTGGTGCTCGAGACCGATCCGGAGGTGGCCCGCGCCATCGCCCGGCAGGGGCTCGCGGTGTACCTGCGCGCCCCGAACTACCAGCGCAACCTGCGCACCCTCGGCTTCGACGACGCGGACTGGGCCGACCCCAAGGCGGCGAGCGACCGGCTCGTGGACGGACTCGTGGCGTGGGGGAGCGCCGAGGCGGTGCAGGACCGGGTGGCCGAGCACCAGGCGGCGGGCGCCGACCACGTGTGCGTGCAGGTGCTCCGGGCCGACATGGCGATCCCGATGACCGAGTGGCGCGAACTCGCTGGGGTCCTGCTCGCCGGCTGAGCGTCCGCCGCCGGTGCGGCGCGTCCGCTCAGTGGGACTCGACGTCGACGATGAGCACGCAGCAGGGCGCGTGGTGGGCGACCCGGTTCGCGACGCTGCCCTGGAAGAAGCGCTTGCGCGAGTGCATCCCGTGGTTCCCGACCACGACGAGATCGCCCTGCACCTCGGTGGCGAGCTCGCACAGGACGTCGGCGGGCTCACCCGCGACCGCGTGGGTCGTGACCGGCACCCCGGCGGCGGTGGCGATGGTCGCGGCGTCCCCGATGACGTGCTGGTTCTCCGCGTCGATCGCCTCGTCGAGCGCCTCGAAGTCGACGCTGGCAGCGCCCGGGGCACTGTCGGCGATGCCCGCCGCGATCGAGGTCACGGGCTTGAATCCATGGGCGATGTGCACGGTCGCGCCCAGCGCCGCAGCGAGCTCGACCGCCCGTCGCACGACGGCGAGGTCCTTCTCCGACCCGTCCGTCCCCACCACGATCGACTGGTACATCGCTGCTCGCGCCCCTTCGTCCGCTCCGCCCGGTCAGGCGGTCCGCGGGGGGAGGCTAGCCAAGAACGGGGCGGGCGGCGGCGAGCGCCGCGGCCCCCGCCCACTCGTTGCGGGCGACGGTCGCCACGGAGCCCGGAGCGTCGATCGCCAGGCCCCGAGCGTTCGCGTGGAGCAGGTCGACGTTGTCGGTGATCGTCACATCGGACCACCGCCAGACGCTGATGAGAGCACGGTGCATCAACGACCGCCTGAACTCGGTCGGGTCCGTGCTGCGGTTGCCCGTGATCACGAGGCCGCTGCGCAGTGCACCCGAACCGTTCGAGATCTCGATCGTGAGGTGACCGTTGGTGATCGTGTTGTCCGCGATCCTGAGGCCGGACGCGATGCTCGAGCGCTGGCCCACGTACTGGAAGAGGCCGAGGGAGCCCGCGGTGACCGTGTTGCCCGTGATCGAGACGTCCGACCAGCCGTGGACGGCCGCCGGTTCGGAGTCGAAGGTGAGCCGCCGAGCCCCGATGATCGCGTTGCGCCGGATCGCCAGATTGGTGCCGCCGTGGATGACGACACCATGACGTCCGGCGGACCGCATCGAGTTGTCCTCGATCACCACGTCCTTGAGGAGCTTGCCGCGCGAGGTCTGGCTGGCGAGGTAGATGAAGTCGCCCCACACGTTGCGGATGCTCATGCGATCGACCCGCATGTTCGCCGCGACGTCCTCATCGTTGTCGCCGCCGATGAGGATCCCCATCCAGTCCTCGCGGTTCGGGTCGTAGCGACCCCCGGTCTGCGAGCCGACCAGGGCGCCGTTCGTGATGCGCACGTTGGTGGCGCCGGCCGTGAAGATCATCGGGTTGCCCCAGCGCTTGCGTGCGTCGAGCACCTCGCCGTTCCCCCAGCGCCACGGTGTCGTGGTGCGCTGGGAGAGCGTCGCTCCGTTGAGATCCAGGGTGACGTTCGAGAGGTTGAACGCGGGGACGTCCTTCCACATCGCGGCGACGATCCCGCCGATGCCCGTCGCCTTGCGTTGGAGGATCAGTCCGTAGTCCACCCAGTAGGTGGCACCGGGCTGGAAGCGGACCGTGATCGGCGCCGCGGCGGTGGCCGGCGGGATGCTCGCGAGCCACTGCTGCAGCGCGGTCGACACCTCGACGGTCCCGGTCGGATCGATGGATGCGGGCACGGTGTAGACGCCGGCGACGCCGGTGGCCGGCTCGCGCCGAGGGGTTGCGCCGGGCGCCGGCGTCATCGTCATCGCCCGGGCCGCGCCGAAGCAGGCGGTCGGAACCGTGCGTGCCGCCGTGGACCACGCCGGGGGCGGATCGGTCGGGCACGGCACGGGGTTCGCCGCCTGAGCGATGCCGACGCCGAGCGTCGGGAGGGTGAGGGCGGCCGCGGTGGCGGCCACGGCGATCCGGCGGGCTCCGCTCCCGACGTTGCGCATGGAGTGCTCCATTGTCCTGGCGTGGTCCTGGCCCACCACGCTCCGCGGTCGGGATCGGTCGGGGTCACCGGAACCTTGAGCGAAGGGCCCGGGAATGCACCGTTCGACTCAGGTCCGCGGCGGGGTACCGAGGTTCACCGCGGGCCCTTGGGCCCATCCGCGGTCGCGCGGGTACCGTGCGGCCACCATCGACCCAAGGAGTCCACCGTGCCGCTCTCCGACATCGCACTCGCCAACCTCGACGGAACCCCCGGTGCGCTCGGCGCGACCGACGGCGCCGTCGCGCTCGTCGTCAACGTCGCGTCGCAGTGCGGGCTCACACCGCAGTACGAGGGCCTCGTTCGGCTCCACGGCGCGTACCGCGACCGCGGCTTCACCGTGCTCGGCGTGCCCTGCAACCAGTTCCTCGAGCAGGAGCCGGGCAGTCCCGAGGAGATCGCGGCTTTCTGCTCGGCCACCTACGGCGTCGACTTCCCGCTCACCGAGAAGATCGAGGTCAACGGCGAGGGTCGGCACGCGCTCTACGAGGTGCTGACGCCGGTCGCCGACGCCGAGGGGCACACCGGCGACATCCGCTGGAACTTCGAGAAGTTCCTCATCGGGCGCGATGGCACGGTCATCGCCCGGTTCTCGCCGGTGGTCGAGCCGGAGGCGGACGAGGTCGTGGCGGCGATCGAGGCCGCGCTCGCGTAGCCGGGTAGCCTCTGCGGGCCCAGCCGCCACCCCCGGCCGGCCGGCCCCCCGGAAGGAACCCGATGCCCGCGCGCGAGAACCTGCGCAACGTCGCCATCGTCGCGCACGTCGACCACGGTAAGACCACGCTCGTCGACGCCCTCCTCTGGCAGTCCGGCGCGTTCCGTGCGAACCAGGAGGTCGCGGAACGGGTCATGGACTCGAACGACCTCGAGCGCGAGAAGGGCATCACGATCCTCGCCAAGAACACGGCGATCGACTACGGCGACGTGAAGATCAACGTCATCGACACCCCCGGCCACGCCGACTTCGGTGGTGAGGTCGAGCGGGGGCTCGCCATGGTCGACGGCGTGCTGCTCCTCGTGGACTCGAGCGAGGGTCCGCTGCCCCAGACCCGCTTCGTGCTGCGCAAGGCCCTCGAGCAGCGCCTGCCCGTGATCCTCGTCATCAACAAGGTGGACCGGCCCGACGCCCGCATCGCCGAGGTGCTCGACGAGGTGTACGAGCTCTTCCTCGACCTCGACGCCGACGAACACCAGATCGAGTTCCCGATCGTGTACACGAACGCGAAGGCCGGGTGGGCCGCACTGGAACAGGGCGTCGAGGGCACCGACCTCGCACCGCTGCGCGACCTCATCATCGAGCACATCCCGGCCCCGGAGTACGAGGAGGGCCACCCGTTCCAGGCCCTCGTCACCAACCTCGACGCCTCCCCGTACCTCGGGCGGCTCGCCATCCTGCGGGTGCGCAACGGTGAGGTGAAGAAGGGCCAGACGGTCGCGTGGTGCCGCACGGACGGTTCGGTCGAGCGGGCGAAGATCACCGAGCTCTCCATGACCGAGGCGCTGGATCGGGTCGAGGTCCCCTCGGCGGGACCGGGGGACATCATCGCGGTGGCCGGTATCTCCGACATCACGATCGGTGAGACCCTCGCCGATCTCGACGACCCGCGCCCCCTGCCGGTGCTCCAGGTCGACGAGCCGAGCCTGTCGATGACGATCGGTATCAACACCTCGCCGCTCGCCGGCCGGGACGGCGACAAGTTGACCGCCCGGGTGCTCGAGGGTCGCCTGCGCCAGGAGCTCATCGGCAACGTGTCGTTGCGGGTGAACGAGACCGAGCGCCCCGACGCCTGGGAGGTCCGGGGTCGGGGCGAGCTCCAACTCGCCGTCCTCGTCGAGACGATGCGCCGGGAGGGCTTCGAGCTCACGGTGGGCAAGCCCCAGGTCGTGACCCGTGAGATCGACGGCAAGGTGCACGAGCCGGTTGAGCGGCTCACGATCGACGTGCCCGAGGACTTCCTCGGGGTCGTCTCCCAGTTGCTCGCGCTCCGCAAGGGACGGCTCGAGCAGATGGTGAACCACGGCACCGGCTGGGTGCGCATGGACTTCCGCGTGCCGGCCCGCGGCCTCATCGGCTTCCGCACGGAGTTCCTGACCGAGACCCGGGGCACCGGCATGCTCCACCACGTGTTCGACGGCTGGATGCCGTGGGTGGGGGAGATCCGCACCCGCCCGAACGGTTCGATGGTCGCGGATCGCACGGGCGTGAGCACGACCTACTCGCTGATGTCGTTGCAGGAGCGGGGAGCCCTGCTCATCGGTCCCGGTGTCGACGTCTACGAGGGGATGGTGGTCGGGGAGAACTCCCGACCCGACGAGATGGACGTCAACCCGACGCGGGAGAAGAAGCTCACGAACATGCGGGCCGCCGGCTCCGACGACCTCGTGCGGCTCGTGCCGCCGCGCCTGCTGTCGCTCGAGGCCGCGCTCGAGTTCATCTCCGACGACGAGTGCGTCGAGGTCACGCCGAGCAACGTCCGCCTGCGCAAGACGGTGCTCTCGGCGAGCGACCGCGGGCGCCTGCGGAACTCGAAGCGTCCGCCCCGGGAGGGCTAGACGCTCAGCGCGGCCACGAGGTCGTGCTCGTGACCGTCTGCGTGTCGGCGGTGAGGAAGGTGACCGTGGCGAACCCGTGGGCGAAGGACGCGGCGTCGTCCGGACCCGCTGTCACCCTGCTCGCGCAGTCGACCGGTTCGGCGTTCGGTGCGCTCGCGAGCGGGACGGCGACGACGCCGCGGACCAGCAAGCACGCGGGTGCGTTCACGTTCACCACCTCGAGCAGCTCGGTGCGCTCGACCCCGCCGGCGAGCGCCGCCCGGTTGCTCTCGATCCAGGCCACGGCGGTATCGACGCTCGGGCCGAAGTCGGCCGGATCGGCGAGGCCCTGGCTGACCGCGACCGCCGGGTAGCCGCGGCGCACGGCGGTGCGGGCGGCCCCGACCGTGCCGGAGATGGGCGCGACCACGCCGAGGTTCTGGCCCGCGTTCGAACCGGCGACGACGAGGTCGGGCTCGAGGTCGAGCACGTCGAGCGCGTAGTTCACCGAATCGGCCGGGAACCCCGTCACCGCGGTCGCCGGGAACCCGCTCGCCGTCGCGACCTTCGCCGCGGTCAGCGCCGACACGTCGCCGGGCGTGGCGCGGTCCGAGGTCCCGGACTGGTTCGTGGCCGGCGCGACGACGGTGATCTCCACGCCGGGCAGGTCCCGCAGGCGCTCGACGAGCGCATCGATGCCCGGGGCGGCGTAGCCGTCGTCGTTCGTGACGAGGATGTCGAGGGTCGGGAGCTTGGCCGTGGGTCGCGTGGGCGTCCCGCCCCCGGCGTCCCCATCGGAACCCCCGCACCCGACGAGGGCCGCGGTGAGTGCGAGCACGGACAGCGTGGCGGTGATGGTGCGGCGCATGCGGTTCCTCCCGGTCGTCGGTGCGTGAGGATTCTGGCAGAGGGGCACAGGTGGCGCGTCGATGCGCCCTCAGCCCGCGGGCTCGGTCACGAAGTCGATGAGCGATTCGACCGCGAGCACCAGCGGCTGCTCGAGGTCGGACCAGCCGTGCACGGAGCCGAGGATCCGGCGCCACAGCGCCCGCGGATCGGGTTCGCCGAGCGCGGCAGCGACCCCCTCCTTCCACGGGGTGCCCTTCGGGACCACGGGCCAGGCCTCGACGCCGACGGCCGCGGGTCGTACCGCCTCCCACACGTCGACGTAGGGCGTCCCCATTACGAGGACGTTCGGGTCCCGGACCGCCTCGGCGATGCGGGCCTCCTTGCTGCCGGGCACGAGGTGGTCGACGAGCACGCCGAGGCGTCGGCCGCGCTCGGGCGCGAACTCGCGCACGACCGCGGCGAGGTCGTCGATGCCGTCGAGGCGTTCGACCACGACCCCCTCGACCCGGAGGTCGTCGCCCCACACCCGTTCGACGAGTTCGGCGTCGTGTACGCCCTCCACGAGGATGCGCGAGGCGCGCGCGGTGCGGGCCTTCGCGCCCACGACGGCCCGGCTGCCCGAGGCCGTGCGCTCGGCGACGACCCGGCCGCCCCGGAGGTCGGGTGCGTCGGTGCGGTCGGCCGCGGCCCGGGCGCTCGGCGCGACGAGTCGCACCGCCCGACCCTCGTGCGACACGGCGCCGGGGGAGTACTTGAGCCGGCGCTCGGCGCCGCTCCCGGTCCGCAGCACGATGTGATCCGGACCGAACGAGACGAGTGCACCCGTGGTCCCCGAGGCGCGGTGCAGCAGCGGTGTCCCGGGGAACGCCTCGACCGCCGGGTACTCGGCGGCGACGCGTTCGGGGCCCGCCACCGGTCCGGCGAGGATCCCGGGGCGACGGGGCGGTTCGGTTGCCACGTCGGGAACGGTACCGGCGCGTTGCGACGCGGGCGCGCACCCGGGCCACGTCACCTAGCCTCGCCGGTGTGACGAGCACGCGGCCCACCGTGCCGGACGGGATCGACCTCACCAACCTCGATCGCTTCGCGCACGGGTTCCCGCACGACGTGTTCACCACGCTGCGGGCCGCGGGGCCCGTCCTGTGGCACGAACCGACCGAGCACACCCCCGGCGGCGAGGGCTTCTGGGTGGTCACGACCCACGCGCACGTCATGGCGATCGCGAACGACGCGACCGGGTTCGTCTCCGGCCTCTGCCCGGCGCGTCCCGACGGCGGCGGCACGATCCTCGAGGACCTCCCCGGTGGGTTCGCGTCCGGGGTGCTGCTCAACATGACCGACGCGCCGCGACACCAGGCGCTGCGCCGTCTGGTCACCCCGTCCGTCGCGCCCCGGGCTCTCGCCGCGCTCGAGGAGGACCTGCGGGCCCGTGCGATCGCGATCGTCGACGCCGCGATCGACCGCCGGGAGTGCGACCTGCTCGTGGATCTCGCCGCCGAGTTGCCGCTGCAGGCGATCGCCGGGCTCCTCGGGGTGCCCCAGGAGGACCGACACGCGCTGCTCGGCTGGGCGAACGCCACGCTCGACTACGAGGACCGTGACCTCGGTGCGGTCACCGCCCGGTCCCAGGAGGCCGCGGCCGCGATGGCCGAGTACGCGGACCGGCGGATCGACGCGGTCCGGCGAGATCCAGGTGCGGACATGCTCTCGGCCTTCGTGCGCGGGATCCCCGACCCGGGCCGGCCCGAGGAGGGGACCTCGCGTCTCGAGCAGCAGATGTTCTTCAGCCTCCTCGTCGCGGCGGGCAGCGAGACCACCCGGAACTCGATCGCCGTGGGTCTGCTCGAGCTCGCCCGGCGTCCTGAGCAGTGGCGGCTGCTGCGGGACGACCCCGGTGCCCGCCCCGCCGCGGTCGAGGAGATGCTGCGCTGGGCCTCCTCCACCTCCTACAACCGCCGGACGGCGGCGGCCCCGACCAGGATCGGGGCGGCCGGGGTCGGGGCCGGGGACAAGGTCACCCTCTGGTGGTCCTCGGCGAACCGCGACGAGGCCGAGTTCGTCGATCCGTTCTCCTTCGACGTGACCCGAACCCCCAACCGGCACCTCGCCTTCGGGCACGGTGTCCACTTCTGCCTCGGGGCGGGCCTGGCCCGGCTCGAGGTGCGCCTCGTGCTCGACGCGGTGCTGGACCGCATCCGGACGATCGACCCGGCCGGCCCGGTCGAGTGGGTGCGCTCGAACAAGCACACCGGGGTGCGACACGCGCCGGTCGTGCTCTCCCCCCGCTGACCGGACGTTCCGATCGCGCCCCGATCGCGCCCCGATCGCGCCCCGATGGGCGGATCCCGGTGCGGATCGCCCGGGCGGCGATCGGCCGAGCACTCGGAGATTTCCCCGCGAAATCGCGGGGAAATCCCCACGCGCGGCCCGCTCGGGTGCCATGCTGCCCCTCAACCGACCCCACCAATGGAGGAAGCAAGTGAACCGCAGGGATCTCGTCCTCGCCGTCGCCGAACGCACCGGCAGCGACCGCAAGTCCGCCGACGCGGCGGTCACCGCCGTCACCGAGAGCATCATCGCCGCCGTCACCAAGGGTGACATCGTCTCGATCTCCGGCTTCGCCAAGTTCTACCGCCGCACCAAGCCCGCCACGAAGGCGCGCAAGGGCACCAACCCGTTCACCGGCGAGGAGATGATCTTCAAGGCGAAGCCCGCCTCGAAGACCGTCAAGGTCACCCCGCTCAAGGCGTTCAAGGACACGGTTGCCTCGGGTAAGGCCCCGGCGGCGAAGAAGCCGGCGGTCAAGAAGGCTGCGAAGAAGG
The DNA here is from genome assembly GCA_046074845.1 of Actinomycetes bacterium. Lineage (GTDB taxonomy): Bacteria > Actinomycetota > Acidimicrobiia > IMCC26256 > IMCC26256 > IMCC26256. The sequence goes on along the minus strand of JBJTOY010000093.1, from coordinate 19,207 downwards.
CCCCGGCCAAGAAGGCCGCGGCCAAGCGTCCGGCCGCCAAGAAGACCGCGAAGAAGACGGTCAAGAAGGCTGCGAAGCGCCGCTAGTCGCGTCGCCGGCCCAGTGCCGGCGAACCAGCACGGAACGAGGGGAGGCCGCGAGGCCTCCCCTCGTCGCGTCCGGGACGCGTCACGGGGCGAGTCACGGGGCGCGCGTGCGCGAGGATGCCGGCCCATGGGACTCCTCGAGGGACAGCTCGCGATCGTCACCGGCGGGGCCGCCGGCATCGGACGCGCCACGGCCGAACGCTTCGCCGCGGAGGGCGCACGCGTCGCGGTCCTCGACATCGACGCGGACGGCGCCGCTGCGGTGGCGACGGCGTTCGACGGCGTCGCGGTCGTCGCGGACGTCTCGGACGCGGACGCGTGCACGGCCGGGATCGCCGAGGCGGTCGCAGCGTTGGGTGGGCTGTCGATCCTCGTGAACAACGCGGGGATCGGCGCCGCGATGCCGTTGCACCTCTACTCGGATGGCGACTGGCGCCGGATCGTGGGGGTGAATCTCGACGGCACGTTCTTCGGCATCCGCGCCGCGGTGCCGCACCTCAAGGAGTCCCGGGGCTGCATCGTCAACGTCGCGTCGCTGACGGGCGTGCGGCCGACCCGGTTCGAGAGCCCGTACTCGGCGGCGAAGGCCGGCGTGATCTCGCTCACGATGGCCGCGGCGCTCGAGTATGCGCCGGAGATCCGCGTGAACTGCGTGTCCCCGGGATTCATCGACACGAATCTCACCGCGATCGTGCTGGCCGACGACGAACGGCGCGCCGTCGTCGAGGAGTCCACGCCGCTCGAGCGGGTCGGTACGGCCGAGGACGTGGCGAACGTCATCACGTTCCTCGCCTCACCCCAGGCCGCCTACGTGACGGGCCAGAACATTGTCGTCGACGGGGGATCGGCGCTGCCCAACACCCAGGCCGATGCCATCCTCCAGTCGTTCGTGGGCCGGAGGAAGTCCTGATGGGCGCTGAGCGCCACCTTCTCATCACCGGGGCGACCGGTCAGGTCGCCCTGCCCGTCGCGCTCGGCCTCGTCGCCGAGCACCGGGTGACCGCGATCGCCCGCTTCCGGGACCCCACGAAGCGGGCCGTGCTCGAGGCCGCCGGTGTGACCTGCATCGAGGTCGATCTCGCCCGCCCGGACCTCTCGGCTGTCCCCCGCGGTGTCGACCACCTCGCCAACTTCGCGGTCGTCAAGAGTGGTCGCTGGGACCTCGACCTCAACGCGAACGCCGAGGCGCTGGGTCTGCTGCTCGAGCACGTGCGGCCGGGTTCCGTGCTGCACTGCTCGTCGACCGGCGTGTACCAACCGGCGGGTGCCCACCGTCTCCTCGAGACCGATCCGCTCGGCGACAACCACCGTCCGATCATGGAGACCTACTCGATCTCGAAGATCGCGGCCGAGGTCATGGCCCGGTACGGCGCGCGTCAGTGGGGGATCCCGACCACCATCGCCCGGCTCAACGTCCCCTACGGCGACGAGGGTGGCTGGCCCGCGTTCCACCTCGCGATGCTGCGGGCCGGTCAGCCGGTGCCGGTGCATCCGGATCGGCCGAACCTGTTCAATCCGATCCACTACGACGACATCGTGCGGATGGTGCCGGCGCTGATCGAGGTCGCCAGCACGCCTGCGACGATCGTCAACTGGGGCGGGATCGAGCAGGTCTCGCTCGAGGACTGGTGCACGGTGCTCGCCGCCGAGGTCGGGGTCGATGCGACGTTCGTCGAGACCGAGGCGACGATCGGCGGGGTCACCGTCGACACGACCCGCATGGTCGACCTCGTCGGGCCCACTCGCATCGACTGGCGCGAGGGCATGCGCCGCCTCGTCGGCGCGCACCCCGCGTAGGCGAATCACCCCGCCGGGGCCGATCACCCGGCTCAGGAGCGTCTAGGCGGTCCGCGCCCCGATGCCGTACCGGGCCCGGATGGACTCGAGCGGCTCCTCGAGCAGTGCGAGGTGGTCGTCGTCTGCGAAGTCCCGGTGGCACGCGCGGCCGCGTCGGAGGGCGTCGGCGAGTTCCTCCGGCGCGCCCACACGGTCGAGCGCTCCGACCACCGGGTCGATCCCGGGGAAGGGGAGCGCGCCGGCCTCGCTGAGGAGCAGCGCCGCCATGAAGCCCGAGAAGTGGTGCTGGAAGTCGGCCGAGGCGAGCAGCATCGCCTGGAGCGCGATCTCGTCCTTCGGATCCGTGTCGTACCCGGCGATCACGTGCGTGATGTCGTGGTGGAGCATGGAGTGGCTCGCGGCCGCGTTCGCCCCCGGCGTGTCGAAGCCCCAGCGCTCGTAGAACGCGACCACCTCGGCGCCGAGCGTGCCCGGCGCGCAGGCTCTCATCCGCTCGAAGGTCTCGCGGGCGAGGTCCAGTTCGGCGTCGGTGCCGCGCACCTTGTCGAGGGCCGGCTCGTACTCCGGCGCGTCGGCCAGACGCGTGTAGTCGGCGGCCACGAGATCGACGGCGCCGGCGATCGCGTCGTGCGCGGCCTCGAGCCAGCCGCCCTCGGCGCCGAGCGCGAGCGCGTACGCCTCGGTGCGTTCGGCCTGGGCCGGGTCGGCGGGGTGGCGGCAGAGTTCGACCGCGATGAGCAGGTCGATGACGCGGGTGCGGTCCTCGGCGGGGACTGCGGCGGCGAGGCCCTCAGGGTCGAGCGGCTCGAGCTCGTCGACCGATGTGTCGAGCCCGAAGTAGCCGTGGATGAGGCAGTCGATGATGCGGCGCTGCTCCTCGGTGGGTCCGGCCCCGATCGAGGCCGATCCGATGAGGGCGCGTGCGATGGCGAGGTCGTCCTGCATGGGCCGGAACCATACCGGCTCTGATCGGACGAACCGGTCAGCGCGTCCGCTCGTACCGCCAGCCGGTGTCGACCATCCAGAGTCGGTGGCGGGCACCCGGCGCCCCGGCGTCGCCCGACTCGTACCCGGCGTCACCGTGCCACATCGCGACCACGCCGCCGTCCTCGGTGAGGGCGGCCCGGGTCGTGAAGTGCTCGATCGCCGCATGGCGGGCGGCGGCCAGCGCGCCTGCGACGTCCGCGTGGCCGGCGAGGGTGTGGAGCGTCACCCAGGTCGGGGGCGCCAGTTCGATCTCGCCCGCGTCGCGGCGCTCGAGCACGGCCGCGGGTCGGGCCCAGGAGTGCTCGGTGATCTCGCCGCCGTCGACGGTGACCGCGCCGGCGGGTGCCGCCGCCAGGAAGAACCAGGTCGCGAACCGCTTGGGCGTCTGGGGTGGCGGCTCCCAGTGCGCGAGGGTCACCAGTGCTTCGGCGTCGACCCGCAGGTCGGCCTCCTCCGCCGCCTCGCGCACCGCGGCCCGCTGCGCCGCGCCGTGCGCGTCGTCGGCGTCGAGGCCCGCCCGGTCGGCGTCGTCGACCCGGCCGCCCGGGAACACCCACAGCCCGCCCGCGAACGCGAGCTTCGACGCGCGTCGCAGCATGAGGGTCTCGAGACCGTCGTCGGTGTCGCGCAGGAGGATCACCGTGGCGGCGGGCACCGCGGGCTGCGGGTCGCCGATGCGACCGCCCTGTGCGGCCCAGCGTTCGAACCGCTTGCGTTCGCCCGCGCTCGGGTCGACGGGACCCAGCCCGCGACCCGGCGCGGCGTCGGACGCGTCGCTCACATCGAGGTGATGACGCTGCGGAGCACCTCGCCCCGCTGCATCGCCCCGAACGCCTCGTTGACGCCGTCGAGCGCGATGGTCTGCGTCACCATCGAGCCGACGTCGAGTCGGCCGGTCTCGATGAGGGAGATGAAGCGCGGGAAGTCGCGACGCACCTGGGCCGAGCCGTACACGCAGCCGTGGAGGTGCTTCTCGTCGTAGAACAGCGGGAACCCCGGGAGCGTCACCATCGAGTCGGTGCGCGGCATGCCGACCACGACGACGTGCCCGCCGCGTCGGGCCGTCATGTAGGCCTGGACGATGGTCTCGGGCAGCCCGATGACCTCGAAGGCGTAGTCCACGCCGATCCCGCCGGTCGCGGCCATCACCTGCGCGGTGGGGTCGCCCGGGGCCGGATCGACGAGGTCCGTCGCTCCGAACGCGGTCGCCGCCGTGCGCTTCATCTCGACCGGGTCGATCGCGAAGATCCGGGAGGCGCCGGCGATGCGGGCGCCCTGGATGACGGCCTGTCCCACGCCGCCGCAGCCGATGACCGCGACGGTGCTGCCCGGCTTCACCTGCGCGGTGTTGAGCGCGGCGCCGACCCCGGTGGTCACGCCGCAGCCGATGAGTGCGAGCTGCTCGTCCGGGAGGTCGGTCTCGACCCGCACCATGGAGGCCTCGTGCGCGAGCACCTGTTCGGCGAAGGTGCCGAGGCCGGTCACGCCTGAGCACGGGGTGCCGTCGTGGCGATGCGCCTTGGCCGAGAGGCTCAGTTCGAACATCCGGCCACACAGGTTCGACTGGTCGTTGAGACACCAGAAGCAGGTGCCGCACGCAGGGACGAAGGACGCCACGACGCGGTCGCCGACCTTGACGCGGGTGACCTCGCTGCCGACCCACTCCACGACGCCGGCACCCTCGTGCCCGAGGATGGCGGGCGGGGGGAGGGGCACGGTGCCGTTCATGAACGACAGGTCCGAGTGGCACACGCCGCTCGCACCGATGTTCACGATGACGTCGGAGGGACCGGGCTCGGCGAGCGTGACGTCCTCGACGACGAGCGGCTGGTCGACCTCGGTGAAGATCGCGGCGCGCATGGTGGTTCCCCCTCGGCTCTCCGGCGCCCGGTCGCGGGCCCCGTGGTGGCCGTGAACCTAGCCCCGGCGGTGCGCCCGGGTCACTCGATGCCGGCGGCCCGACGGGCCTTGAGGTAGCGGCCCACCATCACCCCGAACTCGCTCGGGTTGTAGATGTCCTCCTCGTAGGACCACTGGCCGTCGCCCGCGTAGTGGAGCATGGTCCAGTTGATCTCCTGGTACACCTCGCCGTCGCCGAGCGGCTTGAAGCGGTTCCAGATGGCACACAGGAGCCAGCCCCGCTCCTCGTCGATCATCGTCCACTCTGCGGGGAACTCGGTCATCTCGTTGTTCGGGAACTCGGCCATGGTGGCCGTGATCCAGGCGAGGATCTCGGCCCGTCCCGTGAATCGGCCGTAGTGGTGCTCGTAGTAGGTGGCGTCCTCGGTGAAGCACTCGGACCACGGCACCCAGTCGCCGGTGGCGCCGCCGTGCGCCGCGGTCTCGTTGAAGTGGCGGAACGCCGCCTCCATCTCGCTCCGGCTGTACGCCATGGTCCCCCCGCAGGTCTCAGCCCGGTCCGTCCCGGTGCCGGTGTCCGTCGGAGGCTAGGCGCGGATCAGGCGGGCTCGCCCACGAACCGGTAGCCGACGCCGCGCACCGTGTGCACGTAACGGGGCTCCTTGGGGTCGTCGCCGAGCTTGCGGCGCAGCGAGGACATGTGCACGTCGAGGACGTGGTCGTCGCCGAACCAGTCGTCACCCCAGATCCGCTGCACGAGCGCGGTCCGGGTCAGCACGGTGCGCGGCGTGCCGGTGAGCACCTCGAGCAGGTCGAACTCGGTGCGGGTGAGGTCGATGAGCTCGCCGCCGACCCGGACCTCGCGGGTCCCCACGTCCACGCTGAGTCCGTCGAAGGCCCGGGTGCCGGTCTCCCGCTCGGCGCCCCGCGGTCGACGCAGCATCGCCCGGGCCCGGGCGACGAGCCCGCGGGGTGAGAACGACTTCGTGACGTAGTCGTCGGCGCCGATGGCGAGCCCGACGAGCTTGTCGGCCTCATCGGCCCGGGCCGTGAGCATGATCACGTAGGCACGGGAGAACTTGCGCAGGCGACGGCAGGTCTCGATGCCGTCGATGCCGGGCATCATGAGGTCGAGCACCACGAGGTCGGGCTCCTCCTCGCGGGCCAGCGTCAGGGCCTGGTCGCCGGTCCCCGCCTCCCGGACGTCGAAACCGTCGCGGCGCAGGGCGCTGGACACGAGCTGGAGGATCTCGGGGGAGTCGTCGACGACGAGCGCCGTCGGGTTCGCCGCGGTCATGGCCGGGGAGTGTAGGCGAGTGCGGAGCCGATCTGGACCTCCTGCTGAGAAGTTCGAGACACGGCGGCGGGCCCGCTGGGCCTCCCGGATCCGGACCGCATCGTGCGCTCGGCCCGTACCATGCGACCCGTGACGACGGCGGTGCGGGCCCTGCGGGTCCACGAACTCGGTGAGCCCGGCGCGGTGCTGCGCCTCGAGGCGATCCCGGAACCCGAACCGGGCCCGGGCGGTGTGCGGGTCGAGGTCGCGGCGGGTGCCCTGAACTTCCCGGACGTCCTCATCTGCCGGGGCGGGTACCAGGTCCGTCCGCCGCTCCCGTTCACCCCGGGGGCCGAGGTCGCGGGCACGGTGACCGCGCTCGGGGAGGGGGTGGATCCGGGCCTCCTCGGTCGTCGGGTGATCGCGGTGCCGGACTTCGGGCCCGGTGGCTTCACCGAGGCGACCATCGCCCGGGCCTCCCAGGTCTTCCCGATCCCGGACTCCCTCCCGGACGTCGAGGCCGCCGCGCTCCACGTCACCTACCAGACCGGTCACCTCGCACTGCACCGCCGGGCCTCGATCCGCCCGGGCGAGACGCTCCTCGTCCACGCGGGTGCCGGCGGCGTGGGTTCGGCGGCGATCCAACTCGGGCTCGCGGCCGGAGCTCGGGTGCTGGCGACCGCGGGCGGTCCCGAGAAGTGCACGATCGTGCGCGACCTCGGAGCCGAGATCGCCATCGACTACCGGGCCGAGGACTTCGTGGAGGTCGTGAAGGCGGCGACCGGCGGTGCCGGGGCCGACGTGATCTTCGATCCGGTCGGAGGTGACACCTTCGACCGCTCCCGCAGGTGCATCGCGTTCGAGGGCCGCCTCCTCGTCATCGGGTTCACGAGCGGACGCATCCCGGAGGCCCCGGCGAACCACGCGCTCGTCAAGAACTACTCGGTGGTCGGGGTGCACTGGGGCCTCTACAACACGAAGGACCCGGAGCGGGTGCACGCGATCCACGACGAACTCGTGGCCCTGCACGCCCGGGGCGCGATCCGGCCGCAGGTGTCCGAGACCATCGGGCTCGAGGAGGTCCCGGCCGCGCTCGAGCGGCTCGCGACCCGGGGCACGACCGGCAAGGTCGTCTGGACCCGCTGACCCGCCCGGAGCCTGCCCGGGGCCGAATCGGTTGGCCCGGGCCGCCCGGATCGGGCAGCATCCCGTGTCCCCTATGCCGACGACGACCGCCCGCCTCATCCCCGACGGTGACCAGCACGCCCTGCTCGCCGCGACCCTCGAGCGCCTCAACAAGGCCTGCAACGCGGCTCGGGTGCGCGCCCTCGACGAGGGGGTCCGCTCCGGTGCGCCGCTGCGGGCGATCGTCAAGGAGGAGCTCGAGCGCTTCAAGATGCCGGCCGCCTACAACGCGCCGGGCACCGAGCGGGTCGCGGCCTCCCTCACCCGGCAGAAGTTCGGCACGTACCAGTCGGTCACCCTGCCGCCGGCCGCGGTGAAGTGGACGGGCACCGACCGGGTGAGCCTGCCGACCTCGGCCGGACGCCGCACGATCCGCGTGTACCAGGACCGGTCGCGGGGCGAGCTGCGCCACCCGCTCGACGGCCGGGCCGTGAACCTCGTGTTCCGCAACGGCGAGTTCGAGCTCGTCGACGCCGCGGCGACCGACGACGAGTGAACGCTCGGGGCGCGTCGTTGTTCGTGGTCCGGCACGGGCAGTCGACCTGGAACGCGGCGGGACGCTGGCAGGGCCGCGCCGATCCGGCGCTCACCGAACTCGGCGAGCAGCATGCCGCCGACGCGGCGCGCCACGTCGGGGCGATCGACGAGATCTGGACCTCGAACCTCGAGCGGGCTCGACGCACCGCCGAGATCGTGGCCGACCACCTCGGCCTCGCGGTCCGGGTCGACGCCCGGCTCGCCGAGCGCGACGCGGGGGAGTGGGAGGGGCTGACCCGGGACGAGATCGAGGCCGGCTGGCCGGGGTGGCTGGCCGAGCACCGTCGGCCGCCCGGGTTCGAGCCCGACGACGTCGTCGCCGCCCGGGGCGTCGAGGTGCTCACCGAGCTCGCCGGGCGGTCCGGTCGCCTCCTCGTCGTGAGCCACAGCGGCGTGATCCGGGCCGTGGAGCGTGCCCTCGCGGTGAGTGCCGGGCAGTTGTCGAACCTCGGCGGCGTGGAGTTCCACCTCGACGCCGGGGGCCGTCTCGCGGTCGGGGATCGGGTCGTGCTGCTCGACCCGAGCGAGGTCGAGATCACCACCCCGAAGCAGATCTAGCGGCCCGCCCGGTGCGGCCACTCGCCCTTGGAGCGGGTCGGCGCCCGGTCCTAGGATGGGCAGTTCCCCGAATCCGAACGGGGCCCGATCCGATGAGCAGTCCCGACCTCCCGTGACCGACGACCCCCGTCTCCGCGACCCCGAGTTCGCCGCCGAGCAGGCCTTCCTCGACCGCGTCTACGCGCGCCTCGACGGCATGCGCCGCTCGGCCACCCGGTTGCCCGAGGCCTACGGGGACGTCGGACGCGGCGGTACCCACCAGGCCCGCCTCGAGCGGGACATCGCGGTGGAGACGACCCAACGCCGTCTGGCCGTCCTCGACATCGGCTCGGCGCCCCTGGCGTTCGGGCGGCTCGACCGCGAGGTGGGTGGGGCCCCGCTCTACGTGGGGCGTCTGGCGGTCGACGACGAGGCGGGTGACCCGCTCGTCATCGACTGGCGCGCGCCCGTCGCCGAACCCTTCTACCGGGCCACCCCGATCGACCCGATGGGGGTGCTGCGACGTCGGCACCTCATGACCCGCAACGGTCGCGAACTCGTGGGGCTCGACGACGAGGTGTTCGATCCGGAGCGGGCCGACGAGCTCGGCCTCACGGTGAAGGGCGAGGGCGCGCTCATCCGGGCCCTCGAGCGTGAGCGCACCGGCCGCATGGCCGACATCGTCGCCACGATCCAGGCCGAGCAGGACGCAGCCGTGCGGGCCGACCTCGCCGGGGTGCTCGTCGTGTCGGGCGGTCCGGGGACGGGCAAGACCGCGGTCGCGCTCCACCGGGCCGCGTACCTCCTCTACACGTACCGGCGCCGACTCGCGAACAGCGGGGTGCTCGTGGTCGGGCCGTCCTCGGTGTTCCTGCGCTACATCGAGCAGGTGCTGCCGTCCCTCGGCGAGCACGAGGTGCAACTGGCCACGATCCAGGGTCTGAAGCCGTCGATCGACACCGGCCACGGCGAGCCGAGCGCGACCGCGGCGCTCAAGGGTGATCCCCGGATGGCGACCGTGCTACGGCGCGCCCTCGCCGACCGGGAACGCCCGCCCCGCCGTGACGTGCTCGTGCGCATGGACGGGCTCGAGGTGTGGATCCGGCGCAGCAAGGTCGCGGCGATCCTCGACCGGGTGCAACGCCGGCGCGGACCGCACAACGGGAAGCGGCGCACGGTCGAACGCTCGTTGCTCGACCATCTCCTCGCCCGGTACGAGGCCGCGCTCGTCCAGGCCCATGACGGCGTGCTCGGAGCGCACCGCGATGACGACCTCGACGGCGCGGTGCACGACGCCGCCGTGGCCGCGGCCCTCGCCCGGGGCGAACGGCCGCCGCCCGAGTGGGAGGCCGAGGTCCGGGGCCGCCTGCGCCGGCTGCCGGAGGTGCGGGCGGTGCTCGACCGGTGCTGGCCGGTGCTCTCGGGTGCCGAACTGGTCCACGACCTGTTCTCGTTCGCGCCACTGGTGGACCACGCCGCCCGCGGTGTGCTCGACGCCGAGGACGCGGCGCGCCTGGTCCGCCCGCGGGCGGCGACGCTGCGCGAGGTGCCGTGGACCGAGGCCGACGTGGCGCTCATCGACGAGGCCGACGCGCTCGTCGGGCCGGTGGAGCTCGCGCGGCCCCGCCGGGCCAAGGGTCGCAGTGCCGAGGAACGGGAGTTGCTCGCGGCGGCCTCGCGGGTCATCGACGACCACGGCCTGGGTGCGTACACGAGCGCGGCCGACGTGGTGGCCCGCTACCACGGAGGGAGCGGTGGAGGCGCGGGCGATGACGTCCCCGAGCTGCGGACCTTCGGCCACATCGTGGTCGACGAGGCCCAGGACCTCACCCCGATGCAGTGGCGCATGCTGGCCCGGCGGGCGCCGAACGGTTCCCTCACGCTCGTGGGTGACTTCGGACAGGCGAGCCGACCCGGTGCGGCCCGGGGCTGGGACGACGTCCTCGCGCTCCTGCCCCGACGACAGGACCCGACGCACGTGACGCTGACGGTCAACTACCGCACGCCGGCCGAGATCATGGACCTCGCGAACCGACTCCTCGCGGTGGTGGCCCCGGGCGTGGAACCGACGCGCGCGGTGCGTGAGACCGGGGAGGTGCCCCGGCTCGTCGAGACCACGGACCCGCTCGGCGCGGCCATCGCCGAGGCCCGCGACGCGGCCGCCCGCGGTGGTTCCGTGGCGGTGATCGCGCCGACGGCGATGCGGGCCGACATCGCCGCCGAGCTCGCCGACCTCGGCGCGCTCCACGACGTGCCCGAGGTGCTCGACGCGCCGATTGCGGTGGTCGACCCGACCGCGGCCAAGGGCCTCGAGTTCGACCACGTGGTGGTGGTCGAACCCGCCGATCTCGTCGAGCCCGGGATCCCGGGCCTGCGGCTGCTCTACGTGACGCTGAGCCGTGCGACCCGTACCCTCACGGTCGTGCACGCCGGGCGCCTCCCCGAGGCGCTCACCTCCCCCGGAACGCACTGAGGAGTCCGATGGCAACCACCGAGCAGGATCTGCGAGCGAGCGACGTCGCGTGGGACCTCGAGCCCCTCGTCGACGGGCGCGGTGAGGCCGGGGTCGACGAGCTCCTCGACGAGGCGGCCGTGCTCATCGACCGGATCGTGGCGCGGCGCGGAACGGTCGGTGACCTCGACGCGCCGGGGCTCGCATCGCTCATGCGCGACGTGGCGGCGGTGCACGACCGCATCGGCCGTGCCGGGTCGTACGCAGGACTGCGCTTCGCGGTCGACACCGCGGACGCCGGGCGGGGCGCGCTCATGCAACGGGTCGAGTCCCGCAGCGGGGTGCTCGCGTCGGACCTGGTGTTCCTCGACCTCGAGTGGATCGCCGTCGACGACGCGCGGGCCGCCGAACTGCTCGCCGATCCGGAGCTCGCGTTCTGCGCGCACCACCTGCGCACCGTCCGCAGCTCCAGGCCGCACCGGCTCGGGGAGGAGGCCGAGCAGGTCGACATCCAGCGCTCCCTCACCGGGGTGAGCGCGTGGGGGAGGCTCTTCGACGAGTTGACCTCGGCGACCCGTGTGGACCTCGATGGCGAGGCGGCCCCGCTCGAACTCGCGCTCTCCCGGCTCTCGAACCCGGACCGGGCGGTACGGGCGGCGGCGGCGGCCGCGGTGACCGCGGGGCTCGAACCCGGGTTGCGCACCCGAGCCTTCGTCTTCAACACGGTGATCGCGGACGCGGCCACCACGGACCGGCTCCGCGCCTTCCCGACCTGGCTCTCCGCGCGCAACCTCGCGAACGAGGCCTCGGACGCCAGCGTCGAGGCGCTCGTCGACGCAGTGGTGGCCCGGTACGACATCCCGCAACGCTGGTACGCGCTCAAGGCGCGCCTCCTCGGCGTGGACCGTCTGGCCGACTACGACCGATCGGCCTCGGTCGCGGCCTCCGAGGCGCAGTTCGGCTGGACCGAGGCCCGGGAACTCGTGCTCGACGCCTACGCGTCGTACTCGCCCGAGCTGGCATCGGTCGCCGGCCGCTTCTTCGAGGAGGGATGGATCGATGCACCGATGCGCGCCGCGAAGCGTCCCGGCGCCTTCTGCGCGTACACGGTGCCGGACGTGCACCCGTTCCTGCTCCTGAACTGGACCTCGACCCGTCGCGACGTCCTGACCCTCGCGCACGAACTCGGACACGGTCTGCACGCCTACCTGGCGCGTGCCCAGGGCATCTTCCACCAGAGCACCCCGCTCACCCTGGCCGAGACGGCGTCGGTCTTCGGCGAGACCGTCACCTTCGGACGGATCCTGGACGGCACCACCGACCCGGCGGACCGGCTCGCGCTCCTGGCCGAGAACCTCGACGGGCAGATCGCGACGGTGTTCCGGCAGGTCGCGATGAACCGATTCGAGGATGCCGTGCACACGCACCACCGCGAGCAGGGGGAACTCTCGGTCGAGGAGTTCGGTGAGCACTGGCACGCCACCCAGACCGCCATGCTCGGTCCGGCCGTCGAGGTGACCGAGGGCTACCGGACCTGGTGGTCCTACATCCCGCACTTCATCCACACGCCCGGCTACGTGTACGCGTACGCCTACGGACAACTGCTGGCGCTGAGCGTCTACCGGCGCTACCAGGAGCGGGGGGAGGCCTTCGTGCCCGCCTACCTCGACCTGCTGGCCCGGGGCGGCTCGATGGCGCCCGAGGACCTCGGACGGCTCGTGGACTGCGACCTCGCGGACCCGGCCTTCTGGGACGGGGGCCTGCGCATCATCGCCGAGACCCTCGAGCTCGCGGAGCAGGCCGCCCGCGACGCCGACCGGATCTGATCGGCCGGCTCAGAAACGAGCCAACTCGGTCTCGAGCAGGTCGAGGCCGAGCGGACCGAGGTCGAGCGCGAAGGCGTGCCACGCCCGCAGGTCGAACGCATCGCCGTGGCGACGACGCGCCTCGGCCCGAGCATCGAGCCAGACCCGTTCGCCGATCTTGTAGGAGATCGCCTGTCCGGGGAGGCCGAGGTAGCGGTCGACCTCGAACCGCACGAGGTGGGCGGGCAGGCGCGCCCGGTCGAAGGCGAACCGCAGACCGAGATCGGGCGTCCACGTGGCGCCCCCGATCCCGGGCTCATCGTCCGGGACCCGCAGTCGCAGGTGCATGCCGATGTCGATCACCACGCGCACGGCGCGCAGCGCGTGGGCGCGGAGCATGCCGAGTTCGTGGGCCGGCTCGTCCAGGTACCCGAGTTCGCCCATCAGGCGCTCGGCGTACAGGGCCCACCCCTCGCCATGCCCCGAGTTCCACCCGATGGTGCGCTGGAACCTGGTGAGCGCGTCGCCGAGGTGCGTGAGCAGGCCGCACTGGAGGTGGTGGCCCGGCACGCCCTCGTGGTAGCAGGTCGACACCTCGCCCCAGGTCGGGAACCGCGTCTGGCCCTGGGTGGGGTACCACGTGCGTCCCGGACGGCTGAAGTCCTCCGAGGGAGGCGTGTAGTACATCGAGGCCCCGCCACCGGGTGGCGAGAGCATCGCCTCGACGCGGCGCACGGGTCCCGGGATGTCGAAGTGCGTCCCGTCGAGGTCGGCGACCGACCGGTCCAGCAGTGCCTGGAGCCAGTCCCGGAACGCGGCCTCCCCCTCGACGATGAAGGCGGGATCGTGGTCGAGGTGCTCCATCGTCGCGTCGATCGACGCGCCCGGCAGGATCTCGGCGCACACCGATCGCATCGCGGTCTCGATCCGCCGCAGCTCGTGCCACCCCCAGGCGTAGGTCTCCTCGAGGTCGAGCTCGGTGCCGTTGAAGTACCGGGCCCAGGCGGCGTACCGCTCGGGACCGACGGCGTCATCGGCGCCGGTGTGCGGCAGGTACGACGCGTCGAGGTGCTCGACCGCGTCGGCGAGGGCGCCATCGGCGGCCTCGGCCACCCGCTCGAGCCGGTTGCGCAGCGCCGGCGGCGTGTCGGCGGCTGTGAGCAGGGGCGCGACGTAGCCCGCGAAGAACGGCGTGGTCCCACCGGCCCCGGACCAGGCCGCGAGTTGGCCGCGCACGCCGACGGCCTGCCGGCGGGCGGCGACGATCCCGCGCGCCACGCCGACGTCGAGGGTCCGCAGGGCCGAGGCGATCGATGCGGGCACCGCGGCCATGCGGGCCGCGATGCGCTCGCGGTCCTCGACGGTGTCGGTGGGCATGAGGTCGAACACCTGCCGGGTGTCCTGCAGCGGCCCGCCGAGCACGTTGAGCGCGCGGTACGACTCGCCGAGGTCGGAGAGGGCCAGGCCGGTGCGGAGCCGCTCGGCGAGGTACTCGGCGGCCACCCGGTCACGCTCGTCCACGGGCGTGGCGGCGGCGAGATCGCGGCGCGTGGCCCGGGCGAGTTCGTCACGGGCCTCGATGCCCTCGGGGGAGTGGTCGGTGAGACGGGCCCCGTGGTCGTCGATGCCCACTGCGGTCGCCGTCGTCGGGTCGAGGGCGGCGAACGCGGCCACGTAACCGTCGGCGATCTCGTGCACCCGCGTCGTGCCCACCTGCCCCCGTCCCGGATCCGGCGAGGGGCGCATCCTAGGGCCGCTCGGGTGCCGGGCGGCCGGGCGTGGATCGGTACCATCGCCGCGCCCGACGAATCCGGGCCCGCCCGGCCCTCCGGCCGGCACCGACCCGTCACACGAGCGCGACGCCGGCGGGCGTCGCCGGGAGGATCCCATGGCCGAGCACGCGGCGAGTTCGACCCGGACCGAGACCGACTCGATGGGACCCATCGAGGTCGCGACCGACCGCTACTGGGGCGCACAGACCGAGCGCTCGCTCCACCACTTCTCGATCGCCGACGACCGGATGCCCCGTGCCGTCATCCGGGCCATGGCCGTGCTCAAGCGGGCCGCCGCGACGGTGAACCGCGACCTCGGGAAGATGCCTACCGAGCGGGCCGAGCTCATCACCGCGGCCGCCGACGAGGTGATCGCGGGGAACCTCGACGACCACTTCCCGCTGTACGTCTGGCAGACCGGATCCGGGACCCAGACGAACATGAACGTCAACGAGGTGATCTCGAACCGGGCCATCGAGATGGCGGGCGGGGAGCTCGGATCCAAGACCCCGGTGCATCCGAACGACGACGTGAACATGTCGCAGTCCTCGAACGACACCTTCCCGACCGCGATGAACATCGCGGCCTACCAGGAGGTCCATGAACGGCTGATCCCGTCGGTGCGAGCCCTGCGCGACGCGCTGGCTGCGAAGTCGGCCGAGTTCGCGGACATCGTCAAGATCGGACGGACCCACCTCCAGGACGCCGTGCCGATGACGCTCGGTCAGGAGTTCAGCGGGTACGTCGCTCAGCTCGACGCGGACCTCGAGCGCATCGAGGCGGTGCTCCCCGGACTCCTGGCACTGGCCATCGGCGGGACGGCCGTGGGGACCGGCATCAACACCCATCCGGAGTTCGCCGACCGGGCCGCGGCCGAGATCGCCCGGCTCACGGGTCTGCCCTTCACCTCGGCCGCCAACAAGTTCGCAGCGCTCGCGGCGCACGACGACCTCGTCTTCGCCCACGGTGCGATCAAGACCCTCGCCGTCTCGCTCATGAAGATCGCGAACGATGTGCGCTGGCTCGGCTCCGGCCCGCGGGCGGGGATCGGCGAGCTCATGCTCCCGGAGAACGAGCCCGGCTCATCGATCATGCCGGGCAAGGTGAACCCCACGCAGTCCGAGGCCATGACGATGGTGTGCGTGCAGGTGCTCGCCAACGACGTCGCGGTGAGCACCGCCGGCTCCATGGGGAACTTCGAGCTCAACGTCTTCAAGCCCGTGATGATCTTCAACTTCCTGCACTCCGTGGACATGCTCACCGATGCGTGCGCCGGGTTCCGGGAGTTCTGCGTCGTCGGCATCGAGCCCAACCGTGAGCAGATCGGTCGGTACGTCGCCGAGTCGCTCATGCTCGTGACCGCGCTCAACCCGGTGATCGGGTACGACAACGCAGCCAAGATCGCCAAGAAGGCTCACCACGAGGGCACGAACCTCAAGGACGCGGCCGTCGCGCTCGGGCTGCTCACGCCGGAGGAGTTCGATCGGTACCTGCGGCCCGAGGAGATGATCGGCCCGAGGTGAGCCGCACGCGCATCGACCTCGCGGGCGCGCACGCCATCGTCACCGGGGGTTCGGCCGGGATCGGCCTGGCCGTGGCCGAGCGACTCGCCGCGAAGGGGGCCCGGGTCTCGCTCATCGCCCGCGATCCGGCCCGCCTCGCGGCGGCGGCGTCCCGCGTGCCCGGGTCGGCCACGGCCTCGGCCGACGTGACGGATCCGGTGGCACTCGGGGCGGCGATCGACCGCCTGGTCGCCGAACGGGGCCCGTGCGATGTGCTCGTCACGAGTGCGGGCTCGGCCCACCCGGGGTACTTCCTCGAACTCGACGACGCGGTGTTCCGCGACCAGATGGAACTCGACTACTTCGGGACCCTGCACGCGATCCGCGCCGTGCTGGGCTCGATGGTGGAGCGCCGGCGCGGCACGGTGGTCGGGATCTCCTCGGACGCCGGGCTCATCGGCGTGTTCGGGTACACCGCGTACGGCGCGACCAAGTTCGCGGTGCGCGGGTTGCTCGACGCGCTCCGGTCCGAGATGCGACCCCACGGTGTGCACGTGCTGTGCGCGTACCCGCCCGACACCGACACACCCGGCTTCGAGGCCGAGAACCGGCTCAAGCCGCCGGAGACCGCCGCGATCTCGGCCGGGATCCGGCTGCGGTCCGCCGACGAGGTCGCCGCCTCGATCGTGGCCGGCATCGAGCGCTCCCGGGTCGTCATCACCACCGACGTGCAGTCCGCACTCCTGGCCCGCGTCGCCGGCCTCCTGCGCCCCGTGTTGGACCGTGTGATGGACCGAGCGGCCGACCGGGCCCGCTGACGCACAGGTCCCGCTCGTCCATCCACGGGGTGTTCCGTGCGCGGGACCGAGCGGGGGGCGTGGTCAAGGTTTCGAAGGTCCCGCTCGTCACGCCACGGGGTATGTCGTGTGATGGACCGAGCGGCCGACCGGGCCCGCTGACGCACAGGTCCCGCTCGAACGCGGGACCCGCGTTCAGTCGGTGACGGTGGGGAGGGACTGGCCCGGTTCGCGCGGGTGGTGGCAGGCCACGAAGTGGCCGGGTCGGATCTCCCGCATCTCGGGCTCGGTGCTCGCACACTCGTCGGTGGCGAACGGGCAGCGGGTGCGGAACCGGCAGCCGGAGGGCGGCGCGAGCGGGGAGGGGATCTCGCCGCCGACGCCCCCGCGGGACGACGGGTCGACGGTGGGGTCCGGCACCGGGATCGCGCTGAGCAGCGCCGCGGTGTACGGGTGGGTCGGGGTGGCGTAGAGCTCGTCGGGGGAGGCCACCTCGCACAGCTTGCCGAGGTACATGACGGCCACACGGTCGGAGATGTTCTTGACCACTGCGAGGTCGTGGGCGATGAACACGAGGGTCAGGCCGTAGCGGGCCTTCATGTCCTCGAGCAGGTTGAGGATGGACGCCTGCACCGACACGTCGAGGGCCGAGACCGGCTCGTCGCAGATGATGACGGCCGGCTCGGTCGCGACGGCACGGGCGATCGAGATGCGTTGGCACTGCCCGCCCGAGAACTCGTGCGGGCGCCGTCCGATCGCGGCGTCCGGATCGATGCCGACGATCTCGAGCACCTCGCGCACCTTGGCGTCGCGGCTCTCCTCGTCGCCGACCTTCCAGATGTCGAGGCCCTCACGGACGATCCGGCCCACCCGGCGGCGCGGGTTGAGCGAGGAGATCGGGTCCTGGAAGATCATCTGGAGCCGCGGCCGCGTGCGGCGGAGCTCCTCGCCCTTGAGGCGGGTCAGGTCGGTGTCTCCGAAGTGCACCGTCCCGGAGGTCGCCCGGTTGATCTGCATGATCGCCTTGCCGAGCGTCGACTTGCCGCAGCCCGACTCGCCGACGAGGCCGAGGGTCTCGCCCTCCCGGACGTCGATGCTGATCCCGGCGACGGCGCTGACCTTGAGGCCGGTGCGGCCGACGGGGAACTCGACGACGAGGTCCTCGACCCGCAGCAGCGCGCCGTCAGCGGAGAGGTGGGCCTTGCCCGTGCCGGCCATCAGGCCACCTCCGGCTTCTTCGTGATCTCAACCGGGTACCAGCAGCGGAACTGGTGGCCGTGCTCGTCGGGCTCGGACAGGGGCGGGTCCTCGGTCCGGCAGCGGTCCTGGGCGTACGCGCAGCGGGGACTGAACTTGCAGCCCACAGGCGGCGAGATGAGGTTCGGCGGACGACCGCCGATGGTCTGCAGCCGGGTGTGGGAGGGGTCGGCGATCTTCGGGATCGATGCGAGCAGCGCCTCGGTGTACGGGTGGCGCATCGCGGTGAACAGCACCTTCGTCGGAGCCTTCTCGACGATGCGACCGGCGTACATCACCGCGATCTCGTCGGTACGGCCGGCCACGACCCCGAGGTCGTGAGTGACGAGCACCACGGCCATGTACCGCTCGCGTTGCTGCGAGGCGAGGAGATCGAGAATCTGGGCCTGCACCGTGACGTCGAGCGCCGTGGTCGGCTCGTCGGCGAAGAGGAGCTTGGGACCGCAGGCCAGCGCAATGGCGATCATGACCCGCTGCCGCATGCCCCCCGAGAGCTGGTGGGGGTACTCGCGCAAGCGACGCTCGGGCTCGGGGATGCCGACCGAGGTGAGCAGCGAGAGCGCGGTCTCGTTCGCGTACTCCTCGGTGACGTCGAAGTGGGTGAGGATCGACTCGGTGATCTGGTTGCCGATCCGCATGACCGGATTGAGCGAGGTCATCGGGTCCTGGAAGACCATCGACATCTGGGCGCCCCAGAACCGCCGCAACACGTCGGGCGCCTCGCCGATGAGCTCACGCCCCTCGAACCTCACACTGCCCTCGCGCACGGCGTTCCGAGGGAGCAACCCCATGATCGACCGCGAGAGCACCGACTTGCCGCACCCCGACTCGCCCACGATGCCGATCGTGCGGCTCCGGTCGAGCGTGAACGTCACACCGTCGACGGCCCGCACGAGACCACGATCCGAACGGAAAGACGTGCGCACGTCATCGACCTCGAGCAGGGTGCCGTCGGTGGGCGCGTCAGCGAAGCGGTCCGCCGGCCCCTCCCCCTTCCGTCCGCGTCGGAATCGGGGACTCACAGCACGCTCTCCCGCACGTCGAAGAGCCGCCGCACGAGATCGCCGACGTAGTTGAGCGCCAATACCGTGAGGAAGATCGCGATCGACGGCGCGAGCCAGACGTGGGGATAGGTCTCGAACGCCTGGAGCTGGCTCTGGATCATGTTGCCCCACGACGGGTTCGGCTCGGGCACGCTCAGCCCGAAGATGGCCAGCCCGCCCTCGATCACGATGACGATCGCCACCCCGAGCAGGGCGATCGAGAGCATGGCCGGGACGACGTTCGGGAGGACCTCCCGGAACATCGTGCTGCGCTGGGTGGCGCCCTGAGCCCGCGCCGCCGTGACGAACTCGCG
>JBJTOY010000092.1:0-11929 GCA_046074845.1 Actinomycetes bacterium | reverse complement strand
CGGCACGACCGCCGGCGGCCCGCGGTGCGTCATCACCCAGGTCGGCTGGTGGTGCGGCCACGGCACGCCGTCACGCGTGAGCGCGGCGTCGACCCAGTCGTAGGTGGTGCGGCCCATGACGAGCGCGCCGATGGTCGCGTCGAACGCGGCGAACCCACCGGGACCGTCCGGATCCATGTCGGCCGAGAGCAACCAGTCGAGGCCGCCGTGCGCGTCCGCGACGAACCCGTCGAGCGAGGAACCGGTGGAGTGGACGAACACGGGCGCGGCCGGACCGAGCGACGCGGGCGACCTCAGCCCTGGGTGATCGTGGCCTGACCGCTCGCCGACTTCTTGACCGTGAGGCCGGACGGCGCGGCGGGTCCGGGATCCTCGAGCCCGCGGGCGGCGAAGGACCAGCCCGCCTCCTCGCCGTAGTACTCCATGAGGTGCTCGCAGAGGTGGACGGCGGTCGCCTCGAGGGAGGACCAGTCGGCCGCCCGCACGGTGACGACGTTCGAGTAGATGGTCACGTGGCTCGCGCCCGCCTCGAGGAGGCGTCGGGCGAGGACGTCGGGCGGGCGGTTCCCCCGCTCACGGGCGGCCTCGACGGAGTCGTAGCGCTCGGTCGCCATGCTCGTGAGCGAACGGTTGGTGTCGAGGATGCGGACCGCGGGGTCGTTCCCGGGGCGCACGGTGACGGTGATCGGCTGGCCCATGCGCCGAACCCTACCCGGACCGTCTCCGGCGGTTCCGGACTCGGCGCACCGCTACAGGAGTCGACCCGGCGGGGGTTCGAGGGTGCGGAACGGGAGGTCGTCGACGTAGGACCACGAGGTGCGGTGGATGGTGGTCGGCCCGTACCCGTTGAGCGCCATGACGTGCACCGGTGCGGGGTACCCCTTGTTGCCCTCGAAGCCGTAGGCCGGGAAGTGCTCGGCCGCATCGGTCATGAGCGCGTCGCGGGTCACTTTCGCGACCACCGAGGCCGCCGCGATCGACAGGCAGGTCGCGTCACCCTTCACCACGGTCGTGACGCGCGCCCCGAGGCCGAGGAAGTCGTGCGTGCCGTCGAGGAGGATGCGATCGGGCACGAGGCCCTGGGCCTCGATCTCGGCGAGCGCGCGCATCCCGGCGAGCCGCAGGGCCCTCGTCATGCCGAGCTCGTCGCACTCGCGCGGCGATGCGTGCCCGATGCCCGTGGCCACGGCCCACGCGCGCACCGCCGCCGCACCGCGCTCGCGGGAGGCCGGACTCATCTGCTTCGAGTCGCGCACGCCCGGGATCGGCTCGCGCCCGGGGACCACCGCCGCGATCGTGGCCGGACCGGCCCACGCGCCGCGACCGACCTCGTCGAGCCCGCAGACCACCACGTCACCGGCAGCCCAGCAGCGCTCCTCTACCTCGAGGGTGGGATCGGGGCGTCGCGTGGCCACGCCGGGACCGTAGCCAAGGCACGTTCGGGACGGGTGTCCATCTCGCACCGTCCGGGCGTACGCTCCCCCGGTGGAGCAGGGGGATCGGGTCGAGGTGCGTTCGCGGTTCCGACGCGAGTGGTCCCGCGGCTTCGAGGTGGCCGAGGTCGTCCACGGCGACGACGTGCGATACCGGGTCCGCCGCCGCCACGACGGCGCCCTGCTCCCCACGCTGTTCGCGGCCGACGAGATCCGCGACGAACGGCGCAAGCGCGAGACCTGGTGGGTCTGAGCGATCGGTACCGCGGCCCGGGGCCGCCGGAGCGTCAGTCGGCGTGACGTTCGAGCGTGGCGATGAGGTCCTCGACCGGGATCGCCTGCATCGTGGTGGTGCGCATCGTGCCGCGTGCGGCGAGCGCGACCGCAGCGTTCGCCATCGAGAGCTCGTCCGGGGCCTCGATGATGTTGAGGAAGTCCCACTGTCCCATGAGCGCGTACTGCACGACGACCTTGAGGCCCATGGCCTCGACCTCGTCGCGCACCTGCTGGATGCGCTCCGGGTGTTCGCGGACGGTCGCCCAGCCGTCGGGACCGAGCGTCGTGAGCATGGCGTAGAACGGCACGGGACCGACTCTAGCCCTGGTCCCCGAGCAGCGCGCCGTGCACGTCCGCCAGCGTCTCGAACGGGGTGAACGCCACGTCGTTGTGCGCGCACCATCGGGCGAGTCCGGCCTTGGCGAAGACGAGGTCGGCGAGCAGGGCCGCCTTGCGGTCGCTCGTACCGTCCCCGACGAGCACGGTCGTGCGCCCGGCCCGAGCCGCGTCCTTGATCGGGGCCTGCTTGCAGGTGCCGCAGGACGAGCACGCACAGCACCGGTCCTCGAACGGGAACTCGAGCCGGCCGGTGGTCCAGTCGACCCGGTTGGCGAGGACGGGGATCCCGAGCGCACCGCCGACCTCGTGGACCGTGAGGCCGAACCCGTCCGAGACGATGCGCACCTCGGCGCCCGCCGCCCGCAGGGCGGCGACGAGCGGCTCGAACCCGGGATCGAGGGGCACCTCGGCCGCTGCGGCCACCAGGAGGTCCCGATCGTGTGGGAGCAGGTCCCACTCGTCGAGCAGGCAGACCCGGGACGGGATCCCACCCCGGGCGTACTCGGCGTCGATCTCGCGCCAGGCCGGATCCGCGAACCGCTCGAGCACGTGCACCCCGGTGTCGGCGGTGGTGATGGTGCCGTCGAAGTCGAGGAACACCGACAGGGATGCGGGATCGGGGGCCACGGCGCCGATGCTACGGCCGGCGCCGTCGACCGACGCGACGGGGCCCGGTCGGCGAACCGACCGGGCCCCTCGTCGTGCGGAGGTGGTGCCTACCGACCGATGGTCGGGTCCGGGGACTCGCCGCCGGACAAGACCTGCTTGAGCTCGCCGACCCCGACGAGGTCGAGTTCGTTGAGCTGGAGGTTGTCGTAGGCCAGCACACCCATCTCAGGAACGTCGAGCCCCATCTCCTCGTGCTCGGCCTCGGAGCGGATGCCGCCCTTGGTGAGCGCGTTCTGGATCTTGAAGAAGGCGAACGCAATCCCCAGGATCACGGTCCAGATCACGAGCGCACCGATCGCCTGCGCTGCGAGCTGCTTCGATCCGAGCCCGAAGTCGTAGAGGATCCCGGTGACGCCGGAGGCCTCCGCCGCCGCACCCTTGGCCGTGAGGTTCCACCCCGCGCCGTAGTCGCCGGAGGCGAAGATGCCCACGAAGAGCACACCGAGCGTGCCACCCACGCCGTGGACCGAGATGGCACCGACCGGGTCGTCGATGCCCTTGCGCTCGAAGAAGAAGAGCGCCTCGATCACGATGAGGGCGGCGACGGTGCCGATGACCGCTGCGGCCCAGGGCTGCACGAAGGCGCACGGAGCCGTGATCGCCACGAGGCCGGCGAGCATGCCGTTCACCATCATGCCGGGGTCGGGCTTGCCCATCCGCTTCATGACGTAGAACATCGCCGCGGTCGCACCGAAGGCCGCCGCGATCGCGGTGTTCACCGCGACGACGACGAACTGCACGTCGGTGGCGGCGAAGGTCGACGCCGCGTTGAAGCCGAACCACCCGAACAGCAGGATGAAGGTGCCGAGCATCGCCATCGGGACGTTGTGCGCTCCGAGGGCCCGCGGCTTGCCGTCGGGTCCGTACTTGCCGATGCGGGGGCCGAGGACGATGGCGCCCGCGAGGGCCGCCACCCCACCGACCGCGTGGACCACACCGGAGCCGGCGAAGTCGACGTAGCCGAAACCGAGCTTCGTGCTGTTGCCGAGCTGGGACAGCCAGCCGCCACCCCAGGTCCAGGCGCCGAACAGCGGGTAGTAGATGGCGCCGCAGAACAGGCCCCACACCACGAACGACTTCCACTTCCACCGCTCGGCCATCGAGCCGGTCGGGATGGTCGCCACGGTGTCCATGAAGGCGACCATGTACAGGAAGAACGCGAGGATCGGCGCGCTCGCCGGCCCGTGGCCGTAGCCGGTGCCGGTGAGCAGGAACCCGGACTTGCCCCAGAGGAACACCCAGGAGCCGGATCCGAGGAGGGCGCCATCACCCATGGCCTTGTCGAGCCCGAAGTAGCCCGGGTACGAGAACCCGCTGAACATGAGCGGGAAGCCGATGAGGAAGAAGCCGACGAACCCGAGGCCGAAGATGGCGAAATTCGTGCTCACGACGTGCGCCGCGTGCTTCGCCCGGGTGAAGCCGGTCTCGACGAGCGCGAAGCCGGCCTGCATGAAGATCACGAGGAGCGCGCCGAGGATGATCCAGAGCAGGTTCAGGCTGATGCCCACGCCTGGCCCCTTAGGGATCTGGGTGTCCTTGAAGGTGTCGGCGGCGAACGCCGCCCCGCCGAAGGACATCAGGAACAGTGCGGTGAGGACGCTGAAGATCAGCGCCCTCCGCTTGGTCAGTCTCACGTCTCCCTCCCAGGAGGCTCGTCGAGCCCTGACCGGCGCCGTTGCTGGACCAGATCGCTCGCTTGTACCGATGTGACGTCGGGGAACCTACGGACGCTCCGTTTCCCGGGATGTTCCGCTCCGTGAACCGGATGCGACGCCGTCCTGACCGTTCGCTGACGCACCGGCGGCGGGGCCGGCTCCCGTAGTGTCCGGGCCCATGACGAGCGCCGGAGCCCGCACCACCGCCACCCCCACCGTCGTCGGGATCGTCCCCCACACCCATTGGGACCGTGAGTGGTACGCCCCGTTCCAGGAGTTCCGGCACCGACTCGTGCGGATCCTCGACGAGTTCCTGCCCCGCCTCGAGGCCGACCCGTCGTACGCGCGGTTCCTGCTCGACGGCCAGACCGCGGTGATCGACGACTACCTCGAGGTCCGGCCCGAGGCGGAGGAGCGCCTCGTGCGCCTCGCGTCGAGCGGCCGGCTCGGCGTCGGGCCGTGGGCGATCCTCATGGACGAGTACATGGTCTCGGGCGAGACGATCGTGCGGGACCTCCAGATGGGCATGGCCCGCGCCGCCCGCTTCGGCGGCGCGATGCAGGTCGGGTACCTCCCCGACATGTTCGGCCACGTCGCGCAGATGCCCCAGATCCTCGCCCTCGCCGGCCTCGAGCACACCGTGGTGTGGCGCGGCGTGCCGAGCGCGGTGACCCGGACGGCGTTCTGGTGGGAGGCCCTCGACGGCTCGCGCGTGCGCGCCGAGTTCCTCGTGGGCTCGTACTCGAACGGCCGCGACCTGCCCCGGGAGCCCGAGGGGCTCATCGAGCGCGCCCGCGGGTACGAGCGGGAACTGGGCGACGCACGGCTGCCGGGCGGCGGACTGCTGCTCATGAACGGCACCGACCACCAGGTGCCCCAGCCCTGGCTCGGCGAGGTCGTGGCCGCGGCCAACGCCGCCCAGGACGAGTACCGCTTCGTCGTCACCTCGTTGCCGGAATACCTCGCCGACCAGCCCGCCGAGGGGCTCACGACCTGGCGGGGCGAGATGCGCTCGGGCGTGCGGTCGAACGTGCTCATGGGGGTCGCGTCGAACCGGGTCGACATCCACCAGGAGTGCGCCCGGGCCGAGCGGGCCGTCGAGCGTAGGGCCGAACCGTTGCAGGCCGCGCTCATCCCGGCGGCCGAGTACACGGCGGCCGCCGAACTCGCGATCGCGTGGCGACTGCTCGTGCTGAACAGCGCCCACGACTCGTCCTGTGCCTGCTCCTCCGACGACGTCGTCGATGCGGTGAAGGTGCGCTACCGCGAGGTCCAGCACATCGGTGACGGCCTCGCCCGGGACGCGCTCGTCTCGCTCGCGGTCCGGGTCGACGCACCCGCAGAGGCGACGATCGTCGTGAACCCGAGCGCCCGCGCGCGGGGCGGCATGGTGACCGCGCTCGTCACCGGCGAGGGCCCGGTGCACGTCGTGCCGGTGGGCGGCGGCGCGCCCCGGCCCACCCAGACCGTCGCACTCCTCGACGGCGAGGCGTTCCGCGTGCGCGTGAAGGCCGAGATGGTCTCCGCGGTGCTCGACATGGCGCGCGGTCCGGAGTTCGCCGGCTACAAGATCGCGCGGTACGAGATCCTCATGCCCGAGGGCGAGGGCGACATCGAGGTGCGCACCCACGTGGCGACCGACACCCGGGTCGTCGACCTCGAGCCGATGCGCGGCGAACTCACGGCGCTCGCCGCGGCCGACCCCGAGGCGCGTTTCCACTTCCGCGTGATGCGCCAGCCGACGCGCAGCATCGTGTTCGCGGCCGACGACGTGCCCGGATTCGGCTGGCGCTCCTTCGTCCCGGTCGAGGGCGAGGGCCCAGCCACCGGTGTCGGTGCGGACGGGTCCACCCTGCGCAACGAGCACCTCACGGTCACGGTCGATGCGACCACGGGCACGTACTCGATCACGACCGCCGACGGGCTCGCGACCTCCGGCCTCGGCCGCATCGTCGAGGGTGGCGACGGAGGCGACACCTACAACTACTCGCCGCCGAAGGGCGACTTCCTCGTCGACACCCCGACCTCCGTGCGCGTGCGCACGGAGGAGGCCGGACCGGTGTTCGCCCGGGCCGTCATCGAGACCGACGTCGCCTGGCCGAGCCACGCCATCGGCGACGAGCGCCGGTGCACCGCCCGGGCCGCCACCACGATCCCCCACACGATCGTCACCACCCTCGAGGTCCGCACCGGCGAGCGCTTCGTGCGGGTGCAGCACGAGATCGAGAACCGGTCCCGTGACCACCGGGTGCGCGTGCACTTCCCGCTGCCCGCGCCGGTCGCGGGCTCGCGGGCCGATTGCGCGTTCGCGGTTGTCGAGCGCGGCCTCGAGACCGAGGGAGCACCGCACGAGTACGCGCTCCCGACCTGGGTGTCGCGGCGCTTCGTCGACGCCTCCGACGGCACGGTCGGCATCGGACTCGTCCACGACGGCCTCCTCGAGTACGAGGTGGTCGAGGGCGGCACGGAACTCGCGCTCACCCTGTTCCGCTCGACCGGATACCTGTCGCGATCGGAGATGTACTACCGGCCGAACGCCGCCGGACCCCTGCTCCCGGTCGAGGGCGCCCAGATGCGCCGACCGCTGACGCTCACCTACGCGGTCGTCCCGCACCGGGGCGACTGGGCCGCGGCCGACCTCCCCCGGGTGGCCGACGACCTGCTCGTCCCCCTCGAGCGGATCCGGCGCGGCGAGATCCCGGGTGATGCCCTCCCTCCGCACGGCGGTCGTCTGCGGGTCGAGGGCATCGAGGTGAGCGCGCTGCACCGCGCCGAGGGCGGCCTCGCGCTGCGCGGGTACAACCCGCACCCGGCGTCCCGGACCCTCACGGTGAGCCTCGACGGCCGCCCGGCCACCGGATGGGTGGTGGACCTGCTCGGCCGTCCGCGCGAGGCCTTCGAGGGCACCCGGACGATCCGGTCGAACGAGATCGTCAGCCTGTTGCTGGCCGAGTGAGCGGAGCGGCGAGGAGTGCCTCGCCGCTCGCGTCCTCGCTCGCGAACGCCGGGTCGAGACCGGGACAGGTCACGGTGACCGGCCCCGACGCGTCACGCACCTCCCAGAGCAACGCCGGGCGCTCGCCGTGCCAGCGCACGGCGTACGACACGACGCCGTGACGGGTCGGCGCACCGTGCACCTCGATGCCCTGACCGAACCACTCGGGCGGGCAGGCGCCGAGGAGGGCGACGCCGCCCTCACGATCGGCGACGAGCAGTTGGCGCAGTGCCACGAGGAACGCCGCGGGGTCGTCCGGCCACCCCTCGGCGCGCACCGGCGGTCGTCGCCGGGCGGCCCGACGCTCACGCAACCGCAGTCCGTGCCACGCGTACTCGGCCTCGGAGTCGAAGCCCCAGTCCTCGAGGGCGGCGACCGCATCGGCGGTGTCGGACGCCAGCAGCACCTCGGCCCGGGCGCGCCGCACGCGTTCGGCGAGTCGGTCGTCGGGCAGCACCACCCGGGTGCCCTGCTCGAGCATGACCTGCCAACCGCGGACGACGTCGTCCGGACCGGGGAGGTCCGCGAGCGCGACCCCGTCCGGCCACTCCTCGCCCAGCGCGAGCGCGATCCGCATCCGGGCGGTGTGCGCGAGCGGGTACATGAGCACGATCTCGAGGCCCTCCGGATCGGCGACCTCGACGAAGGCCCCGGTCACCGCGCCACCCCCGACGACGGTGTCGAAGGCGTCGGGGTCGCCGGCACGGGACACCAGCCAGCGCGACGGCGCAAAGGGCAGGACGAGCGCCGGTCGCCCGTCCACCACGAGGGTGGTGCCGTCGAGCGCGACCCGGCGGATCGCCCGGTCCGGGTGTCCGCGCAGCACGAAGGCGGCCGCGAGCGCGCCGGGGGAACGGTTCTCCAGTTCGACCACGACGAGACCCGCCGCGCCGCTCACGCCGTAGACGCGCTGCACCGCGTTGCCGTTCGGGACTCGCATCGAGGTCTCGAGCACCGGGGCACCCTCGAGCGCCTGCTGGCGGACCGCGGCCTCGCGGCCCGCGACGTGCCACCGGTCGTCCGCCCCGATCCACCAGTCGAGTGAGAAGGCCTCGTCGAGTGCGGTGACGTGCCCACGCGGATCGACGAGCGCACGACCCGCCGAGCCGAGGGTGCCGACCGTCGTCACGACAGACCGTGCAGTTCGGAGGTGGCCTCGCGCAGCATGAGCGACGGCACGATCTCGGCCGGTCGACGCCCGTCGTAGAGCACCGCCCCGACCTGCTCAGCGATCGGCATCTCCACCCCGTGGGCCCGCGCAAGGTCGAGGACCGCCCGCGTGCTCTTCACGCCCTCCGCGACCATCTGCATCTCGGCGACCACCTCGTCGAGGGTACGCCCCCGGCCGAGCGCCACCCCCACCGTGCGGTTCCGACTCTTGTCGCTGATGCACGTGGCGACGAGGTCCCCCATCCCCGCGAGCCCCGAGAACGTGAGGGGGTCCCCGCCGAGCGCGACGCCGAGACGCGCGAGCTCGGCGAGGCCGCGGGTGATGAGTGCGGCCTTCGTGTTGTCGCCGTAGCCGAGTCCGTGGGCGATCCCGGCCGCGAGGGCCATGACGTTCTTGAGCGCGCCGGCGATCTCGCACCCGATGACGTCCGGGTTCGTGTACACCCGGAAGGTCCCGGTCATGAAGGCCCGCTGGACCGCCGCCGCCCGATCGGGGTCGGCGAGCGCGGCCACCGATGCGGTCGGCTGCCCCTCGGCCACCTCGCGGGCGAGGTTCGGGCCGGTGAGCACGCCGATACGGCTCGGATCGCCGGCGAGCACCTCGGAGGCGACCTGGGTCATGCGCAGGAGGGTGCCCTGCTCGACCCCCTTGACCAGGCTCACGACGGTCGCGTCGGGATCGATCGCCGGCGCGCCGGCGGTGAGCACGTCACGGAACCCGTGGGAGGGCACGCCCATCACCACGATGTCGGCGCCGGCGAGGGCCGCCGCGAGGTCGGCGGTGACCCGCATCGCCGGGAGGTCGACCCCCGGGAGGTACGCGTCGTTGCGACGGTCGCGGGTGATGGCGGCGGCGAGCGCCGGGTCGCGGGCCCAGAGGGTCGCGTCGCCGTGGGCCGCGGCGATGGCGGCGACCGCGGTGCCCCAGGATCCGGCGCCGACGACGGTGACCCGGGTGCGGGGGGCGTCGCTCACCTCAACCCCCGCACGGTCGGAGGACGGCGCTGTCCGGCCCGCGGACCCACCAGTCGTCCTCGTCGGTCCGCGGCGCCTGCGGGTAGATCTCCCGAGCGCGGGCCACCGCCGCGCAGACGCCGGCCATGACGCGATCGGTCGCCACCCTCGGGTCCTCGTCGGCCGCGACCCTGATGGGCTCGCCGACGACGAGGCTCACCGCGACGCCCGTGCGCCAGCGCGGCCTGCGACCCTTGAACATGATCCGGTGCGCGCCCCACACCCCGACCGGGAGCACCGCGACGCCGGAGGCCGCCGCGAGCCGGGCCGTGCCGGTCTTGCCCGCCATCGGCTCGAGGTCGAGCGAGATCGTGCCCTCCGGGAACACCACCACACACTCGCCGTCGTGCAGCGCGCCGACCGCCGCGTCGAGCGAGGTCGCGGCGTCCGAGGTGCCGCGGGCGACCGGGATCTGTCCGGCGGCCCGGAGGAATCCGCCGAGCGGCTGCTTGCGGAAGAGTTCGTCCTTGGCGAGGAACCGGACCCGGCGGCGGCGCCGATCCACCGCCATCGCGACCACGAGCGGATCGAGGTACGACACGTGGTTCGAGGCGAGGATCACCGCCCCCTGCGCGGGGACGCGTTCGAGCCCCTCGGTGCGCCAACGCAGGCCGTGCCGGAACGGCGGCCGGAGCAGACCCGCGACCACGGGGTAAGCGATCTCCACGGTCGCGTAGTGTACGGAGCCCCATGCGAGCGCCGTCGGGAGAGTCCCCCACCCCCGCACCCCGAGGTGCCGGCGTCGTCGTCCCGGTGCGGGCGTTCACCGACGGCATGGCCCGCCTCGCCGAGGTCCTGAGCCCGTCCGAACGGGCCGAACTCGGTCGCGACCTCGCCGCCCGCGTCGTGGAGGCCGCCGCCGGCCACCCGGTGGTCGTGGTCTCGAGCGCGCCCGAGGTGCGCGCCTGGGCCGCGGCGCGGTCCCTGGCCTGCATCGACGACCCCGGTTCCCTCGACGGTGCCGCGACCGCGGGGGTGGCCTGGTGCGCCGCGCAGGGCTCCGCCCGGGCCGTGGTGCTCCACGCCGACCTGCCGCGGGTCCGGGCCGGTTCGCTCGCCGCGCTCACCCGGGACGCCAGTGCGCCGGTCGCAGCGATCGTCCCGTGCCGACGCGGGGACGGCACCCCGGCCATCTCCATTCCGGTCGGGGCCACCGGGTTCGTGTTCGCGTACGGGCCCGGCTCCTACCGCCGTCACGCCGCGGCGGCGCGTGCCGCCGGCCTCGGCGTACGCGCGGTGCGCGATCCGGACCTCGCCGCCGACCTCGACCTGCCCGAGGACCTCGCCGCCGAGGGCCTCGAGGGCGGTGCCGTCGGAACACCCGGGTCCCGCGGGCGGGTGCGCCGGTGAGCGCGATGGCGGTCCCGGCACGGGCGCTCGCCATCGGGTCCCATCCGGACGACGTGGAGTTCGGAGCGGGGGCGACCCTGGCCCGCTGGGCCGAGGCGGGCTGCGAGGTCCACCTGCTCGTGCTCACCGACGGGTCGAAGGGTTCCTGGGACGGCGCGGCCGACCTGCGCGACCTCGTGGCGATCCGGGAGACCGAGGCCCGCGCGGCCGCCGCACGCCTCGGCGCCGCAGACGTGGTGTTCCTCGGGTACCCGGACGGGGAGCTCCAGAGCGGTCTCGCCGAGCGGGAGGCGGTGTGCCGGGTGATCCGGGACGTGCGGCCCGAGGTGCTCATCGGCCACGACCCCTGGCAGCGGTACCGGCTGCACCCCGATCACCGGCACGCCGGGTGGCTCACGGTCGATGGGCTCGTGGCCGCCCGCGACCCGCACTTCTTCCCGGCGGCCGGACCCCACCACCGGCCCGGGACGCTCCTGCTGTTCGAGGCCGACGAGCCGAACCACTGGGAACCTGCGGAGGCCCACCTCGGGGCGAAGGTCGCCGCGCTGCTCGAGCACCGCAGCCAGTGGCACTCCACGATGGGGATCCAGCCGGGTCAGCCGGAGGAGGCGGCCCAGCACGAGGCCTTCGTGGCCGAGGTGCGCCGGCGGGCGACCCCGGCCGACGGGATCGGACCCCGTGGGCTCTTCGAGGCCTTCCGGGCCATCACCCGCACCTGATCCCGTCCTCGGCACGCCCGAACGCACCGCCCCGGACCGGGCCGGAAGCCGCCCGGGCCGATCGAGTCCGGACGCGGAACGGGGAGGCCTCCCGGCCTCCCCGTCCGAATCCCTGACCAGCCAGGAGTGGCTAGCGCCGCTTCGCAGCCTTGCGCTTCGCCGGCTTCCGGGCGGCCTTCCGCTTCGCGGGGGCCTTCTTGGCAGCCTTCTTCGCAGCCTTCCGCTTCGCGGGGGCCTTCTTGGCAGCCTTCTTCGCAGCCTTCCGCTTCGCGGGGGCCTTCTTGGCAGCCTTCTTCGCAGCCTTCCGCT
>JBJTOY010000091.1:0-48193 GCA_046074845.1 Actinomycetes bacterium | reverse complement strand
CAGCCCTGACCCACCGTCCTCCGGCCGTCACCGCCCCCGTGCCGACGCGGGTTCCGCTCGGTTCGCCGCGCCCCTCGCCGGCGGGCGCGCGAACGGTCCCGACGCCCCGACGGGTGCGGCAGACTTGGCGGCCATGACCGCACTCCTCGACGCCCTGCGCGACCGGCGCGCCCACGTCGTCATCATCGGGCAGGGTTACGTCGGCCTCCCGGTGGCCATGCGCGCCGCCGAAGCGGGCTTCCGGGTCACCGGCTTCGAGGTCGACCCCCGACGACTCGGAGCGCTGCGCGACGGCCACTCCTACGTCGAGGACGTGCCCGACTCGCGCCTGCGCGCCGCGATGGAGGCCGGGTACACGGCCACGGACTCGATCGGGGACCTCGCCGGGTTCGACGTGGCGGTCATCTCCGTGCCGACCCCGCTGCGCGAGGGCACGCCCGACCTCTCGTACGTGGAGCAGGCGGCCGAGCAGGTGTGCCGGGTCCTGCGGGCCGGCGCGCTCGTCGTCCTCGAGAGCACCACCTACCCGGGCACGACCGAGGAACTCGTCGGGCCGATCCTCGAGGGCTCGGGGCTCACCGCCGGACGCGACTTCCACCTCGGCTACTCCCCCGAGCGCATCGACCCGGGGAACGCGCGCTTCACCTTCGAGAACACCCCGAAGGTCGTCTCCGGCGTCGACGAGACATCGCTGGCCTGCGTGGCCGAGTTCTACGGCGCCCTCGTCGACACGGTGGTGCCGGTCGGCTCCTGCGCGGAGGCCGAACTCGTGAAGTTGCTCGAGAACACGTTCCGGCACGTGAACATCGCGCTCGTGAACGAACTCGCGATGTTTGCCGAGGACCTCGGGGTGGACATCTGGAGCGCGATCGACGCGGCGTCCACGAAGCCGTTCGGGTACATGCGCTTCACCCCGGGTCCCGGGGTGGGTGGGCACTGCCTGCCGGTCGATCCCTCGTACCTCTCCTGGCGGGTGCGGCGGACGTCCGGCTCGGCGTTCCGGTTCGTCGAGCTGGCCAACGACGTCAACGAGCACATGCCCGACTACGTCGTGAGCCGCATCGCCGCCATGCTCAACAAGCACGAGCGATCGGTGAAGGGCACCCGCATCCTGCTGCTCGGCATGGCCTACAAGGCCGGCACCTCCGACTGGCGGGAGTCGCCCTCGGTGGTGGTGGCCGAGCGACTCGCCGCGCTCGGTGCGTCCCTGCGGGCCTGCGATCCCCACATCCCGGCGGTGTTCACCCCCGGGTTCGACCTCGTGCTCGAGGACTTCGGGCCCGAGGCCCTCGGCGCGGCCGACCTCGTCGTCGTGCTCGTCGACCACCCGGAGTTCGACCCCGACGTGATCTGCGCGCACGCCCCGCTCGTCTTCGACGCGAAGGCGATCCTGCGCGGGCGCGAGTTCCGGGGCGAGGTCCTCTAGGGGTTGCGACCCACGTCGTCGGCGCCGAGGCGCTCGAAGGACCGCACGACCCACTCCGCCGGCGCCGAGGCCTCGTTCACCCCGCCGAAGCCCGTGTAGGCGAAGGCGCCGGACCGCAGGCGTGCGGTGGCCCGCACCACGACCCGGCCGTCCACGTACCCGCGCAGGGCGACCGGGCCCGCACCGCTCAGGGTCGTCACCGAGCAGTCGAGGCGGAGGTCGTGCCAGCCGGACCAGTCGAGCGCCTCGATCGGACGGCTGCGGACCACCCGCAGGGCCCCCGGACCGGAGGTCGCCGTCTCGACGAGCAGGGCCCGACCGTCGGTGCTCACGAGGAGACCGTGGGCCCGCTGCGGACTCGTGAAGCAGAACGGACCGAACGCGAAGTCACCGTCGGGGGTGAGCGCCCGCGCCGAGACCTGCACGCCGAGGCTCGTGTGAGTCCCGTTCGCCTGCACGCCCCGCCAGGCCGGCGTCGCCGTCCGGGCCACGAGGTGGTACCCATCGGTCCCGTAGGAGGAGGCGGACGCGCCGTCGTCGACCACGGTGAAGTCGCCCGACCCGCGCGTGAGGTCGGCCGAGTAGCGCTCGCCGAGCAGTTCGTCGTCGAGGGTGCGGTGCATCGGACCCCACCCGTCGACGAGGGCGACCATGGCGAGGGCGCACCCGAGGACGACGAGCACGGCGAGCGCGAGCACGGGGAGGAACCGACGCCGTCGGTGGACGGGCGACGACGTGGTCGGCACCTCGGCGGACGTTGGGGTCGTGGGGGGACCGCCCTCCGTCCCGGCCGACGCCGGGTCGATGACCTCGGGTCCGGTCGTCTCCGTGGTGCCGTCGGCCATCGTGACCGCCTCCCCGTGCTCACGAGCGGAGGACGAGCATGGGCACCGCGGGCACCACGCGGGAAGGGTCGGGCGTCCCGAACCGGACGATGCGGGCGCCTCTGCGCGCCCCGGGGACCGCTAGAGACCGGTGAGCCCGACGTACTTGCCGCCGCGCTCGAAGACCCGGAACGGCCGGGAGTCCGCAGTGACCCAGTCCCGGAACCAGGTGTTGTCGTCGATGTCGTCGAACACCACCACGGCGTCCACGGTGAGGTGCGGGGCGACGGTCTCCCACCCGAAGGTCCGTCCCTCGGCCGACTTGTCGGAGTCGTAGTGGAAGAGCCCGATGGGACCGCACACGGGGAGGATCTCGGCGAGGTTCGCCCGGTCGCCCCGCGTGTGGAGGTGCCATCCGGCGCGCAGCGCGTCGGGCACGACGCAGCCCACGTAGCGCTCCGGGTCCTCAAGCCGGAAGTACGGGAAGTCGCTCGAGTACAGGGTGCCCGCGCCGTTGGCCTCGAGGGCGGCGAGCACCGCGGCCGAGGACCACCCGGCCGCCACCCCGGTCTCGACCACCGTGGTCGGACGGCGCAGCCGGGTGAGGAAGTGGAGGAGGCGGTGGTGCCCGCCACCGCCGAGGGGCACGCCGACGGTCGCGAGCACGGCGCGCGCGTGCACCTCGAAGGCCGCGGCCCACTCGCCCGACTCGACCCAGAGGTCGGCATCGATCGCCGACGCGAAGGTGTCCACCGACTCGGCGTGCTCGGCCGCCCACGCGAGCGCCTCGTCGCGATGGGTCGGACGCAGGCGGGCCCGCACCTTGCCGACCATCACCGGCAGGTAGGAGGGTCGCAGCGCGTTACGGGCGACGTTGCGCAGGGTGCGAGCGCTCGGCACGGGGCCGAGGCTAGTGGCGTGACCGGCCGGTCCCGACCGTGCCCTGCGGTCCCGGGACGCTCCGCGCGCTCGTAGGATTCGGGCCTTGCCTGCACCCGTCGACCCGCGTGCCCCGGGGGGCGGGCGGTGACCACCGCGTCGCCGCCGGATCCGGGCCGCGCCGCGCCCGGGCCGGTCCGCACCGGTACCCGGGCCACGTGGTGGCTCGGTACGACCGCGGTGCTCCTCGTCCTCGGCGCGCTGGTCCCGCTCGTGATCGCATGGCGGGCCGGCGCGCTGTCCGTGCCGCGCTCGGACGACTGGTCCTACCTGACGACCCTGTTCCGTTGGACCGAGGGCGGAGGCCTCGACTTCAACCGGTGGGTCTCGATGACCCTCATCGGCCAGTTGCTCCTCGCGGCTCCGGTGGCGCTCGTCGCGCCCGGCTCCATCGCCGCGGTGCGCATCGAGATGGCGCTCCTCGGCGTCGGCGGGCTCCTCGCCACCGTGTGGCTGGGGATCCAGGTGATCGGCCGGCGCGGCCCGGCCCTGCTCGTCGCCGCGACGATCGCGCTCGGCCCACTCTGGGGCCCGCTCGCCGCGACCTCCATGACCGACGTGCCGACCTTCGCGGTCCAGACCCTCGCGGCGGCGATCGCGGTCCTCGGCCTGCGACGCGCCGAGTGTCGCATCCCCGCCCTCCTCGGCGCGGTCGCACTCGGGTTCGTCGCGATCTCGATCCGCCAGTACGCGATCGTGCCCGTCGGCGCGACCCTGGGCGCCTACGCGCTCGTGGCGCGTCGCGACGGCGACCGGCGCCTGTGGCGCACCGTGCTGGTCACGACCGCACTCGTCGCGCTGGCGACGATCGCGCTCCTCGCCTGGTGGCGCACGATCCCGAACCCACTCACGAACGCGCCGATGGATCCGTCGGTCGGCTCGCTGCGCGAGGCCCTCGCACGCGGCATCGGGTACGGCCGCCTCGCGGGCCTCCTCCTCGCGCCGGTCATCGTGTGGGCCGGGCCCGTGCGTACCCTCCGGCGGGCGTGGTCGGCATCCCGGCGCCTGACCGTCCTCGTCGCCGCCGTCTCGACCGCGGCGCTGGCGTTCGGGTACCTCGCGCTGCGCGAGGACGCGTTCGTCGGCAACTACGTGCACCCGCGCGGGGTCCTCGGCGACGACATCGTGATGGCTGGCGTCCGCCCGGCCCTGATGCCGGGTCCGCTGTGGGCCCTCGTCGTGCTCGCCGGGTCCCTCGGGGCGGCGGTGCTCGCGCTGAGCGTCGTGCCGTGGCTCGCCGGGCTCCCGGCCCGCCTGCGGACCCGTGACCTCGGGTCGATCGATCCGATCGCGCTCACCTTCGGCCTCACCCTCGGCGGACTGTGGTGCGCCTACCTCCTCACCGACACGCTGCAGATCAATCGGTTCCCGATCTTCGACCGGTACGCGCTCGGCGGCCTCCCGCTCATCGCGGTGCTGCTGGCGCGTGCGAGCGGCCATGATCCGTGGGGCGCCGGCCGGCCCGGCGCGCGCCGCGCCGCCACCGCCGTCGCGCTCGTCCTGATCGCGCTCCTCGGCCTCGAGTTCAGCATCGATTCGGCGCGCTACGACGCCACCCGCTGGCAGGTCGGCCTGGCCACCGTGGCGGCCGGGTACCCACCACGCGACCTCGACGGTGGATTCGAGTGGGACTACTGGCACGAGGGGTACGCCACGCCGATCTTCAACACGGTCGCCGAGCGACGTCGGTACCGTCGACGGTTCCTCGCCGGACGCTGCGTCGCGATCGCGATCGACCCGCGCCGCCTGCCCCCGACGGATCGACTCGTCGCGAAGCGCCGGTACACCTCGCCGCTCCGCCCGCCCGTATGGATCGTGGCGCTGCGCAACGACAAGCCCTGCACCGTCGAGCCCCGTACGCCCTAGCCGAACGAATCACCCTCGAGGATCTCGACCGCGGCGACGAGCTCCGCGAGTGCGGCGAGCGCCGCGTCGGCGTGCGGCCACCCCTCGTGGGCGGGCGCGAGGGCCAGGAGGGCCCGGGTCGGGTCGGTCGCACCCCGCGCCCCGATCGCCGCGACGGGGTACCGGCCCCACGCGAGCGGCTCCGGCTCCACGCCCACGTCGGGCACCGTGGCCGCGAACGCCAGCAACGGCCCGAGGTCGAGGTCGAGGCCGGGTGCGCCCACCACGATCTCGCCGGTCGCGGGGTCGAGGAGCGCGACCGGCGCATCGGCCGCCGTGAGGCCGCGGCGGGCGCTGCGCCGTTCACGGGCCGTGGCCCGCGGCGACTGCGGCACGAGCACCACGGGCTCGCCCGGCACGGTGCCGACGCGGGCGACCGCCACCGCGGGCAGGGCCACGAGACCGCGGGCCGCCGGATCCGTGTGGACCGCGAGGTGGAGGGCGAGGCCCTCGAGGACCCGCCGGGCGCGCCGGCTGCCGATTGCGAGCGGCGCGCCGCGGTGGAGCACGTGGAGGGGTTGCAGCCCCCGGGGACTCTGCTCGGCGAGGGTGATCGAGAAGGTCGGCGGCACGTCGGCCGCACCGGGCGGCAGGTCGGCATCGGGCACGAGGTGGGCGGCGAAGGCGGACTCGATCGCGCCGTGCGCGGCGGCGGTGTCGGTGCCGACGACCACGAGGTGATCACCGATCCGCAGCACCGCACGGTGGGCGCGATCGGGGGCGCGGGTGCAGGTGGGACAGAACAGCGTGCCGTCGGGGTCGAGGAACCCGGGCTGTGGTTCCGCCGCCGGCGGATCGACGAGCAGGCCGGCGGCGCCGAAGGACGCGACGGCCGCCTCGACGTCGGGGCGCAGCGCCCGCGGATCGCGCCCGAAGGCGGGCGCCAGGTCATCGGCGATCTCCGGCACCGTGGCCACGCCGTCGAGGCACTGCCAGACCACCGCGGCGATCGGGTCGAGCAGGTGGAGATCGCCGCCGTGCTGGAGCACCACCTCGGCCCCGATCTGGTGGAACCCGACACCGTCGACCGGCCGCGGCCCGCTCACGATCCACCCCCGGCGTCGAGGAGATCGAGCACCGCCGAGCAGGCCGCGTCGAGGTCCGCCCCCCGGATCCGCACGCACGGGGAGGCGGCCACGACCCCGGCCAGCGCGCCCATGACGAGGTCGCCGTCGCGGGCGACGTGGTACGCGTGCTGCGCGATCGCGTGCAGTGCCCCGGCCGGGCTCAGCACCTCGACCTCCGTCGGCGCATCCGGGACGTACGTGGGCAGCACCACCACTGCGGGCCGGGTGGGCGGGGCGAGGCGATCGGGTCCGAACGTGTCGGCCGGAACGACCGTGAGGTCGCCGAGCAGCGGGACGAGGCGCGGATCGGTGAGCGGCTCGAGCTCCGGGAGCAGGTCCCCGACCGTCGGCCCGACCGACACGTACTTCGGGTACGCCGCCACCGTGCCGGACACCGGATCGATCGCGACCGCTTCGTCGGTGAGGTACCCGAGGCCGTAGCGACCGACGAGCGCCGCGGCCAGCGTGGACTTCCCGCTCTCCTGGGGCCCGACGATGATCGCGGCCCGATCGCCACGCGCCACCGCGGCGGCGTGCAGCAGGGCCCGACCCGGGCTGTGCTCGAGCGCCTGGCGGTTCGCCTCCCAGAGCAGGTGCGTGACGACGACCGCCGGGATCGGGCTGGCCACCACGAGCAGGCCGTCGAGGTGCAGGCGCCACTCGGGCAGCGCCCGGGGCGCCGCCGGGACCACCGTGACCGTGAAGACGTGCTCGGCGACCCCCTCGTCGAGCAGGGGGGACCAGACACGTTCGACCACCTCGACGACCTCGGGGACATCGCTGCGGACCTCGGCGTCGAACCCCAGCAGTCGGATGCGACGGGACCGCGCCCCGAAGGGCGCGGCGTCGAGCAGCGCGCGGACCGGGTCAGCCACGACGCCAGCGACTGCGCCGCGGCTCCATGAGGTCGGGGAAGCGCGCGTACGGATCATCCACCGCGCGCTGCTCCTCGCGGTGGGCCGCGTACGGATCGGGTACCGCCTCCTCGACGTACGGCGCGGGCGCCGGCGTTGCGAGCGCGGTCGGCTCGAGCGGCACGAAGGCGACCTTCGCCTTGCGTTCACGTTCCGGGATGCACAGCATGACGAGGAAGAACGGCATGACCTGCACGCGCTGGCGGGCGAGGATCCCGAAGTTGGAGAAGGAGGAGAACGCGTAGATGAACGACAGGACGATCCCCAGGCAGTACGACACGTAGGGCGAGTACCGCAACTCATGCCAGAGGTTGGCGAGACGGCGGCGCGACCGCCAGACCAGCCACATGATGAACACACCCTCGGACGCGGACAGCAGCGACTGCACGTTCGCGACCTCGAACGGGAACGGACGGAGCAGCACGGTGGCGGCGGCCAACGGGAAGTTCGCGGGGTTGTCGGTCACCGACACCGCCTCGAAGCTCGAGCCGGCCTCCAGCGTTCGGCCCTCGGCGTTCGCGAGGGTGGCGTTCACGGTCTCCTGGGTGAGCGAGGACACCCCGAAGAACTGCTCGGTCTGCCCGATGACGACGGTGCCGACGAGGAACAGCAGGCCGAAGACGACGGCGCGAGCGATCGGCGTCCGGGCCGACGGGGACCGCGACTTGCCGAGCGCAGCGGCGAGGACCATGCCCACGAACGTCACGAGCGCGATGTGCGGGCGCAGGAGCACGACGCCGAGCAGTCCGAGGGCGGAGATCGGGAGCCCGAGGATCCACCCGCGGGTCATGACCCGTGCCACGCCGTAGGAGATGAGGCCCAGGCACAGCACCGAGAACGAATCCTTCCCGAGCGCCGAGGGCCAGTAGATCATCGACGGCAGGAAGAACAGCAGGTACGCGTACCGACGGTGACTGCCCTCCGGCACCGTCCGCTTGAACGCGCGCCAGAGGAGCACCGCGCCGATGAAGGCGAACCAGCCGAACACCATGTAGGCACCCGGCTTCGAGGGACCCATGAAGGCGTAGACGAATCCGGTGACCGACCGGAGGAACCCGGTGCCGCTGAACGCGCCGACGTCGGCGGAGAAGTCGAGGGTCCGGTACTTCGGCGCCAACCACTTCCCCCACTCGTGGTACTCGGTGGCATCGGCCACGCCCGAGTAGAAGACGGTCGTGAGGAGCATCCGCATCAGGCAGCCCCACAACTTGATCGAGAAGCCGGCCATCACGAGCGTGTAGGTGTCGGGATCGCCGTCGAAGTACTCGAGGCGCCGGGCGATCGCGTGGGTGATCCCGCCGAGGATGCACATCTGCACCGCCGCCACGACCCACTCGATCGACGCGCCGAGCGCGGCCATCACCAGCGCGACGACGACGGCGCCGACCCCGGAGATCATGAGGCCGCGGAAGAGCCCCGGACGCCGGGTGCGCTCACGCTCCTCGAGGTCGGTCGCGATGGGGAGCGTCGCCGGGTCGGGCCCCGGGGCCGAGGCCGGCGGCAGCGAGGTCACGCCGCACCGCCCCGCACGACCCGGCGCGCCGCCCAGGCCCGCCGCAGCCGGGCCCCGTAGGACGCATCACGGCCGGCCAGGTACCGACGGTCGGGCAGCAGCAGCGCACGCACGTAGGCAAGTTTGCCAGTGATCCCGGGCACCGCGGACACGCCCGCGGCCACCTGGGACGCATACGAGCGGTCCCGGCCGGTGTGGGCCGCGAGGGCCCGGGACTCCCGTCGGGTCGCCACGCGCCCCGCCGCCCACGCCGCGGCGGGATGGGGGCCGAGGCCGAGCCGAGCCCAGGCGAGCCCCACGGCCCGGGCCACGACCGCACCCGCGCCCCACGCCTCGGCCTCGTGTCGGGCCGCGTCGAGGTCGAGGTCGGTGGCGAGCACGAACTGCGCCACGTCGCGCAGGGCCACGAGGCGCGGCTCCTCGTCGCCGAGCGCGGCGTGGAAGCACGCGTGCAGGAACCGGTGCTCGCGATTGAGCGTCTCCAGGCGCGTCCCACCGATCGAGATCGCCGCGGCATCGGCGAACAGTGCGTCGAGGTCCACCGCGAAGCCGTAGACCCCGGTGGCGAAGGTCCGGTGCAGGTCGATCTGGAGTCCGTCGGGTCCGACGTAGGTGACCGCCTTGCCGAAGCGAGCGTCGAACCCCGGTCGGGCCTCGGGGAACCGGCGGGACGCGCCACGGTCGGCCAGCACCCGACCCGCGGCGTCGAAGGATTCGCCGCGCACGAGCAGGTCGACGTCGCCGAACGCACGCCAGGAGGGATCCGGATGGTCGAGGCGGCCCACCGCCGGGCCCTTGAGCACACGGACCTCCACGCCCGCGTCGCGCAGCGCGCCGTACGCCTCGAGCAGGCGACGTTCGAGCACCAGGACGAGGCTCATCGCGCGTTCGTGCGCTGCGAGAAGGTCCTCGCGCTGAGCGTCCGTCACGGCGAGCGCCCCGGCGTCCGCCGCGTACGACGCCACGGGCACGAGTCGCTCGGTCGTCACGAGCC
The DNA here is from genome assembly GCA_046074845.1 of Actinomycetes bacterium. Lineage (GTDB taxonomy): Bacteria > Actinomycetota > Acidimicrobiia > IMCC26256 > IMCC26256 > IMCC26256. The sequence goes on along the minus strand of JBJTOY010000091.1, from coordinate 38,611 downwards.
GCAACAGCGCGGGCCACTCCCGGTCGTCGAGGGGCACCGTCGGGAGCGCCGGTGCGCCCGGGAGGCCGTGAGCCGCGATCGCGCCGGCGAGCGCCGAGGTCCCGCTCACGCGTCCACCACCGCGCCGCTCGCCCGCCAGCCGTCGATGAGCGGCCCGAGGTCGGCGGTCACCGTGGCGACGTCCGTGACGAACGCCTCCGCCAGATCGGCCGCGAGTTCCTCGAGCGTCACCGGTTCGGCGAGCGCGTCCCACACCGCCGCCGCGGTACCCGAGCACGCGCGGGGCTCGGCATCACCGGGCGCAAGGATGACCCGACCGAAGGGCCCCGAGCGCCAGAGCACGGCGGGGGCGCGGACGATGCGGACGGAGCGGGCCACGGCGCAGCCTCGCGCGCGCGGTCAGTCCTCGGACGTCAGATCGAGGTCCGAATCGGCCCGGGCCTCTGACGCACCGACGGGCACCTGCTGATCGCTCGGCCGCGGCCGCACCATGGGCGCCGGCTTCGGCGTCCGCCACGGGAACATGCGCTGCAGCTTGGGGACCTCGCCCGGGTGGGCGTAGCCGTAGCCGTACCCGTAGTAGCCGTAGTAGCCGTAGTAGCCGGCACGGGCGCCGTGCTCGGCTCCGACGAGGACGATGCCGACGACCACCGCCTCGAGTCGGCGCAGGAGGTCCGAGGCTGCGACCACACCACCGCGTCGCGTCCACCCGGCCCGGGACATCATCACGGTCGCGTCCACGAACGTCGAGAGTTCGGCCGCGTCGTTGGCGAGCAGGATCGGCGGCGAGTCGACGATGACGATGTCGACGCACTCCCGCCCGAGGGTCGCGACGTGCTTGGCCGCCTCGATCGCGCGGCCCGGATCGGTACGGGTCGGCGCACTCGAGATGAACCGCACGCCCGGGATCCCGGACTCCTGCATGATCGCCTCGACGTCGGCGGGCGTCGCGTCCGGCGCGACGTCGAGGATGTTGGGGTCGGTCGTGCCCTGGAAGTACTTGTGCAACTGCGGGCGTCGGAAGTCGGCGTCGATGACGAGCACCGACTGGCCGGTCTCCGCGAACGCCGCCGCGAGGTTGACCGCGGAGATCGACTTGCCCTCCGCCGGTCCCGGCGAGGTCACGAGCAGCGTTCGGAGCTCCGGCGTGTCGGCCTCCGCGCCGGGCCGGTAGTTCTTCGGGTGCCGGTGCCACATCGCGACCAGCGAGGTCCGCAGGGACCGGTACGCCTCGGACATCAGCGAGGTCGGATCGAGCATGGTCGCGACCCGGAACTTCTCGCCCCGCTCCATCCGCACGACCGGGATCTCGGCGATGACCGGCATGCGCGCCGCACCCTCGGTCCCCGGGACGTCGCGGATCCGTGAGCTGAGCATCTCGATCACGATGAGGATCGCGAGACCGATGAAGAACCCGATGGCCGCACCGAAGAGCATCCGCTGCGACTCGCTCGTCACGCCGCGGCCCGCCGTCACGACGATGGTGACCCGCGTCGGGTCGGCGGCCTCGAGGGTCTTCAGATCGGACTTGAGGGGTCCCGACTCCTCCAGCGACGAGATCGCACCGTCGGCGTTCGCCAACTTGCGGATCTGTGCCTCGCGGGAGATCTCGAGGGCGTCGAGATCGGCGAAGCTCCCACCCGCCGACGCGAACTGGGCGTCGATCTCCCGCAGCCGGTTGATCGCAGAGGTCTTCGCGAGCTGATTCACGTACAGCTGGCTCTCCCACCGCCGCGTGTTCAACTCGTTCAGGTACTCGACGAGCGTCGATGCGAACAGGTTGGCGACCCGCGCCGCGCCCTTGGCCGAGCCCGCTTCGGCGTTGATCGCCAGTGAACCGGTCGACGGATCCGGGACCGCCGAGACCGAGATGGTCCCGCCGTACCCGAGCGTCACCCCGGCGGCACCCCCACGCACCCGGCGCGAGGAACCCGAGGAGCCACAGGACGAGGAGCCCGCCTTCCGGGGTGCGGCCCCGCCCTCGGCCTTCGCGTCCTCGCAGCCCGACGACGAGTTCCGCAGCACCTGCGGCCACCGTGCCTGGTCGAGCGCGTCGGCGACCCGGGTCGGTACCTCCCCGGTGGTGGTGAGCAGCGCCAACCGGTCGTAATCGCGCCCGGAGGTCCCGGCCTCCCCGACGAGGTTGGCGATGAGGGTGGTCGAGGCGCGGTAGCGGAGGTTCGGTTGCGACGCCTTCACGCCGGCCGCCGAGGAGGGCCGCGTGACGAAGGCGAACGACATCGCGATGACCGTCGTCACGAGCAGCACCCACCAGCGCCGCCGGATGATCCGCAGGTAGTCCGCCGGTCGCACGATCTTGCAATCCCCCCGGCCGCGAGCACCCACGCTCCGCGGCATCGATTCTCACGCAGTGTAGTGACGACTGCGCCGTTTGGCTACGGGCGAACGCTACCCCGACCACTGAGCGTGTCGGACCGCACGGAGGGAGGTGGGCACTAGGACCCAGGGAGGCGGCGCCGGATCCTCGTCCGGAGGATCCGGCCTCGCTTGGCCGCCGCGTCGGCGCCGTGGCGCAGCGCCGCCTCGACCCGGAGCGGTACGCCCGGCGTGGGGCCCCGGTCGTAGCCGAACATGGCGAGCGCGTCCCCAGCGAGGGCCTCGAACCGGGCCGCGTCGCGTTCCGAGAGGTGGGTGCGCCAGTCCCGGGTGCGCTGCGGCGCCCGCTGGATGTTCTCGTGGTACGCCCGGTTGCCCATGCCGGCGATCACCTGCTCGGCCCGGCTCGTGTAGTCGAGCATGGCCGGCGAGTACTCCACCCCGAGGAACTCGCACAGCGGTTCGAGCTGGCGTTCCGGATCGCGGACGAGGTCCTCGTAGCGGAGCTCGTGGAACCTGGTCGGCCCGACCACGCCGCGAGCCGCGCGCCCGTGCAGGGCCCGGATCCGCCAGTACAGCGCGGCGTCGGCGAAGCGAGCCGGGAAGTACGGCATCGACCGGAGGGACGGGACGACGTCGCGGCCGTCGCGCACGAGGTGGATGAAGCGGCAGTCCGGGTACGCGTGCGCGATGAGGGCGACGTGCTCGGTGTGCCGCGGCGTCTTGTCGATCGCCACCCGCTTGCCGTGCAGTGCTGCGTACCGGTCGTAGACCGCGCGCACCGTCGCCGGCGCATCGGTGAGCGAGGTGTCGGCCCCGATCCCCTCGAGGAACTCCGGCCCGACCTGCCACGTCGGCCACGAGACGTTCCCGGCGATGTCGCGCAGGACGCCGGCCCGGTCGAACCCGGCGCCTGCGCCGTACTGCCTGGCCCGCACCAGCACGGGCACGAGGAAGTAGGACTCCGGCGGGACCGAGAACTCGGGATGCGAGTCGAGCATCGCCCGCAGCAGCGTCGTGCCCGACCGCGGACAGCCGATGATGAAGGTGAAGGGCGCGACGTCTGTCATCCGGTGCGGTCCCGTGGCCGTGCGCCCAGAACGGCGCTCCATCGGCAGAGGTTACGCGCTCGAACGGCGCGTTCCGGACGGTGCCGGGGTCGCGTAGATTGTGGACCCGACGCCCGGCCGGTCCGCCGCGGACCCGTCCGTCGGCGTCCGACCCGGGGAGATGCGGTGACCGCAGTCGAGGCGAGGCCAGCGGCGGGCAGGTCCCGCCGATCGGCCGCCGCCCCCACGCTGCTCGGGCTGACTGCGATCACCGCGGTCGGCCTCGTCCTGCCGCTCCTCATCGCCCGTCACCACGGTGCACTCGGTGCCGCTCGGGGCGACGACTGGTCCTACCTCGTGACCCTGTTCCGCTGGGTCGACACCGGGCGCATCGAGTTCAACAACTGGGTCTCGATGTCGCTGGTCGGGCAGTTGCTGCTCGCCGCCCCCGTCGCGGTCGCCCGAGGCCACGCGATCACGCTCGTGCAGGCGGAGACCGCGGTGCTCGGACTCGGGGGGCTCATCGCCCTCGCATTCCTCGGTCGGCGTCTCGGCATCTCGTGGGGTGTCGTCACCTTCGTCGTCGTGACCTTCGCCATCAGCCCGCTGTGGCTCATCCTCTGCACCACCTACATGACGGACGTCCCGGCCTTCGCGATCTCCACCACCGGCGCGCTGCTCGCGACCATCGCACTCCAGCGTCGTCCGATCCGCACGCCGCTGCTCATCACCGGGCTCGCGATCGCCGCGTACTCCGTGACCATCCGCCAGTACGCGATCGTGCCCGTCATCGCCATCGTCATCGCCGCGGCGATCGCGCTCCGGGAGGACCCGGATCGCCGACGGACCATCGCCCTCGTCGTCGCGGTCGTCGTCGCCGTCGTGGCGCTCGCAGGCTTCCTGAGCTGGTGGTACTCGGTGCCCGACGCGAAGGCGATCTCCCCCTCGATCCCGGCCGGTCGCGAGCTGCGGACCACCGTCATCAAGGGTGCCGGGTTCCTGCGCCTCGGTGGACTGCTGCTCCTGCCGATCATCTGCTGGCGGGGCCCGGTGCGCCTCGTCCGGGAGGCCTGGGCCGCATCCCGGGTGCTCACGGTCACTGCGGGCCTCGGGGTGACCCTGTGGCAGGCGGCGACCGCCACCCGGTACCTGTCCTCGCAGTTCGTCGGCAACTACGTGATCCGTGACGGCGCGCTCTCCATCGCGGTGCTGCCCGGACGTCGGCCCGACATCATGCCGCCGCTCGCCTGGAACGGCCTCGTGCTCGTCGGCTCCATCGGCGCGGTCGTGCTCGCGCTCGCCACGGTCCCGACCATCGCCTCGCTCGCCGCTCGCGTTCGGCGTCGTGACCTCGACGGTCTCGATCCGATCACGACGATGCTGGGCCTGACGGTGCTCGGATTCGGTATCGCCTACACGATCGCCATGCTCACCGGGGTCCAGGTCTACGACCGGTACGCACTGCCGGCGCTCGCCTTCGCGGCGCTCCTCCTCGCGCGCCGGGCCCCCACCGATCGCAGCCCGGGGCGGGCGGTGATGGCCGGGGTCGCGCTCGGGGTGGTCGGGGTGGTCGGACTCAACGCCGCGGTCGACTCCGCGTCCTTCGACGGCGGGCGCTGGCGCCTCGCCGAGCGGGTGGTGGCCTCCGGCGGCTGGCGGGCCAAGCAGGTCAACGGCGGGTTCGAGTGGGTCAACTACCACCGCGGCCGCCGGTACACGGTGGCGGCCCGGGCCAGCATCACCCGGACCCTGCCCGACGGCACCGTCGTGCGCATCGCGCCGTTCTGCGTGAACCTGCGGGTGCGCGGACCCGACGAACCGCCGGGACGCATCCGTCCCCTCGACAGCGCCCCGTACGTCGCACTCCTGCGGCGGCCGGTCCGGATCATCGCCGTGCGCTCCGCCCGATCCTGCGTCGGCGCACCGGGCGCCTCGGCACGCCCCGCCGACGGCGGTCGGAGGTCCTCGCCGTAGGCCCTAGCATTCGGCAGCCGCGGAGGGGCGATGCGCGATGGAACGAACAGGTGATGCCATGAAGGGGGCGGGCGCGCCGGATGCCGTCACACGCCTCGGCATCCTCGTCGTCTACTTCCTGAAGGATGACGAGGACATCCCCCTGCTCACCCTCCACCTGGACCGGATCGAGCGTCACACGAAGGTGCCCTACACGATCTACGCGGTGGCGAACCGCGTGACGGCTCGGGCGCGCTCCATCATCGGGGCCCGGCCGAACGTCCGCATCTGCGACGTGCCCACCACGCCGCTGCGGGCCAGCCGGGAGCACGGCTACTACCTCGACACGCTGCTGCCGATCGCGCTCGCCGACGGCGTCAGCCACATCTGCACGCTCGACGTCGACTCGTTCCCGATCGACGACCGCTGGATCGACGTCCTCCTCGAGGCGGCGCCGCCGAGCTCCGGCCTCGCCGGGATCCTGCGGGCCGAGAACGGCGATGTGGCCCTGCCCCACCCGTCGTGCATCTTCGCCGGCCGGGATTTCTTCGACGAGCACATGCCCTCGTTCTCGCCGGACTCCGACTACACCCCCGAGTTCCGCCGATTCATCCGTTCGACCGGACAGGCCGCCGACACGGGGATCCGCGTGGGGGCCACGCTCTGGAACCGCCGCCTGGCCTGGGGCCACCTCACCCGGTCGAACATCCGGAACCCCCACTACCTGATCGCGGGCATCTACGGCGGCGTGGTCTTCCACCTCGGCGGCGCCAGCCGGCGCGTCGCCTTCCGGCGCGACTTCGAGCACGCACGGACCTACCGAGTGACCCGGGCGATCGAGCAGATCCCGACCGGGCACGGTCTGATCCGGTCGATCCAACTGCAACTCACGCGCTGGATGCGGGGTGAGGTCGAGGATCTCGTCGTCGACTACAACCGGCAGATGTTCGCCGCCCTCTCCAGTTACCTCGTCGCGAACCCCGATGACTTCCTCGACTACCTGCGTGGGGCTCCGATCCCGCCGGAGCACCGTCCGATGGGCGAGGCAGTGGAGGGGCTGCGGTCATGACGTGGTCCTGCGCCGATACGCGCACCCCGCGCCGTGCCCGTACCGGAGGGTTCCCGTCGACGACGGTGCGGGACCCCGGATGAACGCTGGCCGGGAACCGATGCCGATCGATGAACCGCCGGCGGCGATCCGTTACCGTCGCGCCCTCCGCCTCACCGTCGCGTTCCGGGAGCTGTACGCGTCCCGGTCCATCATCCGGGGCCTCGTCGTCCGGCAGATCCGGTCCCAGTACAGCCAGCAGATCCTCGGACTGGCGTGGGCGATCCTCGCGCCCCTGGCCCAGATGATCGTCTTCACGTTCCTGCTCAACCGGGTCGCCGGTTCGGCCTTCGACACCGACGGGGTGCCGCGACCGCTGTTCCTGTACGTGGGCCTGACCTGCTGGTCGTTCTTCGCGTCCTCGGTGACGAGCGCGGGGTCGAGCCTGATCGGGAATCCGCTGCTCAACAAGGTGTACGCACCTCGGGAGGTGTTCCCGCTCGCGCAGGTCACCACATCCGGTGTGGACGGCATCGCGTCGGCCGCCCTGCTCCCGCTGCTGTTCCTCAACGCCCATCGGCTTCCCTCGGCCACCTTCTACTGGACCCCGCTGCTCATCGCGATCCTCGTCGTGTTCACGGTGGCCGTCGCGCTCGCGGTGTCCGCACTCACCGTGTACGTACGCGACCTGCGGTCCGGGCTGCCGCTGCTCATGCAGCTCGGGCTGTTCCTCACGCCGATCCTCTACCCGATCTCGAACCTGCCGGAACGTCTCCGCCAGATCACCCTGCTCGTGAACCCCGTCGCGGGTGTCGTCGAGGGTCTCCGGAGCTGCCTCTTCTACAACCAGGCACCCGACGCCGCCGCGACGCTCGCGGCGGCCGGCAGTGCGATCGTCTACCTGCTGGCGGCCTTCATCCTGTTCAAGCGCCTCGAGACCGGTTTCGCCGATGTCTCCTGACGGCACCGTCGAGGTCCAGCACCTGTGGAAGCGGTTCCGCCGCGACCGCGGGCGTCGCCTGCTGCGCGATCACATCGGACAGGTCGGGCGGCGGTTCAGCAGCAAGCCGCAGGAGAACCCGTGGCGCTGGGTGCTGCGGGACATCGACTTCAGGATCGAGCCGGGTGAATCCGTCGGTTTCGTGGGGTCGAACGGTGCCGGCAAGTCCACGCTGCTCAAGATCATCTCGGGCGTGATGTTCCCGCACAGCGGGAACGTGGCCGTGAGCGGGCGCGTCGGTGCGTTGATCGAGGTCGCGAGCGGCATCCACCCCGAGCTCACCGGTCAGGAGAACATCAGCGTCTTCGGCACGCTCCTCGGACTCTCCAAGAGCACGGTCGCGAAGAAGTACGACGAGATCGTCGAGTTCGCGGAACTGCAGGACGCGGTCAACCGCCAGGTGAAGTTCTACTCGTCGGGGATGAAGACACGGCTCGGGTTCGCGATCGCAGCGTTCCTCGAACCGAGCGTGCTGGTCGTCGACGAGGTCCTCGCCGTCGGCGACCAGATGTTCCAACAGAAGTGCCTCGACCGGATGCGGACCGTGCTGCAGAGCGGCACGACCCTGCTGCTCGTGTCCCACGACCTCGCGGCGGTCGGAGCGACGGCGACCCGGGCCATCTGGCTCGCCGACGGCCGGATGCAGGACGACGGGCCGGTCGAATCCGTGCTCGCCGGGTACCGACGGGAGATCGAGACCCGCAGCGAGGCGCTCCTGAGCACCGACGGCGACATCACGGTCTCGAACGTCACCGCGTACGACGCGACCGGCGCCAGCCCGATGACGAACGAGGCCTGCACCATCGAGTTCGACCTCACCGTTCGTCAGGAACGGCGGGTCAACCTCTTCATCGGTGTGAGCCAAGGCCCGGCGACGCCGATCTTCGTGCTGTGGAAGCACGTGTACGTGCGGGAGGGCAGCCTGCACGTCTCGGTGGACATCGAGCACCTGCCGCTCCCCTCGGGCCAGTACTTCCTCTGGTTCGGTGCGTACGAGCCCTTCATCCGCGAGGCCCCCGAGGTCACGGCCTGGCAGCCGATCGGACCGTTCACCGTCCGCGGCGGGCTCAAGCTCGACCCCGTCCCGCGGGCCATCGTGCGGCTCGCGCCCGTGTACGTGGCCGCGCAATGGAGCCTCGAGTGAACGAGTACCGGAGTGCGGGTGCTCCGCGCCCGCTGGTGTCGGTCGTCATTCCCGCCTACAACGCAGCCGCGTACATCAGGGATGCGATCGATTCGGTGCTCACCCAGACGTACCCGAACATCGAGATCGTGGTGGTGAACGACGGGTCGACCGACGACACCGCCGCCGTCGCACGTTCCTACGGGTCGCGGGTCCGCGTGTTCGATCAGGAGAACCGGGGCATCGCGGGCGCACGCAACACCGGGATCCGCCATGCGCTCGGGTCGATCATCGCACTCCTCGACGCCGACGACGTCTGGCTCCCGGAACGGGTCGAGCGTTGCGTCGAGGTCCTCGAGTCCGACCCGAACGTCGGATTCGTGACGACGGACGCGTACCTCATCGTCGAGGACGAACTCACCGACCTCCGGTACTACGGCGCGTACCAACGGTTCCCGTTCCCCGAGCGGGCGCTCCAGCTCCAGGAGATCGCACGCCGCAACTTCGTGTTCGTGTCGGTGCTCTTCGACCGCCGGCTCCTCGGGGTCACGGGGAGCGCGTTCGATGAGACGCTGCGCGCCGCCGAGGACTTCGACCTCTGGACCCAGTTCCTCCTCGCCGGCGCGAACGCGCGCCTCGTCCCCGAACCCCTCGCGCTCTACCGGATCCGCGAGGACTCGGTGAGCCGCGTCCGCGATCAGCAGTGGCGGGCGCACCGGTTCATCCTCAAGCGGTACCTCCGGCTCATGTGGCTCCGCGGGGTGAACGGCCGGCCGAGCGACGAGTTCGAGATCGGGTCCGATCTGGTCTGGTCCGGTCAACGCATGGCCGGGTTCCGTTTCATGCTGCACGCGATCCTGAGCTCCGAAGCGAGGGCGAGCCAGAGGATCCGCTTCGCCTTCGTCGCGCTCGGCCTGCTCGCGAATCCGCGCCGCAGCACGACCTCCGGGACCGGCCCCGCCGATCGGGGCCCGACCGGCCGACGCCGCAACGGGAGTCGGGAGGCCGGCACGCCGGACGGGCGACGGCCGGCATGATCCACGTGGCGACCGTGCACTGGCGGGACGCGCGCTGGATCGAGCCACAGGTGCGGTACCTCCGACGGAACCTGCCGGAGCACCGGACGTGGGCTGCGATCGAGGGGATCCCGGCCGAGGCCGCCGCCGGCTTCGACACGGTCGTCGAGTTGGATGGTTCGCACCCCGAGAAGCTGAACGAGCTCGCGGCGCGCATCGGCGCCGAGGCGAGACCCGACGACCTGCTGCTGTTCGTCGACGGCGACGCGTTCCCGATCGCTCCGGTCGATGCGTCGCTCCTCGGCGGCACCCGGCTGGCTGCGGTCCGGCGCGACGAGAACCTCGGCGACCGTCAACCACACCCGTGCTTCTGCCTCACCACCGTCGGGTACTGGACCGAGATCGACGGCGATTGGCGCATGGGCCACACCTGGGAGGCCACCACCGGCGAGCAGGTCAGCGATACCGGGGGCAACCTGCTCGGCATCCTCGAGGCCCGCGGCGACGAGTGGCGACCACTGCTCCGATCGAACCGCGTCGACCTCCATCCGCTGTGGTTCGCGGTGTACGGCGACGTCGTCTACCACCACGGCGCCGGGTTCCGCGAGCCGATCGCTCGAGCGACCACGAGCCAGGCACTCGACCGGGCACATCGCGCGTCGGCCCGATCGGTGATACCGGCCCGCGTTCCTGTGCTCGGTCGCGCCGAGCGGTCGCTGAGGTACCGCGTCGCGATGCGGCGCTATGCTCGCGCGGTGATGAGCATTGCTGATGCGGACCGGCGACTCGCCGATCAGGTGTTCGCAGCGCTCTGCACCGACGACCGCTTCTTCGAGACCTTCATCTAGAGGTCCCCATGGGATGGCGCGGTTGCGTGCGGGCACACGGGCGGGACGCGAGCACGCCTCGGTCCGCATCGGCGGGCCACCCGTGACCGGGTCCGGGGACCGAGCGGGACGGATCGTGATCACCGGTACCGGGCGATCCGGGACGACGCTGCTCGTGCAGATCCTCACCGACCTCGGGTTCGATACCGGATTCTCGTCGGAGGCCCGGATCGACGAGGCGACGAACGCCGGCCTCGAGACCCGGCTCGACGCACCCGACGCGCCACGCATCGTCAAGAGCCCGAACCTCTCGCGCCGGCTCGACGAGATCCTCACCGCCCGCACTGCGGTGGTCGACCACGTCATCATCCCGATGCGGGACCTCGAGGTCGCGGCGGCGAGTCGCGTGCGAGCGACGAGGTACGGCTCGAACCTCCACGTGCGCGGCGGACTGTTCGGCACGACCAACGCTGCGAAGCAGCAGGAGGCACTCGCCCTCCTCAACTACCAGCTCATGTTCACGCTCGCGAAGCACGACGTGCCGCACACCCTGCTCCTCTTCCCGCGGTTCGCGACGGACGGCGACTACCTCTACGAGCATCTGTCCTTCCTCGACCCGACGATCCCGCGCGAGCGGTGGGTCGAGGTCGTTGCGGCCCGGGCCCGGCCCGACCTCATCCACGAGACGCCCCTCAGCCGGGGTGAGGAGGTCGCGGCTCGCGCCGGCACGACCTACAACCGGTTCATCGGGCGACCCCTGCGTGGGGTGCGACGCCTGTTCGGGGGCGGGACGCGCCCGTGAGCGCGTCGGGCCCGACCGCAGTCACCGTCCACCTCGCGAGCCTCGACACGCGGGCCGTGACCGAGTTGTGCATCCGCTCCATGCGCGAGCACGCGGGCATGCCGTTCGACCTCGTGGTGGGTGATTGCGGTTCGACGGACGGCTCGCTCGAGATGCTGCGACGTATGGAGGCCGACGGGTGGCTGCGCCTCGAGGTCGCGCCCGAGGGTCGACGGCACCCCGAGTGGCTCGACCGCTGGCTCGCGGCCTGCGCCACCCGGTACCTCGTGTTCTCGGACTCCGACGTCGAGTACCGCGCCCCGAACTGGCTGGTGGACATGGTCACCACGGCGCGGACCCAGCAGGCCGCGCTCGTGTGCGGGCGCATGCAGCATCCTCCGCCGACGTTCGTGCACCCGAGGACCGGTGCGGCCCGCCGCCTCGCGCCGCGACCGACCCCGTGGCTGCTGCTCCTCGACCTCGAGCAGGTGCGGGGCCGGGTCGACGCGTCGTTCGCCTACCAGGACGTGGAGGATCCCGACGCGTTCGGCGGCAAGGTCGCGTACGACGTGGGCGCCGCGTACTTCCGTGAACTCGAACGGGTCGGGCTGACCTGGGCCGAGATGCCCGAGTCCTGGCAGTCCCACTACCGCCACTACGGCGGCCTCACCTGGCTCGGCGCCCGTGGCGACGGCGTGGCCCTGCGCCGCCGGGTCAAGCAGTTCGCCAAACTCGCCACGGTGCGACGGCACCTGGCCCGGGCGCGCCGGCGTCACTGGGGCGAGCCCAGCACCTCCTCGTAGACGCCTCGGAGGAGCGCGCCCACGCGCTCGGGTGACCGTGCCGCGGCGAGGCGAGCCATCGCCCCCGCGTACCCGGCCCGGGCCGGTGCGTCGAGGAGCAGCGTCACGATCGCACCCGCGAGGGCGTCGGGATCCCGGGGTGCGACGACCCGGCCGGTCCCGTCCGTGCGCACCGTGTCGCCGAGCGCGCCGACATCGGTGACCACCAGCGGCACGCCGTTGGCATAGGCGTCCTGGAGCACCGCGCTCTGCGACTCGAACGCGGTGTACGGCAGCACGTTCACGTGCGCCCGCGCGTAGAGCTCCGCCTTCCGGAGGGCGGTCGCGTACCCGATCTCAGCGACCACCCGCGGATCATGCGCCGCGGCGTCGCGCACCGCGGCCTCCACGTCGGCGAACCCGCGCCCGGCGATGACGAAACGGCACTCGATCTCCGCCGGGATCCGGTGGATCGCATCGAGCAGCACGTCGATGCCCTTGTTGCGACGGAACGTGCCGAAGAACAGCACCTCGGGCGGACCCTCCGGTCCGCCGTGGGCCACCGGCGGGGCCGGGATGACCTGGATCGGCACGTGGTGGATCCGGCCCGGGTCGAGGTCGAACTCCTCGAGGAGGCGTCGACCCACCCAGTCGTGGTGGACGACGATGGCGCCGGCCGCGGCGTACTCCCGCTCGAGCGCCCGCCGCTGCACCCCGACGGGGAGTCGCCGCTGGTGGGGGACGACGTCGTGGACCGTGGAGACGAGTGGCACCCGCCGCGCGAGGGACCCGAGCGAGAGCGCATCGACGAACGGATTGAGGTAGATGACGTGCGCCAGGTCCGGGCGGTGCACCCGCACCGCCCGGGCGCGCGCCCGCATGCGGGCGAGGTAGGTGCCCGCGCGCGACACCGCCCACCGCACCGAGCCCTCGGCCGTGCGTTCGTCGACCCCGGGGAGCGGATCGAGCAGTTCGACCCCGGGGAGGTCGGTGACCACCGGGTTCTCGGGCCGTGGGGTCGCGTGCACGAGCAGACGGTCGCCGGTCCGCACCACCCCGCGGGCGAGCGCGAGCTCCTCCCGCCGCAGGTAGGGCCAGTACCAGTAGATGTCCACGCGGTTCCCCGTTCCGATCAGAGGAACACGGTGCGGGCCCGCACCGACCCTCGGAGGTGCCCCATCCTGACCCCGGCGATCCAGCACCACTGGGCACGGCCCGCCTCGGTGCGCAGCCCGGGGAGGAGGGTGAGGAGCCTGACCCACGAACGCCAGCCCGCGAACCGCCCGGGGGGACGCATGCCAGCCCGGGCGACCTCCCGTCGCAACCGGGGTCGACTCGTCCCGTACGCGAGGCCCTGACGCCACAGGTCGCGCGGTGCCCCGCGCATCCGGTAGTGGACGACCGCCTCCGGCACGAACCGGATCTCCACGCCCGCGACCGCGAGCCGGAGGGAGTACTCGTGGTCCTCGGAGGTCGTGTAGGTCTCGTCGAACGGACCGATGCGCTCGTACGTCGACCGCCGCATCGCCACGTTGCCGAAGGACGCGACGGGGAAGCAACCGTGCCAGGTGAGCGGGCGATCCTTCGGGTACACGCCGCGCGATGCCGCCAACCACGGCGGGTTCAACACGGTGGTGTCGAGCGGGCCGGTGGCCACCTCGTCGTCGTCGAGCGCGCCGCTGAGCGCCGCGAGCCACCCCGGCACGACGACGTCGTCCCCATCGCAGAACACCAGCCGGGCCGAACTCGTCGCCGCGATGCCGACCCGACGCGCGTGGCTCGGACCGGTGGCGTCGAACGCGGTGACCGTGCGCAACCGGGGGTGCTCGGCGGCCACCGCATCGACGATCCGTCGGGTGGCGTCGGTCGAACCGTTGTCGACCACCACGACCTCCCACTCGAGGTCGCAGCGCTGGGCCAGCACCGACTCGAGCGTCTCGCCGATGGTGGCGGCGGCATCGCGCACCGGGATGATGACGCTGACCTCGGTCATCCACCCACCGCCCCGACGAGGCCTGCGGCGGCGAACACCCAATCGGCCCGGCCCGCACGCGACGCGCAGGCCGGGAGGCGCCGGAGGAGTCCGAGTGCGGCCCGCCCGTTCGACGGGGGTGGGAGGGCGAGCCCGTCGGCGGTGAACCGACGACTCAGGACCGCGCGGACACGTCCGTAGGCCCGGCCCTGACGCCAGAGGCCGCCGAGCGTCGTCCGGTACCGGTAGTGGACCACCGCGTCCGGCGCGTACCGCGCCTCCACCCCGGCGCGCCCGGCCCGGTAGGAGAACTCGACGTCCTCACCGGCGTCGATCGTCTCGTCGAAGGGGCCGATGCGGTCCACGAGGTCGCGCCGCACCCCGAGGTTGCAGGAGTGCGCGAAGGTCACGACACCGGCGAAGGTTCCGGGACCGCGGGTGAGCGCACGACCACGCGTCCCGCGCACCCACTCCGGGTTGAGCCGATCGATCTCGAGCGCTCCTGCGACGAGCGACGCATCGTCGAGCGCGGTGGCCATGGCCGAGAGCCAACCCGGCGCGACCACATCGTCGGCGTCGACCATCGCGATCCGGGGAGCCCGCGCCGCGGCGAGTGCGGCGTTGCGCGCGGCGGCCACCCCGCGCCCCGGTCCGGGGACCCGTCGCACCGACGGCGCGCGGGCGGCACGCGCGTCGACGACGGCCGCCGTGGCATCGGTCGAGCCGTCGTCGACGACGACCAGTTCCCACGGCGCGTCGAAGGACTGGTCGAGGAGCGCGTCGAGCTGGGCCCCGATGGTCGCCGCCGCATCCCGCGCCACCACGAGCACGCTGACGGCCGGAGCGGGACCCGCGGTCACGGCGCCTCCACCGTGCCCACGAGCGCGCCGACGAGTTCGGCGAACCGGCCGACGATCACGTCCGGATCGACCTCGGCACGGCCCGCGTACGCACGGGCCGCCACCGAGAGGTCCTCGTAGCGGTCCGGCTCGAGCAGGTCGCGCAGCGCACGGGCCCACTCCCCCGGGCCGGCGTCCGACGGCACCGCCACCCCGCCCGGGCCGACCGCCTCGGTGAGCGCCGGCAGGTCGGTCGCGAGCACCGGGATGCCGTTGGCTTGGGCCTCGAGCACGACGCGTGGGCGCCCGTTCGTCCGGTACGGGACGAGCAGGACCCGTGCGTCGCCGTACAACCGGCGGAGGTCGTCGACCCGCGGGCGCCGTTCGACGTTCGCGAGCCCGGCGAGAGCCCCGTCGAGCCACCGTCGTTCCTCCTCCGACAGCGGCCAGGACTCGACGAACGCGAACCGGAGGTCCGGGCACGCACGCGCGACGCCGACCGCGAGTTCGCGGCCCGAGACCTCGACCGGGTTCACGAACAGGACCACCTCCCGGGTGCTCTCGACCCGGGCGCGCGACAGGTCGACGACCGAGGGCACGACGTGCGCCTCGAACCCCGCGGCACGGGCCGCCGCGTCGTGCTGGTGGGCGTTGGCCAGCAGCAGGTCGGGTGGCGCGTCGGAGATGGCGAGGTGGCCGATCGCCGACTCCTCGCGCAGGTAGAGCACGCTCGGGATCCCGGCGGCCGCGAGTTCGGCCCGCACCGAGCGCCAGGCCATCCGACCGATGCTCGAGGCGACGACGACCTCGGGGGCGAACGCGGCCCTGACCGGGCCCAACGAGTTCTCCACGAGGATCGTGGACCACTCCCGGAACGGGTCGGTCCGCACGAGCCGGGCCCGCCGGCCGATCCGAGCGGCCGCACGTTCGGCGGCCACGCCGAGGAACGAGCCCTCACGGGACACCGACGCGTTCACGAGGCGGTGCTGGAGCATCCACCGCCGCGGCGCCGTCGCGACCCGTGCGAGGAGGCCGACGTCGTGACCACGAGTGGCGAGCGCGGTCGCGAGCTCGCGGGTGCTGCTCGCGGAGCCGCCGACGGCGGTCCCGGATACGAAGAGGATGCGCATGACCTGCCTCGTCGCCCGACGACGTCGACCGCCCGGTGGACTGCTCCGACGATACCCGCCCTCGGAGGTCGGCCGGGCCGATCCGGACCGGCCCGGGTGCGGTTCGGGCGGCGGTATCGTCACGCGCCATGGTTCGCGTCCTCCTCCTCGGCGTCCCGCGCTCCGGCACGACCTGGAGCGGGCGGGTGCTCGGGCACACCGCGGGTGCCGCGTACGTCAACGAACCCGATGGCGACACCGAGCCGTACGCGTTCACGGCACGACTGGGCTTCGGCGGGCCGCCGGCACTCGAGCCGGGCGACGAGCACCCGGCCTACGAGCGGCTCTGGCACGGCGCGTTCTCCGGCGGTGCTCGCTCGACGGCGCTCACCGCGCGCATCGCCCGCCACCTCGACGCGAAGGTCGAGGCGGACGCGCGGTTCCGGGCCTGGTACGGCGAGGGCCTGACCCCCCGCTTGCGGCTCGTGCGGGCCTGGGCCCGCCCGCTCGGGCCGAGCGACGCGCGCCACGTCGTCGTCAAGACCGTTCGGGCCGAGTTCACCGCGGCGTGGATCGCCGACCGGTTCTCGCCCACCGTGCTGCTCGTCGAGCGGAACCCGCTCAACGTGCTCGCGTCCTGGATCGACCTCGGGTACGCACTCGGCGCGCGCGAGTTCCGCGCCTACGCCGAGCACGGGGCGCGGTGGGGCATCACGCCACCGGACGAGCCCGGGCCGATCGAGCGGCAGGCCTTCACCTACGCGGTCATGGCCACGGCGCTGCGCGACGCCGCATCGCGCCACGGCTGGATGCGCACCACGCACGAGCACCTCTGCACCGACTCGATCACGCGCTTCCGCGCGCTCGCCGAGGACCTCGGCCTCGAGTGGAGCGACGCCGCGGCGGCCTTCGTCGAGGCCTCGGATCGGGAGGGCTCCGGGTACCGCACCGAGCGTCGAACCGCCGAGCAGCCGGAGCGGTGGAGGTCGCGGCTGTCCGAGGACCAACTCGAGCGGATCCTCGCCACGCTCGAACGGTTCCCCTCACTCGAGCGGCCCGCCGTATGACCCGGGTCCTCATCCTCGGCGTCCCGCGCTCCGGCACGACCTGGAGCGGCCGTGCCCTCGGCGCGACCGAGGGCACGGCGTACGTGAACGAGCCCGACGGCTTCGTCGACCCGTACGCGTTCCGCATCATGCTCGCCCACGGCGAGCACCCGGCGATCGCGCCGGGGACACCGGCCCCCGACTACGAGCGGCTCTGGCGCGGCGCGTTCGAGGGCGGACGACCGGCGAGCACCGCGCGGGACCGAGCCGCCCGGTTCCTCTACGCGCGCACCCCCGTGGAGACGCGCCGCGCCGCACGGGCCTCCCACGACGTCCCGCCCCGACTGCGGGCCGTGCGGCGCCTCGCCACGCCGCTCGTCGCGGCGCCCGGGGCCCGACACGTCGTGGTCAAGACGGTGCTCGCCTGCCTGTCGGCCGAGTGGCTCGCCCAGCACGCCGCGGACGCCCGTGTGGTCTACGTCGAACGGCACGCCTACAACGTGCTGTCCTCGTGGCGCGACCTCGGGTTCGTCCGCGACGGCCGCGAGTACGGGCGGGTTGCCGCGTGGGCCGAGGATCGGTGGGGCGTCGCCCGGCCGGACGACGCCGGTCCACACCTCGCCCGCCAGGCGTTCTTCTACGGGGTGCTCACCGCGGCGCTGCGGGAGACCGCGGCGGCCCATCCCGAGTGGGTGCGCACGACGCACGAGCACCTGTGCGTGGACTCGGGTGCGCGCTTCGCCGAACTCGCGACCTCACTCGGGCTCGAGTGGGGTCCGCGCGCGGCGGCCTTCGTGACCGAGAGCGACCTCACCGATACGGCCGAGGCCGCCACGGCGACCGACCGGCCGTTCCGGACCCGGCGGGCCACCGCCGAGCAACCTGATCGCTGGCGCGAACGCCTGTCGGTCGAGGAGCGCTCCATCATCGACACGACGCTCGCGACCTTCCCGTTCGACCTCGTCCCCGACGAGACCTGACGCGCCCTACCGATCGGCCTTCGGCGGGAGGAGCCGGGCCGGGACGCCGACCGCGGTGTACCCGGCCGGCACATCCTCGAGGACGACGGCGTTCGCGCCGATCACCGCGCCGTCGCCGAGCGTGACGTCACCGAGGACCTTCGCCCCCGCGTACACCGCGACGCCGTCGCCGAGGACCGGCCGATCCTCGGGTCGCACGAAGCCGATCGTGACCTGCTGGTTGACCCAGCAGCGCTCGCCGACCGAGTGCGCCGCGATGATCGTCGCGAACCCGTGCTGGATGAAGAGGCCGCCACCGATGTCCGAGCACGCGAGGTGGAGCGTGCGCTCGCCGGTCCAGATGACCGCGAGGACGGCGGCCTTCGCGGCCCGCCAGCCGCCGCACCGCCGGAGCCGGTAGTAGAGGAGGGTGCGGAACTCCGGGCGCTCGGCGAGGAGCGCAAGCCGGGCCCAGCGTCGGGGGACGGCGGGCGCGAGCACCTCGATCCACCGTTGGACGTCGGCCTCGGAACGTTCCCGGGCGGGCCCGCGCGGCACGAGCGCGATCGGCGCGTACCATCCCATCCGCATGAGCAACCGCAGGCGGTGCGCCCCTCCCGATGCCACGCCGCGAGCCTACGGCGCCACATGACGGGACGCGACCACGCCGATCGGGCGTCGGCCGATCCGATCCGGGTCCTCTGGCTCGTGAAGGGACTCGGGCCCGGCGGGGCCGAGCGGCTCATGGTCGCGGCGGCGGGCGCGCACGACCGGTCCGTCGTGTCGTTGCGCACGGCCTACCTGCTGCCCTGGAAGGACGCGCTCGTCGGTGACCTCGAACGTCTCGACGTGGCGTGCACCTGCCTCGAGGTGCGCGACGAGCGCGACGTCCGGTGGGCGGCGCGACTGCGCCGCCTCCTCGTGGAGCACCCGGTGGAGGTGCTGCACGCGCAGTCGCCGTACCCGGCGGGCATCGCCCGGCTCGTGACCCGCACCCTCCCCCGGCGGGTGCGCCCCCGGCTCGTCTACACCGTGCACAACACCTGGACCTCGTTCTCGACCCCGACCCGATGGCTCACGGGTGCGACCTACGGCCTCGACGCCGCGGACATCGCGGTCTCGGAGGTCGTGCGCGCCACGCTGCCCCCGCGGGCCCGACGACGCACCGAGACGCTGCCCCACGGGATCGACCTGGCCGGCGTGCGGGCCCAGCGCTCGGCGAGGGCCGCGATCCGGGCCGAGCTCGGCCTCGCGCCCGACGAGATCGTCGTGGGGACGGTGGCGAACTTCCGCGCCCAGAAGGACTACCCGAACCTGCTCGCGACGGCGCGCCTGCTCGCGGACCGCGGCGTCCCGGTGCGGATCGTCGCGGTCGGTCAGGGTCCGCAGGAGGCCGAGACCCGCGCGCTCCACGCCTCACTCGGACTCGGGGACCGCGTGATCCTCACCGGTCGTCGCGACGACGCCGTCGCGGTCATGGCCGCCTGCGATGCGTTCGTCATGGCCTCCAACAACGAGGGGCTGCCCGTGGCGATCATGGAGGCGCTGGCACTCGGCCTGCCCGTGGTCGCGACCTCGGTCGGCGGGATCCCCGAGGCGATCACCGACGGCGTCGACGGGCTCCTCGTACCGGCCCGCGATCCGCAGGCCCTCGCCGCCGCGCTCACCCGGATCGTCACCGACCCGGCGCTGCGGGCCCGGCTCGCCGGCGGCGCGACGTCGACCGGCGACCGGTACGACATCCGGGCCACGACGGCGCGCCTCGAGGCGATCTACCGGGGGGTCGTGGCGTGACCGAGGACGGCCTCCTCCTCCGACGGGCCGAACCCGCGGACCGCGGGGCGGTGATCCGGCTGCTCGCGGCGTCGTTGGGACGTGAGGACGATCCGCGCTACGAGACGCTCTTCGCGTGGAAGCACGAGGAGAACGCGTTCGGCACATCGCCCGCGTGGGTCGCGTGCGACGGCGATCGCATCGCCGGGTTCCGTGCGCTCATGCGGTGGGAGTTCACCCGGGGCGAGGACACGGTGCAGGCGGTGCGCGCGGTGGACACGGCGACGCACCCCGACTACCAGGGCCGGGGCATCTTCACGCGCCTCACGCTCCACGGGATCGACGAACTCCGGACCACCGGGCTCCCGACCCCACGCGGGCCCCAACCGGTCGGCTTCGTGTTCAACACCCCGAACGCCCAGAGCCGACCCGGTTACCTCAAGATGGGCTGGGAGGTCGTGGGCCGACCCCCCACGTCGTTCCGCCCCCGGGGCCTGCGGGCCGCGATCCGCATGGTCCGTTCGCGCACCCCGGCCGATCGCTGGTCCGTACCGAGCACGGTGGGCGCACCCGCGGCCGAGGTGCTCGCCGACACCGCCACCATCGACGCGCTCGTGGCGTCGTGGCCCCGGGTCGCGACGCTGCGCACGAACCACACCGCCGCCTCGCTGCAGTGGCGCTTCTCGACCCCACTGCTCGCGTACCGCGCCGTCACGGGACGCGGCGGACCGGCGGACGGCGTCGCGATCCTGCGCGTCCGAGCCCGCGGGAACGCGCGCGAGGCCGCGCTCTGCGAGGTGCTCGCGCCCGAGGACGCGCCGAGCGCGCGCCGGGACCTCGTGCGCGCCGTGCGGCGGAGCGTCGATGCCGACTACCTGCTCCGCCTCGGCACGGATCGCGACGGCCTGGCGCCCCTGCCCGGTCAGGGCCCGATCCTCACCTGGCGCGGTGTCACCGAGACCGCGCCGCCGCCGCTCGACCGCTGGTCGCTCACGCTGGGTGACATCGAGTTGTTCTGACGCGACCCGGCGCGTGACGGCGACCCGGCCGGAACGCCCTCCCGAGCGCGGTACCTTGAGCGCTCGCACGAACGCCCGGCGCCGATCAGGGGAACCCGTGGACCGGAGCACGACCCGCAACCTGCGGTCCGGCCTCAAGCGGGGCATCGGATCCGGCATCAAGGTCCTCGCCGCCGCGTCCGACCGCGTCCGCCGGCCGCCTGCCGGCATCACCGTGCTCATCTACCACCGGATCGGGCGACGCTCGCCGATCGAGATGGACCTCGACGCGTCGGTGTTCGAGGATCAGGTGGCCGAGTTGGCGGACTCGGGCCGGGTCGTGGACCTCGACCGCGCGCTCGGCATCCTCGTGGGCACCGAGCCCCGACCGGCCGTGGCGCCGGTGGTCGTCACCTTCGACGACGGCACCGCGGACTTCGCCGAGATCGCGGTGCCCATCCTCGAGCGCCATCGCGTCCCCGCGCTCATGTACCTCGCGACCGCGTTCCTCGACGAGGGACGGCCGTTCCCCCACGACGGCGCCCCGATGTCGTGGGCCGCGGCCCGTGACGCGCTCACGAGCGGCGTGGTGACCTACGGCTCCCACACCCACACCCACGCACTCCTCGACCGCATCGATCCGGGCACCGCCGTGGACGAACTCGACCGATCGATCGAACGGATCGCCGCCGAGACCGGCATCGCCCCCCGCCACTTCGCGTACCCGAAGGCGGTCCCGCCGTCGGCCGCGGTCGATGGGCTCGTGCGCGCCCGGTTCGCGTCCGCGGCACTCGCCGGGACCCGCCGGAACCCGTACCGCGGGACGGACCCGCACGCGCTCGCCCGTTCGCCCATCCAGGCCGGCGACGGGATGACCTGGTTCCGTCGCAAGGTGGACGGGGGGCTCGGCCTCGAGGACCGGCTGCGCGCCGGGGCGAACCGCGTGCGCTACCGCGGGGCGACCACGTGAGGCGACCGCGGCTCATCCACGTCACGACGGCCGACATCAGCCTCTCGCTGCTGCTCGGTCCGCAGCTGCGGGCCTTCCGCGATGCGGGGTACGAGGTCATCGGCGCGTCCGCTCCGGGCCCGTTCGTCGCGGAGCTCGAGTCCTGGGGCATCGAGCACCGCCCGCTGCGCCACGCCACCCGTGCCATGGCCCCGCACCGTGACCTCGGCGCGCTGGCCGAGCTGTACCGACTGTTCCGCGAGGTGCGACCCGACATCGTGCACACGCACAACCCGAAGCCGGGCGTCTACGGGCGCCTCGCGGCGCGGGCCGCACGCGTGCCGGTGGTCGTGAACACCGTGCACGGGCTCTACGCGCTGCCCGAGGACTCCCGGCGCAAGCGGGCGGTGGTCTACACGCTCGAACGGCTCGCGGCACTCGGGTCGGACGCCGAACTCGTGCAGAACCCGGAGGACATCGACACGCTCGTGGGCATCGGGATCCCAGCGCGCAAGGTGCACCTGCTCGGCAACGGTGTGGACCTCACCCGGTTCACCCCGCCCGAGCCGGCCGTTCGAGCCGCGGTGCGGGCCGAACTCGGCGTCGGACCCGACACCGTCGTGTGCGGGGTGGTCGGACGGCTGGTCTGGGAGAAGGGGTACCGCGAGGTGTTCGACGCGGCCCGACGGCTGCGGGCCCGGGCCGCCGAGGTGCTCGTGGTCGTGGTCGGACCGGAGGACCCCGAGAAGGCCGACGGGGTCGACGCGGCCGCCCTCGACGCGGCGCGGTCCGACGGGGTCCGGTTCCTCGGGATGCGCGCCGACGTGGAGCGCCTGTACGCGGGCATGGACCTCTACGCCCTCGCCTCGTACCGCGAGGGCTTCCCGCGCGCCGCGATGGAGGCCGCCGCCTCGGGGCTGCCGATCGTGGCCACCGACATCCGGGGGTGCCGACAGGTCGTGGACCACGGCCGCACGGGTCTGCTCGTGCCCGTGCGAGACGCGGCCGCACTCGCCGAGGCGATCGCCACCATCGCCACCGACGCCGGGCTCCGGGCCACCATGGCGCGGCGCGCCCGGGACCGGGCGGTGGCCGAGTTCGACCAGACCACCCAGATCCGCATCACCCTCGAGACCTACGCCCGCCTGCTCGGGAGCGACGCGCCGTGAGGCCGGCGCCGCCCGAGGTCCGCCTCGCGCACGAGGAGGAGGCGGGACCCGCCGCCGCGCTGCACGCCCGGCGCATCACCGAGGGCTTCCTCCCCACCCTCGGCCCCGCGTTCCTCGCCCGCCTCTACCGCCGCATCGTCCGGGACCCCGGCTCGTTCCTCGTGGTCGCGATCGACGGCGACCGGGTCGTGGGCATGTGCTCGTGCACCGAGGATCTCGGCGCGCTCTACCGGGCGTTCATCCGGCACGACGGACTCATCGCGGGATTGCGCTCGGCCCCCCGGATCCTGCGGTCCCTGCCCCGGGTGCTCGAGACCCTCCGGTACCCGGGCGCCGAGGGCGCACACGACCTGCCCCCGGCCGAGGTGCTCGCGGTCGCGGTCGACGGCGCTCGCGCGGGCGGAGGGATCGGTCGACTCCTCGTCGACGCCGCGCTCGCCGAGTTCGACCGTCGCGGCACCGCACGCGTCAAGGTCGTCGCCGGCGGGGACAACGCGGCCGCGCTCGGCCTCTACCGGGCCACCGGGTTCGTCGACGCGGCCCGCATCGAGGTGCACGAGGGCACCGAGTCCGTGGTGCTCGTGCGGAGCGCGCCGTGAACCCCGTCATCGGCGGCCTCGTGGCGTGCGCGGTGGCGGTGGTGCTCACGCCGGTCGCCATCCGGGTCGCCCTGCGCACCGGCATCGTCGACCGCCCGGGGGCCCTCAAGGTGCAGCGGCGACCGGTCGCGTACCTCGGCGGGGTGGCGGTGTTCGGCGGTCTGGCCGCTGCACTCGCGCTCGGTTCGGGGTCCGCCCGCCTGTTGGTCCCCCTCGGGCTCGCGCTCGCGCTCGGGCTCGCCGACGACCTCGCCGACCTCGACCCGCGCCTGCGCCTCGCGTGCGAGGTGATCATCGGTCTCGTCGCGGGCCTCGTGGCTCCGGCGGGGTCGGGGTGGTTCGGGACCGCGGTGACCGCGGTGGCGGTCGTCGGCCTGCTCAACGCGCTCAACCTCCTCGACGGACTCGATGGGCTCGCGAGCGGCGTGGCGACCGTGGCCGCGTTCGGCTTCGCGCTCCTCGGTCCCGGGCCCCGGCCCCTCGCCCTCGGCCTCGCCGGCGCGCTGTGCGGCTTCCTCGTGTTCAACCGGCCACCCGCCCGCATCTACCTCGGCGACGCGGGTGCCTACCTCGTCGGCACCGCACTGGCGCTCTCGTGCGCGACCGCGCTCGACGCGGACGGCGCCATCACGACCTGGGCCGCGCTGCCGTTGCTCGTCGCGGTCCCGGTGACCGACACCGCCGTGGCGATCCTGCGCCGTCGGCGGGCCGGAGCGCCGCTGTTCGCGGGGGACCGCAGCCACGTGTACGACCAACTCGTCGACCGCGGCCGCTCCCGGCCCGAGGCCGTGCTCGTGATGGTCATCGCCCAGGGCGTCCTCGCGACGGCGGGGGTCCTCGTCGCCCACCTCCCGACGCCTGCAGGGGTGTCCGTGGCGGTCCTGAGCGCCGGTATCCTCACGGCTCTCGTGGGAAGGGGCGGCTTCCTCACCCCGGCGAAGGAGTCATCGTGAGGCGACTGGCGATCGACGGCGGCGACCCGATGTTCCCTCGGGGCGTTCCCTTCGTCCGACCGCCCGCGCCCCCGCTCGACGAGGTCGTGGCGCGGTTGCGGCCGACCTACGAGCAGGGCGCGATGACCAACGGGCCGCTCGTGCGCGAGCTCGAGGCCGCCGTGGCCGAGCGCATGGGCGTCGCCCACGTCGTGGCGGTGTCCTCGTGCACGACCGGCCTCGTGCTGGCGCTCGCCGGCCTCGCGCACCTCGGCGAGATCGACGGTCCGGTCCTCATGCCCTCGTTCACGTTCTCGGCCGGTCCGCACTCCGTCGCCTGGAACGGCCTCGGGGTGCGGTTCGCCGAGTGCGACCCGCTCTCGTTCCAACTCGACCTCGACGACGCCCACACCCGGCTCAAGGGGGCCGGGGCGATCATGGCCACCCACGTCTTCGGCGCGCCGTGCCGACCCGAACAGGTCGAGGCGCTCGGCGCCGAGGCCGGCATCCCCGTGCTGTTCGACGCGGCGCACGGATTCGGCGGCACCCGCGCCGGGCGGCCCCTCGGCGGATTCGGCGAGGTCGAGGTCTTCAGCATGACGCCGACGAAGCCGCTCGTCGCCGGGGAGGGGGGCCTCGTCTGCACCGATCGCGACGACCTCGCCGAGTACCTGCACCTCGCCCGCGAGTACGGGAACCCGGGGGACTACGACACGCGCTTCGTGGGCCTGAACGGTCGGCTGTCCGAGATGCACGCGGCCGTGGCCCTCGCCTCGATCGCCCACATCGATGAGCACCTCGCGACACGGCGCCGGATGGCGGCCCGGTTCGCCGACGCGATCCTCGGCATCGACGGCGTGCGGGTCCAGGCCATCGACGAGGGCGATGAGTCCACGTTCAAGGACTTCACGATCGCGGTCGACGCGCTCGAGTACGGGGCGGACCGGGACACGCTCGTGGCGGTGCTGCGGGCCGAGGGCGTGGACACCCGCAACTACTTCGATCCGCCGGTGCACCGCCAGCGGTCGCACGCGACCCGTTCGCCCTCGGACCTGCCGGTCACCGACGCGGTGGCCCGGACGGTCGTGAGCCTGCCCCTGTACCCGGCGCTCGACGACGCCACGATCGACGGCATCATCGAGATCATCGCCGCGGCCCCACGGGCCGGCGCGTAGACCCGGCCCCGGATCGCCGAGCGCTCAGGCGGGATTCCGGGTCGAGCCGATCGACGGCTCGGTGCGAGGTCGCCGACCGGAGCGACCCGGTCGCGGGACCCGCCGACGTCCCATCGGCATGGCGATGCCGAGAGCGATGCCGATCGCGATCGCCGGGATGAGCCGGATGATCGCCTCCACCGCGCCGTAGGCGAGCCCGGCGACCCGCGAGGCCCACATCGCGAGCACGAACTGTGCGACCACGACGACGACGAGTCGACGGGTCCGACTCCAGTGGAGTTCGAACCGGAACCACCGGCGCAGCCGGTGACCGATCGGGAAGGTCGTGAACAGCCCGAGCGCGCCGAGCGCGCCGATGAGGGAGCCCGGTCGTGCCCACCCCTGCTGGGAGGCCATCCACAGCACCAGACCGATCGCCGCGGCGGCGCCGCCGTCCCCGAGGCGCGCGAGCCGGAACGGGAGGCCGAGCAGCGCGAGCGGCATCGCGACCCCGAGGAGCACGAGGGCGAGTTCGGTGTCGGGCACGGTCGCGTAGACCGCGCCGACCACGAACAACCACATCACCGGACTCAGCCCGGTGCGCCCGAGGTCGCGGTCGGTCTCCGCCGCGAGCGGACCCGCCACCGCGGTGCCGAGCACGATGAGCCACGGCACCCAGGAGGGGCCGAGGAGGTCCTGGCCGGCCACGAGCCGCCAGGCCCCCGGTAGGGCGAGGATCATCCCGATCGGCAGCGGTGCGGGCGTGACGCCGGCCACCGCCACCCCGAGCCAGACGAGGGCGAGCCCGAGGACCACGGACTGCGGGAGCGCCGGCACCGTGCCCGCCACCTGCACCGACGCCGGCAGGCTCCGCTGGAGGGCGTCGAGGCCGTACACCGAGGCCACGACGAAGGCCGGCCCGACGAGGCCGGGCAGGCGCCGGGAGGATGCCGTGAGGCGCAGACGCCGGAGCCAGCGCCGCCCCACCAGCGACCGGAGACCGACCGCCACGAGGGCCAGGATCCCGGCCGCGAAGGCGGCCACGAGGCCCCGGAGCAGGCCGATGTGCAGTTCTGGGGCCTCGAGGGCCGTCCGCACCGGTTCGAACACGCTCCCCACCAGCCTCACTCGTATTGCGGTTCTTGGACGCAGCGCGGCAAATCGCCACGCAGCGTGAAATTGGGCCTTGCGGCCCTGCGGCCCAGCCCTGAGAATACGCACAAGTCAGAGGGGGTTCGGGCAGAACGGGACCTCGGTCCCGGGGTCCCCCACCGGAAGCGACGACTCGGGGGGAGTTGTCCGACATGGCGGGAGTCTCGGCGGCCATCGTGCCGGCCCGACTGCGGTCCAAGCGCAGCCTGCGGATCATCACGGACTGCACCGCGTGGTTCGTCGCGATCTACGGCGCGGTGCTGCTCCGGCTCGACTTCGACGTCTCGAGGATCGAGACCTTCCGGGTCGCGGCCCTCATCCCGCTCGCGTGGGCGCTGCAGTTCTGCTTCGGGTGGATCTTCGGGCTCTACCGCGGCTTCTGGATCAACGGGTCCTTCGACGAGGTGATCGGACTCGTCCGGTCCGTCGGCGCCGTCACCGCCGTCCTGTTCGTGTTCGACGTCTTCGTCCCCGGCGCGCGTCCCGCCCCCGCCTCCGCGGTCGTCGCCGCCGGACTCTTCGCCCTCGTGATCTCGGCCGGCATCCGCTACGTCGCTCGGCGCGTCATCGATCGGCGCCGGAGCGCCACGGGCGCCCACCTCCCCCGCGCCATCATCTTCGGTGTCGGCGAGTGTGGCGTGCGCATGCTCCAGACCCTCCTGTTCGAGACGAATAGCCCGTACCGCCCGGTGGCCCTGCTCGACGACGACCCCGAGAAGCGGAACCTCACCGTGAAGGGCCTGCGGGTCTCCGGTGGGCGCAACGCGATGGGCGACGTCGCACGCCAGCACGACGCGAGCGTGCTGCTCATCGCGATCCCGACCGCCGACGGCGCGACGATCCGCGAACTCACCGACCTCGCCGAACTCGCCGACCTCGAGGTGCTCGTGGTCCCGCCGGTGGACGAGCTCTTCGGCGGCACCGTGCGCCTCGGCGACCTGCGCGAGCCGACCGAGGCCGACCTCCTGGGCCGACGGGTCATCGAGACCGACCTCGAGGCCGCCGCCTCCTACCTCCAGGACCGGGTGGTGCTCGTCACCGGGGCCGGCGGGTCGATCGGCTCCGAGCTCTGCCGCCAGATCGCCCGGTTCGGGCCCCGTCGTCTCGTCATGGTGGACCGGGACGAGTCCGGGCTCCACCAGGTGCAACTCTCGATCGAGGGTCGGGCGCTCCTCGACACCCCCGACCTCGTGCTCCTCGACATCCGGGACCGCCGTCGGGTCACCGAACTGTTCGGGGAGATCCGCCCGGACGTGGTGTTCCACGCCGCGGCGCTCAAGCACCTCCCCCTCCTCCAGGCGCACCCGGTCGAGGCACTGAAGTCGAACGTCTGGGGCACCCTGTCGGTGCTCGACGCATCGGCGGCCGCCGGGGTCACCCGGTTCGTCAACATCTCGACCGACAAGGCCGCCAACGCCTGCAGCATCCTCGGGTACTCGAAGCGCGTGGCCGAGGGCCTGACCTCGTTCTTCGGGCTCCGCCACCCCGGCACCTACCTCTCGGTTCGGTTCGGCAACGTGCTCGGCAGCCGCGGATCGGTGCTCACCGCGTTCCGGGCCCAGATCGAGGCCGGCGGCCCGGTCACCGTCACGCACCCCGACGTCACACGGTTCTTCATGACGATCGAGGAGGCCGTGCAGCTCGTCATCCAGGCCGGCGCCATCGGGCACGACGGCGAGGCGCTCGTCCTCGACATGGGCGAGCCGGTGAAGATCGCCGACGTCGCCCGACGCCTCGCTGCGAACCACTCGCCGGAGATCCCGATCGTGTTCACCGGGCTGCGGCCGGGCGAGAAGCTCCACGAGGAACTGTTCGCCGACGGCGAGGAGTCGCACCAGGCCGACCACGAACTCATCCGGTACGTGCGGGTGCCCGACCTCGACCCGACCCTCGTCCGGGACGTCGACCCGACGGTGAGCGGTGCGGACATGTCCTCCCTGCTCGAGTTCCTCGCCCGCACCATGACGATCGCGCTCGGCGACGAGAAGCTCCCCACGGGCTTCGAGGGTGCGCCGGTGACGCCGGAACCCGTCGTCGCCGACGGCGCGGCCTGATCCGGGCCACCGCCCGCACGGTCCTCGACCCGTCCGCGGGAGCGTAACCTCGACGACGTGCGGATCCTGGTCACCGGCGGCGCCGGCTTCATCGGGTCGAACCTCGTCGATGCCCTGCTCGCCCGCGGCGATACGGTCCGCGTGCTCGACGACCTGAGCACGGGCCACGCCGAGAACCTGCCCGCCGGCACCGATCTCGTCGTGGGGTCGGTGGCCGACCCCGAGGTCGTGGCCGGAGCCATGGAGGGGATCGAGGCGGTGTTCCACCAGGGCGCCCGCGGCTCGGTCGCCCGCTCGGTCGAGGACCCCCTCACCACGGACACCATGAACACCCACGGCACGCTCACGGTGCTGCACTGCGCGCAACGGGCCGGCGTGCGTCGGGTGATCTACGCCTCCTCGAGCAGCGTGTACGGCGGGGCGACCACGCCGCCCACTCCCGAGACGGCACCGCTCGTGCCCCGGTCGCCGTACGCGACGAGCAAGTTGGCCGGGGAGGTCTACTGCCGGGTGTTCGCCGAACTCCACGACCTCGAGACGGTCGCGCTGCGGTACTTCAACGTGTATGGCCCCCGGCAGCGACCCGACTCGCAGTACGCCGCGGTCATCCCGCTCTTCATCGACGCGCTGCGTGACGGCCGGCCGGTCGAGGTCCACGGCGACGGCCTGCAGAGCCGCGACTTCACCTACGTCTCCGACGTGGTGGCCGGCAACCTCGCCGCGCTCGCCGCCCCGGCCGAGGCGGTGTCCGGGCGGGTGTTCAACCTCGCACCCGGTACCACCCAGTCGCTGCTGGACCTGCTCGGGCACCTCGAGGCGATCATCGGGGTGACCGCCGAACGCAACCACGTCGCGCCCCGGGCCGGCGACGTGCGGCTCTCCCAGGCCGACGACCGCCTCATGGCCGAGGCCATGGGCTTCCGCTGCGAGGTCCCCTTCGAGGAGGGCCTGCGCCGCACCGTCGAGTGGTTCTCCTCCCGCTGACGCTCGGCCGAACCCGCCCCGCCACCCGGAATCCCGCGACGATCGCGGCCGCGCGCCGGTAGGTTCGACCGATGGAGATCCGGACGTTCGTCACCGCCGACACCGACGCGCTCGTCGCCCTGTGGCGCCGGTGCGGGCTCGTCCACCCGACGAACGATCCGTACCGCGACATCGATCGGAAGGTCGCCGACTCCCCCTGGGGTCTCCTCGTCGCCACCTCTGACGGGACGGACGACGCCAACACGAGTCGCCGGATCGTCGGCTCCGTCATGGTCGGGTACGACGGTCACCGCGGCTGGATCAACTACCTCGCCTGCGCACCGGACCACCGTCGACGCGGTGTCGCGCGAGCCCTCATGGAGCACGCACGTGGTCTGCTGGCCGAGCGTGGCTGTCCGAAGATCAACCTCCAGGTCCGCACGGGGAACGACGCTGCGAACTCGTTCTACGAATCGCTCGGGTACTCCGACGATGGCGTGACGTCGTTCGGCCTCCGCCTCGTCCACGACGACTGACCACGCTGCGCGCGCGACCGCGCGGACTCCCTCGCCCGGGTGCCTCGTCCTCGACCTCCTGGTGCCCGGGACCCGACCGACCGTGCGCCGGCAGGCGCTCAGCCGGTCCCGGTATCGGGCCAGAGTTCCTCGAAGGTGGGTGGCCTCGGCTGGTCCGGCCTCGACGTCGGGTACCAGACCCAGTGCGGCTTGCCGTGTTCGTCGGTCCAGCGTTCGAGGATCGCCCGGCGGGCGGTCTTGTCGCGGTGGTGCGCGTGGCAGAGGCGGGCGAGGTTCTCCTCGTCCGTGGGACCGCCCTGTGCGAAGGGCACGCGGTGGTCGATCTCGAGGTTCCACGACACATCACACCCGGGCACGACGCACACACGGTCGCGGTCCTCGAGTGCTCGGCGGAGTCGGGACGGGATCGAGCGCGTGGTGTTCGAGATCTTCTGCACGACGCCGCCCTTGACGAGGAGCACCCGCAGGATCGAGTCGCTCGCGAGGCGGGTGGCCTCCGAGACCGGGATCGGCCCGATGCCCTCGATCTCACACACCTCGTCACCCTCGACCGTGCCGCGGACGAGTGCCGCGTGGTCGACGCGCACCTCGACGAGCGCGAGCGGACCGGATGTCTCGCCGGCGTACGTGCTCGCATCGGTGCTCGAACCGCGGCGGCGTCCACCGGCCTGCGCGACGTCACACATCGCCACGAGTCCGTCGGCGAGGTAGGTGTCGTGACTGGCCCACGTACCGGCTTTCCGAGCGGCGTCGAACTCGACCTTCGCGTACTGCTCGAGCGCCGCCTCGACCTTTGCGCCGGCCACCTTCGTCAACCGCGCCTCGAGGGTCCAGGCGCCGTCGTGCTGCACCCCGAACCTGACGAAGCGGTTGCGGTGCACCCGGTCCTGTTCGGACTGGGCGTGATCGGTGGCCCGCGCCACGACCCGCTTCGTCTCCGCGGTGAGGTGCTGCACCGTCGAGTGCTGCGCGGTGTGCAACAGGTGGTGCTCGGCGTGGGGATCCGCGACCGCACCCGTGGCGATCTGGACAGCCTGGGTCTGGGAGATCCGCCCCTCGGTCAGTGCCTTCACGGTGTCGGGCATGCGCTGCAGGCGCTCACCCAGTTCCACTGCGCGCACGGCTTCACCCCAGGACGCGCCCGTGGCCTTTGCGACCCATTCCTCGGCGGACTTCGCCGTGCCGTCGTCCCATGCGTCGCGGCGTGCGATCTCGCCGACGCCGAGGGTTTCCATCGCGGTGATCTTGCGCTTCAGACGATCCGAGATCCGGACGAGTTGGCGCAGATCGAGGATGTCGATGCACGCGACGTCGAGGCCCGCGATCGTCGCGTCGATCGCTTCCTCGGCGTCGAGCAGTCCATCGAACATGGAATGCATTCAACACGGGGGTCGGACATCGTCCGCGCCGCGTCGGGCGCGCGGCGTCAGGGGAGGGTGAGGACCTCGGGGCCGTCCTCGGTGATCGCGATCGTGTGCTCGAAGTGCGCGGAGCGCGAGCCGTCGAGCGTGACGACCGTCCAGCCGTCCTCGAGCTCGCGCGTGCCGGGACGACCGAGGTTCACCATCGGCTCGATCGCGAGGACGAGACCGTCCTTGAGCTTCGTGCGGTGGCCGGCCCCGTTCGGGTAGTTCGGCACCGGGGGTTCCTCGTGCATGGCGGTGCCGATGCCGTGGCCCGTGTACTCGCGCACGATCGACATGCCGGCCGCCTCGGCCACCGCGCTGACGGCGCGCCCGATGTCTCCGAGGGTGGCCCCGACCGTCATCACGGCGATGGCGGCGTCGAGGGAGGCTCGGGTCACCGCGATGAGTCGGGCGGAGGCCTCGTCGATCGCGCCCACCGGGACGGTGATCGCGGCATCCGCGTGCCAGCCGTCGACGATGGCGCCGCAGTCGATGGAGAGGATGTCGCCCTCGGCCAGCACCCGGTCACCGGGGATGCCATGCACGACGACCTCGTTCGGCGACGCGCAGATCACGGCCGGGAAGCCGTGGTAGCCGAGGAAGTTCGAGCGAGCACCGCGGCGATCGAGCACCTCGCGGGCGACCGCGTCGATCTCGGCCGTGGTCGCTCCGGGGCGGGCCGCCCGGGTGCAGGCCTCGTGCATCTCGGCGACGACCCGACCGGCACGACGCATGGTCGCGATCTGGGCCGGGGTCTTGCGCGAGTGCATTCAGGTGCCGAGACGGGCGTCGACCGCGGTCCGCACCCGTCCGAAGACCTCGTCGCCCGAGCCCATGCCGTCGATCTCCACGAGGCGTCCGAGCCCCCGGTAGAAGTCGAGGATCGGCATCGTGGCGGTGTGGTACAGCTCGAGCCGGCGCATCACCGAGGCCTCGGTGTCGTCGTCGCGCTGGCTCACCGTGCCGCCACAGACGTCGCACACCCCGGCGACCTTGGGCGGCATCGTGAGGTGGTAGGTGGTGCCGCAGTCCTCGCACACCCGCCGTCCCGCGATCCGGTCGAGGACGATCTCGGTCGGGACCTCGAGGTCGATCGCCACATCGAGGGGGCGATCGGCCGCCGCGAGTTCGGTCTCGAGGGCCTCGGCCTGGGCGAGCGTGCGCGGGAACCCATCGAGGACGAAGCCGTCGTCCATGAGCCCGCCCCGGCGCATCTGCTCCTGGACGACCCGGAGCACGATGGCATCCGGCACGAGTTCGCCACGGTCCATGTACTCGATCGCCTCGAGGCCCGAGGGCGTCCCAGCGCGCGCCGCGTGCCGGAAGAGGTCACCGGTGGAGAGGTGCGCGATCCCGTAGTGGTCCGCCAGGCGCACCGCCTGGGTTCCCTTCCCCGAACCCTGCTTGCCGAGCAGGATGAGCCGTACGCCGCTGGTCATGACAGGCGCGCCGGTCAGGCGAGGAAGCCCTCGTAGTTGCGCATCATGAGCTGGCTGTCGATCTGCTTCATCGTCTCGAGCGCGACGCCCACCGTGATGAGCAGGGAGGTACCGCCGAACGGGAACTCGGTGATGTTCCACGCCGCGAACACGATGAGCGGGGTGAGGGCGATCGCGGCGAGGAACAGCGATCCGGGGAGCGTGATCCGGTTGAGCACCCGGGCGAGGTAGCGCTCGGTCGGCGGGCCCGGCCGGATGCCGGGGATGAACCCACCCTGCTTGCGGATGATGTCGGCCTGCTGGGCCGGGTTGAACGCGATCGCGGTGTAGAAGTACGCGAAGAAGATGATGAGCAGGGTGTAGAGGCCCATGTAGAAGAGGCTGTCCTGACGCACCAGGTACTTGTTGGCGAACTCCTGGAGCCAGTTCCAGTTCGTCGCCGTCGCGATGAGCGCCGGGAACGACATGATGGACGAGGCGAAGATCACCGGGATCACGCCGGACTGGTTCACCTTGAGCGGGATGTAGGTGCTCTGGCCGCCGACCATCCGGCGCCCGACCACGCGCTTGGCGAACTGCACCGGGATCCGCCGTTGACCGGACTCGACGTAGACGATCGCCGCGATCATCCCGATGAGGATCACCATGATCGTCCAGAACTTGATCTGTCTGCCCTGGGTCCAGATGAGGCCGAAACCGCTCGGGAGGCTTGAGACGACCGAGGCGAAGATGAGGATCGACATGCCGTTGCCGATCCCTCGCTGGGTGATGAGCTCGGCCAGCCACATCACGAGCGCGGTCCCGGCCACCCAGACCAACACGATCATCGCAGCGCGCCAGGCCGTGAAGTCACGGATGAGCTCGGTTCCCTGCGGCAGGCCGAGGGATCCGAACAGCCCGCCACCGCCCTGCTTGAGCGCGAACACGAAGCCGGTCGACTGGATGATGGCCAGTCCGATGGTCACGTAGCGGGTCCACTGCGTGATCTTCTTCTGCCCGGTCTGGCCCTCGTTCTGCCACTGCTCGAGCTTCGGGATCACCACACCGAGCAGCTGCATGATGATCGAGGCCGTGATGTAGGGCATCACGCCGAGGAAGAACACCGACACGCTGGTGATGGCCCCACCGGAGAACAGGTCGAGGAAGCCGACGATGCCGTTGTTGGCCGCGTTGTCCTTGAGCTGCTGGATCGCCGCGAAGTCCACGTACGGCACCGGGATGTGCGAGCCGATGCGGTACGCCGCGATGACCAGCAGCGTGAAGAGGATCTTGTTCCGCAGGTCCGGGACGCGGAACATGTTCCGCAGGCGACCGATCATGGCTGTTCGCGTCCTCCTGGCCGGGGGCCGAGCGTGGCGGGCGGGACTAGCGGTTGGTGTGGGCGTTGCCGCGTGCCGGCGGGCGTCGGTCGCCCCACGGCGCCGGGATCACCTCGGTGGTACCACCGGCCGCCTCGATGGCGGCGCGGGCCGAGGCCGAGAACGCGTGGGCCTTCACCGTGAGGGCCGCAGCGACCTCGCCCCGACCGAGCACCTTGACGAGACCCTGCTTGGCCACGAGTCCCTTGGCCCGCAGGGTGCCGGGGTCCACGGTGTCGCCGGCCGAGAACGACTCGAGCGTGTCGAGGTTGACCACGTTGTACTCGACCCGGAACGGGTTGTTGAAGCCCTTGGCCTTGGGCGTGCGGCGGTGCAACGGCGTCTGGCCACCCTCGAAGCCGGGGTGGACGGTGTTGCGGGCGAACTGACCCTTCGTGCCGCGGCCGGCGGTCTTGCCGCCCTTGCCGCCGATACCGCGGCCGATGCGCTTGGCCTTGTGCTTGGCGCCCACCGCGGGCTTGAGGTCATGCAGCTTCATCAGATCTCCTCAACCTTCACGAGGTGCGGCACCCGGGCCAGCATCCCGCGGATCTCGGGCTTGTCGTCGAGCTCGTTGACCTTGCCGATGCCCCGGAGACCGAGCGCACGCATGGTGCCCCGGGTCTTGGGCTTCGAACCGATCGTCGAACGGATCTGGGTCACGCGCAGCCGGGCCATCACGCGACCTCGGTCTCGGCCTTACGGCGGTTGCGGTCGCGGTACGCGCGCAGGACGCCCGCGGGGGTGACCTCCTCCTCGCTCTTGCCGCGCATCCTGGCGACGTCCTCCGGACGCCGGAGGCTGCGCAGCCCGTCGATGGTGGCGCGCGAGACGTTGATCGCGTTGGCGGACCCGAGCGACTTGGCGAGCACGTCGTGGATGCCGGCGGCCTCGAGGATGGCTCGGGCGGCGCCACCGGCGATCACCCCGGTACCGGGCGCGGCCGGCTTGAGCAGGACGCGGGCGGCGTCGTGCTCCCCGACGAGCTCGTGGGTGATGGTGGAACCGGCGAGTGGCACCTTGAAGAGACGCTTCTTGGCCTCCTCCATCCCCTTCTGGATGGCGGCCGGGACCTCCTTGGCCTTGCCGTAGCCCAGGCCCACCTGCCCGTTGCCGTCACCGACGACCACGAGCGCGGTGAAGGAGAACCGCCGACCACCCTTCACGACCTTGGCCACGCGGTTGATGGCGATGACCCGCTCTTCGTACTGGCTCTCGGCCATGGATCGCTCCCTCGTCCTCTAGAACTCGAGGCCCGCCGCGCGTGCCGCTTCCGCGACCGCTGCGACCCGACCGTGGTACCGGTACCCGCCGCGGTCGAAGACGACGCCGGTCACTCCGGCGGCCTTGGCCCGCTCACCGATGCGCTGGCCGACCTGGGCGGCCGCAGCGGCGTTGCCGGTGGCACCGCCCCGGAGGTCGCCCTCCATCGTCGAGGCCGCCGCGAGGGTGCGCCCCGTGACGTCGTCGATGACCTGCGCGTAGATGTGCTTGGCGGAACGGAAGACCGCGAGACGCGGCCGCTCGGAGGTGCCACGCACCTTCTTGCGGACGCGCACGTGGCGGCGCTTCCTGGCCTGCTGCTTCGTGAGACTCATCTGCCTACCTCGCTACTTCGCCGACTTGCCGGCCTTGCGCAGGACGCGCTCGTCGGCGTAGCGGATGCCCTTGCCCTTGTAGGGCTCGGGCTTACGGATCTTGCGGATGTCCGCGGCGACCTGACCGACAAGTTGCTTGTCGATGCCCTGCACCGTGATGCGGTTGGCGGCCGGCACGTCGAACGTGATGCCCTCGGGGGCCTCGACGTAGACCGGGTGCGAGTACCCGGCCTGCACCTCGATCTTGCTCGGGCCCTGGGCGATGGCCCGGTACCCGACGCCGACGATCTCGAGCTCCCGGGTGAAGCCCACCGAGACGCCGGTCACCATGTTGGCGACGAGGGAGCGGAACAGGCCGTGGAGCGCGCGGTTCTGGCGCTGGTCGTCGGGGCGCGAGCAGAGGAGGTCATCGCCCTCGCGCTCGATCGAGATCGCCTCGGGGAGATCGAGCTCGAGCGTGCCCTTGGGACCCTTGACCGTGAGGTGCGTGCCGTCGATGGCGACGTCGACACCGGACGGGACGGTGATGGGCTTCTTGCCGATACGGGACATGTCGGTTACCAGACGTGGCAGAGGACCTCGCCGCCGATGTTGCGCTCACGCGCCTCACGGTCGGTCACGAGACCCTGGTTGGTGGACAGCACGGCGATACCCATCCCGCCGAGCACTCGGGCGACGGAGTCCGCCTTCGAGTACACGCGCAGGCCGGGCTTGGAGACCCGCTTGATGCCGGAGATGGTGCGCTTCCGCTCGGGCGTGTACTTCATGTACACGGTGAGACGGTTCCCCGGACGGTCGGGGTCGTCGTTCACCTCGTAGCCCTCGATGTAGCCCTCGCGCTGGAGCACCTTGGCGAGCGCCTCCTTGACCTTGGAGGACGGCATCGACGTGGTGTCGTGCATCGCGATGTTGGCGTTGCGGATGCGGGTGAGCATGTCCGCGATCGGATCGGTCATCGTCATCGGTCAGCCCCCCTCACCACGATGCCTTGGTCACGCCCGGCACCTCGCCGGCGTGGACGAGTTCGCGCAGGCAGATGCGGCAGAGACCGAACTTGCGGTACACCGCACGCGGGCGGCCGCACTTGCGGCACCGCGTGTAGGCGCGCACCTTGAACTTCGGCTCGCGCTGCTGCTTGTTGATGAGTGCCTTCTTGGCCATCTGGCTACCCCACGCTCTCGGTGCGGCGGAACGGGAACCCGAGGGCCCGGAGGAGCGCCCGGCCCTGGTCGTCGGTGGTCGCGGTCGTGACGATCGTGATGTCCATGCCGCGGGTGGTGTCGATCTTGTCGTAATCGATCTCCGGGAAGATCAGCTGCTCGGTGACACCGAAGGTGTAGTTCCCGTGGCCGTCGAAGGACTTCGGCGACAGGCCGCGGAAGTCACGGATGCGCGGGATCGCGAGGGTGACGAGGCGGTCGTAGAACTCCCACATGCGGGCACCTCGGAGGGTGACCTTGGCGCCGATGGCGTTGCCCTCACGCAACTTGAACCCGGCGATCGACTTCGTCGCCTTGGTCACGAGCGGCTTCTGGCCGGTGATTGTGGTGAGGTCGGCGACCGCGCCGTCGAGCAGCGACTGCTGCTGCGTGGCCCGTCCGACCCCCATGTTCACGACGATCTTGTCGAGACGCGGGACCTGCATGACGTTGCCGAGCCCCAGCTCGTCGCGCAGCGCCTCGCGGATCTCGGCCTCGTACTTCTCCTTCAGGCGGGGGGCCATCAGAGATCACCTCCGCACTTCCGGCAGACCCGTCGCTTCTTGGCGCCCTCGATCTTGAAGCCGATGCGGGTCGGGCCGCACTTGCCGCAGACGATGGCGACGTTCGAGATGTGGATCGGCATCTCCTTGTCGATGATGCCGCCCTGGGACGTCGCCGAGGTCGCGCGCTGGTGGCGCTTGGAGACGTTGATGCCGCCGTCCACGATCACACGGTCACGCTCGGGGATGGCGCGGATGACCGTGCCCTCCTTCCCGAGGTCCTTGCCGGCGATGACGCGGACGGTGTCGCCCTTGCGGATCTTCATCACAGCACCTCCGGCGCAAGCGAGACGATGCGCATGAACTTGCGGTCGCGCAGCTCACGGCCGACCGGACCGAAGATGCGGGTACCGCGGGGCTGCATGGCGTCGTTGATGAGGACGGCCGCGTTCTCGTCGAAGCGGATGTACGAACCGTCCGGACGCCGCTTCTCCTTCTTCGTGCGCACGACGACGCACTTCACGACGTCACCCTTCTTGACGGCCGCGCCCGGCTGGGCGTCCTTGACCGTCGCGACGAAGACGTCGCCGATGCTGGCGTAGCGCCGGCGGGTGCCGCCGAGGACCTTGATGCACAGGACCTCGCGAGCGCCCGAGTTGTCGGCGACCTTGAGCCTGGACTCCTGCTGGATCATCTGCTTCGCTCCTACCGGGCCCGCTCGAGGACCTCGACCACACGCCAGCGCTTCAGGCGCGACAGCGGCCGGGTCTCGGCGATCCGCACGCGGTCGCCCTCACGGACGTCGTTGGTCTCGTCGTGCGCGTACAGCTTCGTGGTGCGCTGCACCGTCTTGCGGTAGCGGCGGTGCCGCACCCGGTCGACCACCGCCACGACGACGGTCTTGTCCTGCTTGGTCGAGACCGCGATGCCCTCGCGCACCTTGCGCGAGTTGCGGTCGGTCCCGGTCACTTCGGTCTCGCTCATGCCT
>JBJTOY010000090.1:0-8279 GCA_046074845.1 Actinomycetes bacterium | reverse complement strand
GTCGAAGCCCCGGTCGCGCCGCCGCGCGTCGGTCGTGGGCGCCCAGGTCACCGTGAGGTCACCCGGGAGGGCGCGCGCCCGCAGGTCGGCCACGACGGGTGCGACGAGCCAGTCGATGGCGGCCCGTTCGTTGCGGTACTTCACCCGGGCCACGACCTCCCGGGTGACCCCGTCGTAGGCCCGTCCCACGACGAGGAGGTCGAGGCCCGCCGGGGTCGGCCCCGGGACCGCGTCGCGGACCGCCGCGGCGCACGCGCCGCACGGGCTCGGCCCGGTGCGGCCGCACGGGCATCGCCCGCCGAGGAGGAGCACGCCGAACGAGGGCCCCGATACGGGCGACGACGGGAGCGGCCCCCGATCGGGGGCGGACGGTCCGGACATGCGAGGGACCGCACTGAGGGCTTGTGACGTCCTCCCGTTACGGTCCCGACGCGTGGGATCCGGTTCGGATCAGTACCGGTAGTGCTCGGGCTTGTAGGGGCCCGAGGTCGGGATGCCGAGGTATTCGGCCTGCTTCTCCGTGAGCGTCGTGAGCTTCACGCCGAGCTTGTCGAGGTGGAGGCGGGCGACCTCCTCGTCGAGGTGCTTGGGCAGCGTGTACACCTTGCGCTCGTAGAAGTCACGGTGACCGAACAGCTCCATCTGCGCAATGACCTGGTTCGTGAACGAGTTCGACATCACGAAGGACGGGTGCCCCGTCGCGCAGCCGAGGTTGAGGAGACGCCCCTCGGCGAGGACGATGATCGAGTGCCCGTCCGGGAACTTCCACTCGTCGACCTGCGGCTTGATGACGATGCGCTCGATGCCCGGGAACTTCGCGAGACCGGCCATGTCGATCTCGGTGTCGAAGTGCCCGATGTTGCCGACGATGGCGTTGTGCTTCATCCGCGCCATGTGCTCGACGGTGATGACGTCGCAGTTGCCGGTCGTCGTGATGAACACGTCGGCCGTCTCGACGACGTCCTCGAGCGTCGTGACCTCGTAGCCCTCCATCGCCGCCTGCAGCGCGCAGATCGGGTCGATCTCGGTGATGACCACCCGGGCGCCCTGGCCCTTGAGGGACTGGGCCGAGCCCTTGCCCACGTCGCCGTAGCCCGCGATGACGCAGACCTTGCCCGAGAGCATGACGTCGGTGGCGCGGGCGATGCCGTCGACGAGCGAGTGCCGGCAGCCGTAGAGGTTGTCGAACTTCGACTTCGTGACGGAGTCGTTGACGTTGATGGCCGGGAACAGGAGCTTGCCCGCCTCCATCATCTGGTACAGCCGGTGGACGCCGGTGGTGGTCTCCTCGGTCACGCCGATGACCTCGGCCGCGACCGCGTGCCAGCGCTGGGGCTCCTCGGCGAGGATCCGGCCGAGTAGGCCGAGGATCACCGCATACTCCTCGTTGTCGGCGGTCGACGGGTCCGGCACCTTCCCGGCCTTCTCGAACTCCACGCCCTTGTGGATCAACAGGGTCGCGTCGCCGCCGTCGTCGAGGAGCATGTTCGGGCCGGTACCCCCCGGCCAGGACAGCGCACGGTCGGTGCACCACCAGTACTCCTCGAGGGTCTCGCCCTTCCACGCGAACACCGGCACGCCGCTGGGAGCGTCGATGGTGCCGTCACGACCGACCGCGACGGCGGCGGCTGCGTGGTCCTGGGTCGAGAAGATGTTGCAGGACGCCCAACGCACCTCGGCGCCGAGGTCCACGAGCGTCTCGATGAGCACGGCCGTCTGGATGGTCATGTGCAGCGAGCCGGTGATGCGGGCCCCGGCGAGGGGCTTCGCGGCCCCGTAGCGCTCCCGGAGCGCGATGAGGCCGGGCATCTCGTGCTCAGCCAGTTCGATCTCCTTGCGACCGAAGGTGGCGAGCCGGAGATCGGCGACCTTGAAGTCGCCGGAGGGCAGCACGCGGGTGGGTGCCGTGATGGTCATGGTGGCTGTCTCCATGTGGAAGGGCACGCGCCGTGGCCCCGACAGGGGATGCGGACGTGCGATTCGGATGGAGTCGGCCCGGATCACCGGGTGACAGCCACGTGGGGGCCCGACCAGGACCCCGACATTACCCCTCGGGTGCGCCGAGGATTCCCTTCAGCGTGGCGATCGCATCGATCGGCCCGGGATCGACCCCACGGTCCGCCGCGAGGTGCACCGAGGTCCAGTCCCCGAGGTACATGAGGTCGAGCAACTGGGCCAGACGACCCTCCCCCGCTGCGGCGACCGGGATCACCTGGTGGACCGCCTCGTCGATGAGGTCGCGCGTCGCATCGATGCGAGGCACCAGTCGGGCGTGCTCGTGGTCGTGGCGGAGCTCCACGATCGAGATGAGCTGCCGGGTGACGTCGCCGTGCTGACCCCATCCGCAGATCTCGTTGTGGTCGAGTTCCGGGTAGGCCGCCCAGAACGCGGGCGCCTTCGCGTTCTCGTTGATGTCGCACTTCCAGCGCATCGCGGCCACGCCGCCGATCGCGCCACCGCCGTAGATGAGCGGGATCGTGCCGTCGATGCGGCGGGCGACCTCACGGGCGAGGTTGGCCGGCGCGGCGACGTCGCGGGTGCTCGCATCCCGCCGACGCGCCAACGCCTGGACCGCAGCGTCGATCCGGGCGTCCGTGTCGGCGAGGAGTCCGATCGCCCCGAGGGTGCCGAGGATCGGCGCGATGAGGGTGCCGATCGCAGCCCGGGGCATGTACCCGGGCGGACAGGGCACGTGCAGCGCACCGGCGTCGGCCGCGAGCCGGGCGAGCTCGCCCCCGCTCGACACCGTGACGACCCGGGCGCCGGCCTCGATGGCGCCCCGCGTCATCGCCACCGTCTCCTCGGTGTCACCCGAGTACGAGACCGCGAACACCAGGGTGCGGGGCCCGATGTAGGCCGGCGTGCGGATCTGCTTGTGCACCACCACGGGCAGGCACAGCTCCCCCGAGGCGGCCGCCGCGAGCACGTCGCCCGAGATGCCGCTGCCACCCATGCCGAGCACCGCGATGCTCGTGAGGTCGCCGGCGCCCGGGAGGGCGACGCCCGCCAGCGCCTCGGCCGTGGACGCGCGCGCCGCCGCGAGCTGCTCGGGCAGCCCGCTGACCGCCTCGACGAA
Source organism: Actinomycetes bacterium (assembly GCA_046074845.1). GTDB lineage: Bacteria > Actinomycetota > Acidimicrobiia > IMCC26256 > IMCC26256 > IMCC26256. Next base: position 5,203 of record JBJTOY010000090.1, on the reverse strand, counting down.
GCCGAGCGAGTCGAGCATCAGGCCTCGAAGGTCGGGCGGATGCCCTCGGCCTCGGCCTTCGCGACCAGGCGCGCCAGTTCCGCCTCGTCGAGTGACTCGGCCTCGTCGATGAGCATGATCGGGATGTCCTCCCGCACCGCGTAGCGCCGGGCGAGGCGCGGGTTCACGAGCGAACCCTCATCGGCGAAGTACAGCAACGGACCCTTGTCCTCGGGACACGCGAGGATCTCGAGGAGTTTCGGATCGAGGGCCATGGGTTCTCCTTGGGTTCGGTCAGGCCCCGCCCCGAACGAGGGCGAGGACCTCGTCGGTGCGGGCCGCACAGGCCGCCGGGTCGGCGGCCTCGAGGTTGAGGCGCAGCAGGGGCTCGGTGTTGCTGGGTCGGAGGTTGAACCACCAGTCCCCGCAGTCGACGGTCAGCCCGTCGAGACGGTCCTGGGCGGCCTCCGAGTAGGCCGCCGCGATCCGGTCGATCACGGCATGCGGATCGGCGACCGTCGAGTTGATCTCGCCGGAGGCCGCGTACCGCTCGAACGGCCGCCGCAGGGCCGACAGGGGCTCGGTGCTGCGGCTCAGCTGCTCGAGCACGACCATCGCGGCGATGAGGCCGGAGTCCGCGCGCCAGTTGTCGCGGAAGTAGTAGTGGCCCGAGTGCTCGCCGCCGAACACCGCGCCGGTCTCGGCCATCACCTGCTTGATGAAGGAGTGCCCGACCCGGGTGCGCACGGGTTCGGCGCCCATCTCGCGCACCACCTCGGGGACCGACTTCGAGCAGATGAGGTTGTGGACCACCGTCTCGCCGGGACCCGTGCGCTCGAGGATGCCGTGGGCGACGAGGGCGGTGGTGAGGGAGCCCGAGACCGGCTCGGCCCGGTCGTCGACGAGGAACACCCGGTCGGCGTCCCCGTCGAAGGCCAACCCGATGTCGGCGCCGTGCTCGAGGACGGCCCGCTGCAGATCCACGAGGTTCTCCGGCTGGATCGGATCGGCCGGGTGGTTCGGGAACGTGCCGTCGAGCTCCGGGTACAGGACGGTCAGGTCGAACGGGAGCGCCTCGAACACCGCCGGCACCACGAGCCCGCCCATCCCGTTCGCGGTGTCGGCCACGACCCGCAGGGGTCGCAGCGCGGCCGGGTCGGCGAGGAACGACCGCACGTGGGCGGCGAACTCCTCGAGCAGGCCGCGCTGGGTGACGCGCCCCGGCTCCTCGGCCCGCTCGAGCAGATCGGCGGCGACCGCCTCCTTGATCTGGAGCAGACCGGTGGCCTCACCGATCGGCGCGGCCTGGGCCCGGCACATCTTGATGCCGTTGTACTGGGCCGGATTGTGGCTGGCCGTGAACTGGGCGGCCGGCGCATCGAGCAGCCCGCTCGCGAAGTACACCATGTCGGTGGACGAGAGGCCGATGTCCACGACGTCGGCGCCGGCCATGACGGCCCCGTCGATGAAGGCGCGGGAGAGCGGGACCGACGACGGGCGCATGTCGTGGCCGACCACGACCGTCGACGCGCCGGTGAACCGGACGAAGGCGTTCCCGATCCGACGGGCGATCGACTCGTCGATCTCCTCCGGGTACAGGCCGCGGACGTCGTAGGCCTTGAAGATGGTGTCGAGCGCGTCGGGCACGGGGCGCCTTGAGGTCCTCGACCGCCCGGGCCGGGCGGGACGGAGGATCCTACCCGTCGGTCCCGCCGGGCCCATCGTCGTCGAACACGGCCAGCAGCGAGGCGGCCCGGGCGGTCAGGCCCGGATCGAGACCGTCGATCGCGAGGACGGACCGCAGCGCCGGACCGAGTCGGGCCGCGACCTCCTCCCGGGTGCCGCGGCGCGCCGCCCGCACCTCGGCGGCCGGTTCGGGGTGCCCGGCTGCCTCGAGGTCGCGGGCCAACGCCTCGACGCTGTCCTCCGGCGGGGCGGGACCACCGATCCCGTCGCGCCGGGAGGCCGCGGCGAGCACCTCGTCGTCGGCGAGGTCGACCGGATGCGGCTCGCCCCACCGAGCCAGCGGCGGCCAGCGGAGCCCGAGGACGACCAGGCCGGCGAGACCGATGAGGCTCACCAGGATGCCGAACCACTCCATGCCCGAGCGCTCGAACTGCAGCGTCACCTCGCGCGAGGTCGGGACCACGACCATGAAGTTCGGCGTCACGCGGAACGGTCCCTCGGCACCCTGCACGCGCCAGTTCGGGTAGTACGACTCGCGCACGATGATCGGGACACCGACCCGGGAGACGCGGAACGAGATCGAGTGGTCGGTGCGCCGCACATCGGTGACGCGCGCCTCGGGCAGTGACTCCCGCCGCACCGTGCGGGCGCGCGTCGCGTCGGGCTCGCGGGCCCAGGACGCCGGACCGTCCGCCGCGAGCGGCCGGTCGATCGCGTCCGTGTCGTTGAACCAGCCGACCGAGATGCACTCCCAGGCCCCGAGCTTCGGCGACCGGACGCCCTCGATCGTCGGCCTCCCGAAGCACTCGTTCTGGGTGCCCGCCCGCGCCCGGGTCACGACCGGCTCGGTCTCCAGCGCCTCGACGAGCCGGCTCCCCCGCACCCGGTAGATGCTCCACCCGAACGGTTCCCGGCCGTCGGTGTCGGGGGTGGTCGCCACGAGCCTGAGCCGGGCGTCCGCCGCGGCGGCGGCCTTCGCCGCCTCGGACCACGCGAGGTAGTACTCCTCCCCCATCACCTGCATCCAGCGGACGCCGAGGTCGAAGTCCTGGATCTGCCGGTAGTCCAGTCCCCGCACCGGGTTCGACGCGTTGCCCGGTCCGGAGATCGGGCTCACCCCCATGAAGTGGTACGGCGTCGTGGCCGCCGACTCGAAGTAGAGGCCCTCCACCGACTGGATGCGCCCGTCGGTGAAGTACGGCAGGAGCTCGAGCGCCAGCGGTGTGCCGTAGTTGTCGAGCGCTCCGCCGCCCTCCCAGATCGCCCGGCCGGCCGGGAGCCCGCGCATCTCGTCGATCAGCGCCTCGAACTCCGGCCACGCCTTCGGCCGGGTGGCCTCGGCGCGCACGTCCTGGTAGCCGCTGTAGTTCCACTCGGCCCAGAAGTCGATGAAGCCCCGGGTCGAGAAGGCCCGGCCGAGGCAGAACACCGTGAGGGCCACGAGGGTGGCCGACATGAGGATGCGTCGGACGTCGGCAGGTTCGCCGCGACCGATGCGGAGCGCGATCCGCAGCGACGCCCACCGGATGCCCTCGCCCACCGCGGTCGCCGCGAGCAGGCCCAGGCCGAAGTACCAGAACGGCAGGAACCGCAGGTTCCACGCGTGGAGCTCGGGCCAGAGGACGAACACGATCCCGAACACGGTGGTCGTGACCATGATCACGACCGTCGCCCGGCGGCGCAGTGCCACGCCGAGCACCGCGCCGATCGCGGCGAGTCCCATCATCCACCACGTGAATGGCGGGAACGGTCCGACCCACGCACCGTTCGTCGGGAACAGGTAGGTCGTGTACTCGGTGATCTTCTCGTAGCGCATGTTCGCGGTGTACGAGAACGAGGTGAGCAGCGGCAGGGACCAGCACGCGGTCACGGCCGCGGCGACCCCACCGATCGCCGCGGCGAGCGGCAGGCGTCGGACCGGTCGGGTCGCCGTGAGCAGCACCGCGATCCCGCCGACGATCGCGAAGATCCCGACCACGAGGTGACTCAGGACGGTGGCGGCGAGGAGGGCCGCCGGCACCCAGGGACGGATGCGACGGTCGAGCGCCGCGCCGAACGTCCCGAGGAAGCACAGGGCGAGGCTGAGCGCGATGGAGAACGAGAACTCGCCGGCGAGGGTGCTGCGCAGCGTGCCGCCCATGATCCCCTGGTTGAAGGCGACCGTCTGGAGCAGCGGCGTGGTCGCCGTCGCGCCCTTGAAGAAGAGGAACAGCACCGTCGCGATCGAGAGGAGCTCCGGCGTCGGGCGCGGCGCCCGCAGGCCGCGCCCGAACACGTAGGCCGCGGCGGGCATCGCCACGACGCCCGACACGGTGACGAGCTTGAAGGCGATGTCGTAGGGCAGCACGAGGTCCGCCACCACGACCGCGAGCGCCGGTAGCGGGAAGTAGAACTGCCCGGCCGGGAACCCGGCGAACCAGTCCGGCGCCCACCCGGCGATGCGCCACTGCGGCAGGAGGTGGTCCCGGAGGTAGGCCGGGAACCACACGTGGGCGCCCATGTCGCCGCCGCTCGCCGTCGTGTTGCGCAGCAGCAGTTCGGGGTGGAGCGCGGCGAGGACCGTGAGGCAGCAGGCCACGACGACGAGGGCCGAGACGATGCGGGACGCGTCGCGACGACGTCCCCCGGCCGGGGAACGGGTCGCCTCGGCGGAGGACGTCGTGGTCACGACGGGCATTGTTCCACCGTGGGCCGGTACGGGAGGTTCGCGCCGCGCGTCACGTCGGATCCCGGCGGAGCGGAGCGCCGACGCTCGAACGGTGCGGACGGCCCGGTGGGGGCGTCAGCGGGCCCGGACGGGACGGGCGAGGTCGAGGACCCGGCCCAACGCGACCGGCCCCTCGTGCCCGACCCAGGCCCGCGCGTCGCAACGGGCGCACCGGCGGAAGGCGATGTCCTCGCCCCCCACCGCCATGCGGATCTCGATGAGGTCGTGGTGTCCACAGTGCGTGCAGCGCATCTCGTCTCCCAGCGTCGTCGATGCAACGGTCAGGGACCTGTATCGGCGCCTGGGCCCTTGGACCTTGAGCGCGGCCCCGGGACGGCCCGGATCGGGCCCGGGGCGACCGGATCCGGGGCCGGATCCGGGCCGGAGGGCCCACGGGACCCGCCTCAACTCGCGATGAGCCAGATCGCGGTGATGGTGTTGAAGCCCACGTGGAGCCAGATGGAACGGGAGAGGTCGCCCCCACGGACCGCCACGATCCCGCAGCACACCGACAGGACGAGGAGTGGGACGAGGGCGAGCACGGCGCTCGGGTCGAGCAGTGGATGGACGGCGGCGAACACCACCGAGGTGATCGCGATGGCGACGGCGGGCCGGAACCGACGCTGCAACGACCGCAGCAGCGCGCCGCGGAACAGGAGCTCCTCACCGATCGGGGCGGCGATCGCGACGGCGAGGGCCCCGGCGATCGCCGCCGCACCGCCGCTCCGGTCGATGATCCGGACGACCTCCTGCGACGGCGATTCGTCGAGCAGTCGCTGCACCGGCACGAGCAGCAGCCCGGAGCCGATCGAGATGCCCATCCCGACGAGG
>JBJTOY010000089.1:0-7067 GCA_046074845.1 Actinomycetes bacterium | reverse complement strand
TCGTTCAACGCCAAGTTCCAGCCCCGCTGGGTGCCCCGGTACCTCATCTACCGATCCGCGGGGGACTTCGCCCCCGTCGGACTGGCGGCGGCGAGCGCCGAGGGGTTCGTGCCGCTCGAGCGACGGACGCCCGCCGAGGTCCCCGCCTGAGGGTTCCGGGCCCGAGGGGTTGCCCGAGGGGTGTCCCGTGGGGCTAGAGTAAGGGCCTGATGCGTTCCACGACCCGCGTCCTCGTAGTTCCCTAGCGCCCGCGCCGTCTCGGCGCGCGTGCGCTCCCCCCGCCCCTCGCTCGTGCGAGGGGCGTCGTGTTTCCCGAGGTTCCGCCCCGGCGGCACCGAGTCCCGATCCCGACCGACCACCTTCCCCGAACCACCACGAGAGAGAGCGAAGCCATGAAGCTCACCGGAGCCCAGGCCCTCATCAAGAGCCTCGAACTGGAGGGCACCGACGTGCTCTTCGGCCTGCCGGGCGGGGCGATCCTGCCCGTCTACGACCCGCTCATCGACTCCTCGATCCGCCACATCCTCGTGCGGCACGAGCAGGGTGCCGGCCACATGGCCGAGGGCTACGCGCACGCCACGGGGCGGCCCGGCGTGGCGATGGTGACGAGCGGTCCGGCCGCGACGAACGTCGTGACCCCGCTCTGCGACGCCTACATGGACTCCGTGCCGCTCGTGATGATCACCGGGCAGGTGCCGTACGCCGTGATCGGCACCGACGCGTTCCAGGAGTGCGACACGGTGGGCATCACGATGCCGGTGACCAAGCACAACTGGCTCGTGACCGATGCGGCCGACATCCCCGAGATCGTCCGCGAGGCGTTCCACGTCGCGACCACGGGTCGTCCCGGGCCGGTGCTCGTCGACGTGCCGAAGGACGTGGCCCAGCAGACCATGGACTGGTACTGGCCCGAATCGGTCGACCTGCCCGGGTACAAGCCCACCACGAAGGGCCACGCGAAGCAGATCAAGGAGGCGGCGCGCCTCATGGGTCAGGCCCAGCGCCCCGTGATCTACGCGGGTGGCGGCATCCTCAAGGCGCGGGCCGCCGAGGCGCTGCGCGAGCTCGCCGAGATGACCGGGATCCCGGTGGTCACCACGCTCATGGCCCGGGGCGCGTTCCCGGACCGCCACGAGCTGGCGCTCGGCATGCCCGGCATGCACGGCAACTACACCGCGATCACCGCGCTCCAGCAGGCGGACCTGCTCATCGCGCTCGGCTCGCGCTTCGACGACCGGGTGACGGGCAAGGTCGACGCCTTCGCGCCGGTCGCCAAGGTGATCCACGTGGACATCGACCCGGCCGAGATCGGGAAGGTGCGTCGGCCCGACGTGCCAATCGTGGGGGACTGCCGTCGCGTCATCGAGGAGATGGTCAAGGCAGTGCGCGCCGACCGCGACAAGCGCACCTGGCCCGACCTCACTCCGTGGATGACCGAGATCCGCTCGTGGCAGCGGGACTTCCCGCTCGCCTACGAGCAGGCCGAGGACGGTCCGCTCAAGCCGCAGTTCGTGATCGAACAGCTGCGGGACGCGTCGCCGGCCGACACGATCGTGGCCTCCGGCGTGGGCCAGCACCAGATGTGGGCGAGCCAGCACTGGAAGTTCGACCACCCGTACACGTGGGTGAACTCCGGCGGTCTCGGCACGATGGGTTTCTCGATCCCGGCGGCCATCGGGGCCAAGGTCGGTAAGCCCGAGCGCACCGTGTGGTCGATCGACGGTGACGGCTGCTTCCAGATGACGGCCCAGGAGCTCGTGACCGCGAGCGTGGAGCAGATCCCGATCAAGGTCGCGATCCTCAACAACTCCTACCTCGGCATGGTGCGCCAGTGGCAGGAGATGTTCTACGAGGAGCGCTACAGCGAGGTGTACCTCACGCCCGACGTGCCGGACTACGTGAAGTGGGCCGAGGCGATGGGTTGCGTGGCGTTCCGTGTCGACTCGCCCGAGGACGTCCAGCCCACGATCGAGAAGGCGAACGCGATCGACGACCGTCCGGTCGTGATCGACTTCCGGACCGACTACCGCGAGAAGGTCTTCCCGATGGTGCCCGCCGGCGCCTCGAACGACGACGTCATCGTGGCCGAGAAGAACGGGGCGCAGTGATGGCGGCCGAGCACCACATCCTCTCCGTGCTCGTGGAGAACAAGGCGGGCGTGCTCTCGCGCGTCAGCGGGCTCTTCACGCGCCGCGGCTACAACATCTTCTCGCTCGCTGTGAGCCCGACCGAGGACGACCGCTACTCGCGCATGACCGTCGTGGTCGACGGCGACTCCGCGCCCATCGAGCAGGTCACCAAGCAGCTCAACAAGTTGATCCCGGTGATCGAGATCCGCGAACTCGCAGCTTCGGACGCGGTCGAGCGCGAGCTCATGCTGGCGACCGTCAAGGCGGCCGCCGACCAGCGGTCGCACGTGGTCGACCTCGTGGGGATCTTCGACGGGCAGGTCATCGACGTGGGGGCGACCTCGCTCACGCTCATGGTCGCCGGGACGCCGGACAGCCTCGACGCGATCACCGACCTGCTCACGCCCCACGGCATCGTGGAGCTCCAGCGCACCGGGCGGATCGCGCTGCCCCGGCTCGTGCGCGGATCCCGTCCGCTCAAGGCGGTCAAGCCCCACTCGGCCTGAGCGGTCCCGCCGGGACCCGCCCGGAGGGGCGCCCCGCCGCCCGCCTCGCCTAACGTCCACTCCCGCACGCGCCCCCGAACGTGGGTCGCGCCCGTACCAGGAGACACCTTCGAGATGCCCGCAACGATCTACTACGACGCCGACGTCGACGCCGGTCTCATCGAGAACCGCAAGGTCGCCATCCTCGGCTACGGCTCCCAGGGTCACGCCCACGCACTCAACCTGCGCGACTCGGGTGTGGACGTCCGCATCGGTCTGCGTGAGGGCTCGTCGAGCCGCGCCAAGGCCGAGGCCGAGGGCCTGCGGGTCCTCAACATCGCCGAGGCGGTCAAGGAGGCGGACATCATCATGGTGCTCCTCCCCGACACCGAGCAGGCCCGGGTGTACGAGGAGGACATCCTCCCGAACCTCAGCGAGCGCGACTCCCTCGCGTTCGCGCACGGCTTCAACATCCACTTCGGGTGCATCAAGCCGCCGAAGGGCGTCGACGTCTGGATGATCGCCCCGAAGGGTCCCGGCCACCTCGTGCGCCGCACCTTCGAGGAGGGCGGTGGCGTCCCCGGGCTCGTGGCGGTGCACGCGGATGAGACCGGCAAGGCCAAGGGCACGGCGCTCGCCTACGCCCGCGCCATCGGGTCCGCCCGTGCGGGCGTGCTCGACACGACCTTCGAGGAGGAGACCGAGACCGACCTGTTCGGTGAGCAGGTGGTCCTCTGCGGCGGACTCACCGCGCTCATCATGGCGGGCTTCGAGACGCTCGTGGAGGCCGGCTACCAGCCCGAGTCCGCGTACTTCGAGACCCTCCACGAGGTGAAGCTCATCGTCGACCTCATCTACGAGGGCGGCATCGCGAACATGCGCTACTCGATCTCGGACACCGCCGAGTACGGCGACCTCACCCGGGGTCCGCGCATCGTCACCGCCGAGACGAAGGCCGAGATGAAGCGTGTGCTCGACGAGATCCAGTCCGGCGCGTTCGCCCGGGAGTGGATCCTCGAGAACCAGGCCGGTCGTCCGCACTTCCGGGCCCTCGCCCGCCGCGGCGCCCAGCACCAGATTGAGGGGGTGGGCGCCGAGCTCAGGGCGATGATGCCGTGGATCGGGGCCGGCAAGGCCCGCCCGCAGGACATCTCCGGCGGCTGACCCGCCCCGGACCGCATCGGTCCGATCCGAACGTCGACGTCGTGCCCCGGACCCCGGTCCGGGGCACCGTCGTATCGGCGTCGTATCGGGCGGGGTCGGGTCAGGCGGGGACGGCGCCGGCGGCGAGGCGGCCGTCGGTGATCTCGACCGTGCGGTCGGCATACGAGGTGATCCGTCGATCGTGGGTGACGATCACCGCCGCCGTGCTGCGGCTGCGCACCTCGCCGACGATGAGGTCCATGACCTGGGCGCCCAACCTCGAGTCGAGGGCCGAGGTCGGTTCGTCGACGAGCACGAGCTTCGGGCTGTTCATGAGCGCCCGGCCGACCGCGACCCGTTGGCGCTCGCCGCCCGACATCGTGCCGGGGAGCGCGTTCCGCCGGTGGGCGAGGCCCAGTTCCTCGATGAGGCGATCCGCGTGGGCCGTCGCGTCCTTCGTGTCGTGGGCCAACTCCGCCACGATGAGCAGGTTCTCGCGGGCCGTGAGGAACGGCACGAGGTTCACCTGCTGGAACACGAAGCCCACCTGCTCGCGGCGGAACGCGGTGAGCTGACGCTTCGAGTGGCCGGCGATGTCCACGCCCCCCACCCGCACCGAGCCCGAGGTGGGGGAGAGCAGGCCCCCGGCGATCGAGAGCAATGTGGTCTTGCCGCTGCCCGACGGTCCGAGCAGGGTCACGATCTCGGTGTCGCCCACCGTGAGGTCGGCATGGTCGAGCGCGACGGTCTCGTTGTCGCCGGTCCCGTAGACCTTGCGGACGTCGGTGAGTTCGAGTGCGGCCATGGTCGGCTCCCGGGTCAGGCCCCGCCGCCGATGGCGGTGGCCGGGTCGATGCGGATGATGCGGCGGACCGAGATCGCGCTGCCCGCGAGGGCGGCGACGATCACGCTGACCGCGCTCGTGACGGCGCGGCTCGGTTCGAGGAGCAGGGGCACCTCGCGCGGGATCACCGCGCCGAGGCCGACGGTGAGGACCTCGGCGATGACGAGGGCGACCGCCGCCACCACGACCGCCTGGGCGAACAGCCCGCGCACGATCTGGGTTGACGACGCGCCGATCGCCTTGAGCACGCCGTAGAGCGCAGTGCGCTCGAGGGTGAGGAGGGCGAAGAACAGGGCGACCACCACCGCGGCCACGAGCAGGGTCGTGTTGATGATGGAGGTGAACGTGCTGCGCTGGCTCGTCACGCCCGGGATCGCGTCGATGGCGGCCTGCTTCGTGAGCGTGGAGGTGGTGTCGGCCCCGTCGACCCGGGTCGCCCGGTCGATGGCGGTGGCCACACGTGCCGGATCCGCTCCCGACGCGACGTCGACCGAGAGCACCTGGTACGAGCCCGGCGGCAGGATGCGATCGGGTCGCACGGTCGCGGTCACCCGGCGCCACTCGGACGGGGTCACCCACACGCCGGCCTGCAGCAGGTAGGAGGTGTCGTCGACGAACCCCCGGATCCGCACCGGTACGCCGGTCGGACCGAGGCGCAGCGTCCCGCCGACCCGTGCGCCCGCGGCCTCGAGTCGGCGATCGACCCAGGCCTGGCCGGCGGGCGGTGGTGCGGGCACGCCGCGCACCCCGCCCTCGTAACCCCAGACCGCGGCGTTCTCGAACTCCTCGCGCCCCTCGATCCGGGCGCCGACGAGGGTGACCCCGAGGCCGGAGGTGGACCGGACGCCCGGGACCGCGTCGACCTCGGCCCGGGTGTCGGTGCCGATCTGGGACCGCACGAAGGAGTCCCGTGACGTGGCCGAGAAGGTGAGGAGCTGACCCTCCTGGGCCCGCACGGCGCCCGTGCTGCCGGTGGCCAGGCCGTCGAGCAGCCCGCCGAGCAGCAGGAGGAGGACGGCGAGGAGGGTGAGCATGCCCACGGCGACCGCGAAGCGGCCGGGCCGGCGCAGCATCTCGCGCAGGGCCAGCCTCACGTCAGCCCGCCGAGGCTCGGACGGTTCACCGCGTCGACCGGTTCGATGCGGGCGATGCGGCGGGCCGCTACGAGGGCGGCGACGAGCGCGAGCCCGAGGATGGTCGTGCCGACCCGACCGATGAGGCCGGGTTCGGCCCGGATCGGGAACACGGGGCTCGAGCCGAGCGCGGCGAGCATGAGGATGCCCGCGCCGATCGCCATGGCGAGCCCGACCACGAGGAGCACCTGCACGCACAGCGCGCCGATGAGCGTGCGCGCGTCGGCGCCGATCGCACGCAGGAGCGTGAGGGAGGCGGCCTTCTGGACCGTGAGGATGACGAAGAAGAAGCCGATGACGATCGTGATGACGATGTAGGTGAGCCCGATGATGAGCGAGAACGACTGCGACACGCTGGAGACCCCGGGCGCGTCCGCCACCGCCTGCTCGCGGGTGAGGGCCTCGACCCCGGGCACCTCACGGTCGATGCGGGCGGCCAGCGCCGAGGCGCTCACCCCGGGCGCCGGGATGACGGCCACCGCCGAGGGTCGGACCTCGGGGGCGGCCGGGTTGGCGAGGCTCACCGCGGCGACGTAGGTGTCCCACGGCACGAAGACGGTCGGGAGGACGCTGAACCGGCTCTCGTCGGCCGTGCCGGTGATGCGGATGGGGAGCGGGAGGTCGGCGGTCCCCACCCCCGGGAGCACCTCGACGGTGTCGCCGAGCCCGAAACCCTGATCGGCGTCGATGGAGGAGCCGACGCCCTCGTCGGCCCGCAGGGGTCTGCGACCCGAGGCCATGAGGGTGGGAGCACCGGGTCGATCGAGTCGGTACCCGAAGAGCACCGCGTCGACGTCGGCCCCGTCGGCGCGCACCGTGAGGGTGCGCTCGCCGAGCGGTCCGGCACTCCCGACCCCGCGCACCCGCGCGACGGCGTCGACCTGGTCCATCGTCACGTTGGACCCCTCGAGTGAGCGGCGGGCGTCCTTCCCGTAGACGACCACGGTCGCGGACTGGTGCTCGAGCGCGCCGGTGAAGAACCCGAGGAGGTTCACGAGCAGCGTCTGCATGAAGAACGCGAGGAACACGAGGAGCCCGATCGCCGCGGTCAGCAGGATGAAGCGCACCTTGGACCGGCGGATCTCCCGCAGGGCGAGGCGCATGGGGTGTCCACCGTACCGATCGGGTGCCCGGGGCCCTCCGCCTGGGTATTCGGCACTATATCCATAATCCCTACTTAACAAGTAGAGATGATGCCCTTAGGGTCGGAACCGCACGGCGGCGGCCCGGCCCGACCGGCGGCGTGCGGAACCCGACCGCCACCTGGAGGAACCATGCCCCGTCGTCGCATCGCCTCGTCCATCGCTGCGGGCCTCGTGGCCGCCCTCGCGCT
>JBJTOY010000088.1:0-11467 GCA_046074845.1 Actinomycetes bacterium | reverse complement strand
CGCCGACATCTCGCCCGGGATCGGGCTCGACGCGGTCGAGTGGCTCCAGGCGCACGACGTCGCGGCCGTCGCGAACGACACGCACGTGTTCGAGCCGTACCCGTGCCCGGGTGCGAACCCGTTCCTGTTCCCGGTGCACCTCATCATGCTCCGCGACGTCGGGATGCCCCAGGGGCAGCAGTGGGACCTCGACGCGCTCGCGGCCGACTGCGCGGCCGACGGCCAGTACGACTTCCTGCTCTCGGCGACGCCGATCCCGGTCACGAACGGCTGCGGCGGCATCGTCGCCCCGGTCGCAACGAAGTAGCCGCGGCCTGCGGGTCGCTCGACCACCAGGGGGAACCATGGCGCGCGCGATCGCGGTGAGTGGGACGGCATCGGGGCTCGGGCTCGCGGTGCGTCGGCGGCTCGAGGCCGCGGGTGACCGCGTGATCGGGATCGACCTGCGGGACGCCGAGGTCGTCGCCGACCTCTCGACGCCGGACGGTCGACGCGACGCGGTCGAGGCGGTGCTCGAAGCGTCCGACGGTGCGCTCGATGGCCTCGCGTCGGTCGCCGGTGTGGGCCCGCACCTGCCCTCGGACCTCGTGGTGTCAGTGAACGCGTTCGGTGCGCTCGCGTTGCTCGACGGACTCCTGCCCGCGCTCACCGGACGGCCGGGCGCCGCGGCGGTCGCGGTGTCGTCGAACTCGATCACCCTCGACCCGACGGTGCGCGCGGACCTGGTCGACGCCTGCCTCGGCGGCGATGAGGAAGCAGCCCGTGCGCTCGCGGACGAGGTGCCCGGCAACACGGCCTACGCGTCGTCGAAGCTCGCGGTGGCCCGGGCGGTGCGGCGGCGGGTGAGCGTGTGGGGCGAGGCCGGGGTCCGTCTCAACGGCGTGGCGCCGGGACCGTTCGCGAGCGCGCTGCTCGACGCGTCACGCGCGGATGCCACCCTGGGCCCGCTGGTGGACATGGTGCCGATCCCGTTGGGTCACCCGGGTGCGGCCGACGAGGTCGCGGCGCCGATCGAGTTCCTGCTGTCCGACGCGGCTTCGTGGATCCACGGCAGCCTGCTGTTCGTCGACGGGGGCACGGACGCACTCCTGCGTCCGGATCTGTAGGGGCACTCGGCGCGTCCGGATCTGTAGGCGCACTCGACGCGTCCGGGCGCGTCGGTCCCGGCACGGATCAGGCGGGGAGGGACCCCCACACGACGACGTGGCGGTCGCCGATCGCGTCGACCGTGAGGTCGAGCCCGGCGGCCGCGACCTGTGCCTCGATCTCCGCGACCGTGTAGGACGCGCGCAACGAGTGCGTGAAGTCCTCGACGAGCACGGGGTGTGCGCCGACGGTGTGCTCGGCCACGAGTTCCTCGAGCGCTTCCTCGTCCTCGGGTCGGCGGAGGTCCTGGACGAGGACCGCGGCACCCGGGCGACCGAGGGCGACCGAGGCCCAGATGGTCATCGGATCGTCGAGGTGGTGGAGCAGGGAGTTGCTGATGACGGCGCAGAACGGACCGGCGTCGGCGATGCCCGGATCGGGCAGGTGGCGCTCGAGCAGGTCGATGCGATCGGCGATGCCGAGATCGGCGAAGTGGTCGCGGGCCGCGGCGAGCATGGTCGGGCCCGCGTCGACCCCGACGACGCGGCACTCGGGGTGGGCGAGGGCGAAGCGCGCGGTCACGTCGCCCGAGCCGCATCCGAGGTCGAGGACGGTCGTGCCGACGAAGTCCGGGAAGTGCGCGTCGAAGCGGGTGACGACGGCCTGGTGCGGCACCGAGAAGTCAGCGGCGACGTAGGCCGCGACCTGCTCCGGGGTGTCCATGAGCTCGGGCTCGGCGACGCGCCGGATGGTGCTCACCGGCAGGCCGCCACGAACGCGTCGAAGAGCGCCTGCTGGGTGGGGTCCTCGCCCGCGGTGTCCTCGGGGTGCCACTGGACGGCGAGGCACCAGTGGTCGTCGGTGGTCTCGATGCCCTCGACGATGCCGTCGGGCGAGACCGCGCTGAGGCGCAGGCCGTCGGGGATCGCGGCGATCGCCTGGTGGTGGTGGCACGACGCGCGCACCGTGCCCGCGCCGAGGATCTCGGCGAGGTGGGTGCCGGCGAGGACCTCGACGTCGTGGACCTCGGCGCCGTCCTCCACCCCCGGACGCCCGTGGGCGTCGAGGTCAGGGCGGTCCGAGATGTGCTGGTCGAGGGTGGTGCCCGACGCGACGGCGAGCAACTGGGCGCCGCGGCAGATGCCGAACACGGGGATGCGGGATCGCCGGGCGGCGGCGAGGAGTGCGAGCTCGAACTCGTCGCGCACCGCGGAGACTCCGTAGGTGCGCGGGTGCGGCTCCTCGCCGTAGTGCGCGGGGTCGACGTCGCCGCCCCCGAGCAGGAGCAGGCCCGCGCAGCCCGCGAGCACGGCGTCCGCGGTGGTGTCGTCGACGGGACGTGGGAACAGGATCGCGGGCTCGCCGCCGGCGCGCACGACGGACTCGAGGTACGCGGTCGGGACCGCGGCGGCCGGGTACACCCAGCCCTCGACCCGTCCCTTGCGGACGGGGTAGGCCGGGACGGCGATCAGTGGGCGGATGGCCGTGGGCCCGTGCATCAGATCTGCTCGAAGTTGCGGCGCCGTTCCCAGTCGGTGACGACGCGGTTGAACGAGTTCCACTCCTGCCGGGCCGTGTTCACGAGGTGGTGGTGCACCTCGTCGCCGAACGCGGTGCGGGCCGCTTCGCTACCTTCGAGCGCGGCGATCGCGTCGACGAGGGTGTGCGGGACTCGGGCGAGCGACTCGTCCGCGTACGCGTTGCCCGAGAACGCCGGGCCCGGGTCGACGCCCTGCTCGATGCCGTGGAGGCCGGCCGCGATCGTGGCCGCGTACGCGAGGTAGGGGTTGACGTCCGCGCCCGGCACGCGGGATTCCATGCGGAACGCCGGCCCGTGCCCGACGAGGCGGTAGCCGCAGGTGCGGTTGTCGCGACCCCAGGCGAGCGCCGTCGGTGCCCACGACTCCGGCTGGTACCGCTTGTAGGAGTTCACGTAGGGGGCGAACAGCCACGCGAACTCGGCGCCGGTAGCGATGATGCCGCCGAGCCAGCCGCGCATGGTGTCGCTCATGTGGTCCGGCGCGTCGGCGTCCCACATCAGGGACTGCGAACCGTCCGCACTCCACACGCTCGAGTGGAGGTGGCAGGACGAACCGACCTCGTCCATCGAGTACTTCGCCATGAAGGTGATGGAGCGGCCCGCGAGCGCGGCGATCTCCTTGGCCCCGTTCTTGTAGATCGCGTGGCGATCGGCCATCGTCAGCGCGTCGGCGTACCGCAGGTTGATCTCGTGCTGGCCCTTGCCGGCCTCGCCCTTCGAGAACTCGACCACGATGCCGGCGTCGTTCATCGAGTTGCGGATCTCGCGGATGAGGTACTCGTCCCGGGTCGTCTGGAGGATGTGGTAGTCCTCGATCACGTTCGAGTGCGGGACGAGGCCCACGTAGCTCTTGTCGGCCGCCTCCTCGTAGGAGTCCCGGAACAGGAAGAACTCGAGCTCCGCGCCGATGTTGACCAGGTAACCCTGCGCGGCGGCGCGTTCGATCTGGCGCTTGAGGATCTGACGGGGCGACACCTCGACCGGTTCGCCGGTCTCCTCGTCGACGAGGTCGCACATCACGAGGGCCGTCCGCTCGATCCACGGGATGCGGCGCAGTGTGGTGAGGTCCGGGAGCATCCGGAAGTCGCCGTACCCCTGCTCCCAGTTCGCGTAGTGGTACCCGGGGAGCGGGGTCATGTCGACGTCGAGGGCGAGCAGGTAGTTGCAGGCCTCGAGCGCACCGCCCGGCGGGAGGACCTCGTCGACGAAGTACTCGCCGACCACGCGCTTGCCCATGAGGCGGCCCTGGAGGTCGGGGAACACGACGAGCACGGTGTCGATCGAACCGTCGGCCACGGCGGCGCGGATCTCGTCGGGGGTGAGCATGCCCTTGGTCATCGGGTCTCCTCGTGCGGGGTCGGGATCGACGGGCCGGTCACTCGGGGGTGACGTACGCCGCGGTGATGCCGCCGTCGACGACGAGCTGCGATCCGGTCATGAACGACGACTCGTCGCTGGCGAGGAACAGCGCCGCCTTCGCGAGCTCGGCGGCCTGACCGAGCCGGCCCATCGGGATGTGGACGAGGCGGCGGGCCCGGCGCTCGGGGTCGGAGAGCAGCTCGGCCAGCAGCGGGGTGTCGATCGGGCCGGGGCACAGGGAGTTGGCCCGGATGCCCTGACGGGCGTACTCGACCGCGATCTCGCGGGTCATGGAGAGCACGCCGCCCTTGCTCGCGGTGTAGGCGATCTGCGAGGTGGCCGCACCCATGAGGGCGACGAAGGACGCCACGTTCACGATCGAGCCGCCGCCCGAACGGAGCATGAGCGGGATGCCGTGGCGGCAACCGAGCCACACGCCCTTGAGGTTGACCTCCATGACGCGGTCCCAGGTCGCCACCGGGGTCTCGGTCGGCCCGCCGTCGTCGGCGGGGAAGATGCCCGCGTTGTTGTAGAGCACGTGGAGCGCGCCGAAGCGCGTGTCCGTCGCGGCGATCATCGTTTCGACCTGGGCCTCATCGGCGACATCGACCTTCACGGCGAGGGCCTCGCCGCCCTCGGCCTCGATGCGGGCCACGGTCTCGCGTGCTCCGTCCAGGTTCCAGTCCGCGGCGACGACCCGGGCACCCTCCCGGGCGAACAGCACCCCCGCCTCGCGACCCATGCCGTTGCCGGCGCCCGTGATGAGTGCCACCTTGCCGTCGAGTCGGCCGCCGGTTCCGGTCACGTGTCGTTCCTCCTAGGATCGCCGCCGCACGCTAGGCGACCATGCGGGTCGACGGCGACGGGCGGGCCCCGCACGGGTGGGCCTGCGGACGACGGTGGGGGACGGCCCGGTGCAGGTCTCGGTGACGATCTCGGGACTCTCGCGGCTCTTCGGGGCCGACCTCGCCCGGGTCGTCGACGCGGCTCGGGTGGCCGACGGCGCCGGGGTGCACCAGATCGTGCTCCCGGATCACCTCGCCATCGGCACCCGCACCGACCGCTACCCGTTCGCGCCGACGTTCCCGTACCCGCCCGAGGAGCCATGGCTCGAGCCGATCGCGACGCTGTCGGCGATCGCCGCCGTGACCGAGCGGGTCCGCCTCGGCACCGGCGTGCTCGTGGGTCCGCTGCGCGGCGCGCTGCTGCTCGCCAAGTCGATCGCCACCCTCGACGTGCTGTCGCACGGTCGGGTCGACCTCGGCATCGGCAGCGGGTGGCAACGGGAGGAGTTCACCGAGCCGGGCGCGCCGTTCGTCGGGCGCACCGCGCGGATGGACGACCAGGTGCGGGCGTGCCGGGCGCTCTGGGAGCAGGAGCCGCCGGTGTCGTTCACCTCGGACACCGTCTCGTTCGCCGAACTCTGGTGCGAGCCGCAGCCCGTGCAGCGCCGCCTGCCGATCTGGTTCGGTGGCGACGCCTCACTCCGCACCGCCCGACGCATCGCCGCGGTCGGCGACGGCTGGTTGCCGGTCGGGGTCATGCCCGACGAGGTGCTCGTCGAGGGCATCGCGAACCTGCGCACCGCGTGCGAGGAGATCGGCCGGGATCCGGCGGGGATCGGTGTGCGCGCGGGTGTCCCCGTCGCACTCGACGTCGACGGCCGGGTCGACCTCGGTGCGACCCGACGGCGGGCCGACGAACTCGGAGCGCTCGGCGTGACCACGGTCTCGGTCGCGCTCGGTCGATTCCTCGCCGGTCCCGACGACGTCGCGCCGTTCCTCGTCGACCTCGGCGCCGCGTTCGCCGACTGATCGTCGCGGCCGGACGCCGGTCGGGTGGTCACTCGGAGCTGAAGAAGACGTTCTTGATCTCGGTGTAATGGTCCATCGCGTGGGGGCCGAGTTCGCGGCCCAGGCCGCTGTGCTTGTAACCGCCGAACGGCGTCTCGGTGCGCACGCTCTTGTTCGAGTTCACGCTCAGGACGCCGGTCCGGATGGCGCGTGCGACCCGGATCCCTCGGCCGAGGTCTCGGGTCCAGAGCGAACCGGAGAGGCCGTAGGGCGTGTCGTTGGCGATCTCGATCGCCTCAGCCTCGTCGCGGAACGGGATGATGCTCGCAACGGGCCCGAAGATCTCCTCGCGCGCGACCCGCATCGAGTTGTCGACGCCGGCGAGCACGGCGGGGGAGAGGTAGAAGCCGTTCGGGTCGCACCCCCCGGGCACCTCGCCGCCGGTCACGAGTTCGGCGCCGGCATCGAGGCCGAGATCGATGTACTCCCGCGAGATCTCGCGCTGACGGGCCGAGATCATCGGACCGATCTCCGTGGCCTCGTCGAGCGGCGTGCCGATCGTGATCGAGCGGGTGGCAGCGGCGAAACGGTTCACGAAGTCGTCGTAGATCGACGCCTGCACGAGGATGCGGCTGCGGGCGCAGCAGTCCTGGCCGGTGTTCCCGAACACTGCCATCGTGGTCTCGTCGGCCGCCCGTTCCCAGTCGGCGTCGGCGAACACGACGCTCGCGGACTTCCCGCCGAGTTCGAGTGAGACGCGGGCGATGTTGTCGCTCGACACCCGGAGGATGTGCGCACCCGTCGTGGTCTCGCCGGTGAACGAGATCTTGGCCACCCGGGGGTCGCCGGTGAGCGCGTCGCCGATGGAACGACCGGGTCCCGGGAGGACCGACACCGCCTCGCCGGGCACGCCCGCGTCGACGAGGACCTCACCGAGGAGGAGCGCGGTCAGCGGCGTGAGGGATGCGGGCTTGATGACGATCGGGTTCCCGGCGGCGAGGGCCGGCGCGGTCTTCCACGACGTGATGAGCAACGGGAAGTTCCACGGCACGATCAGCGCGCACACGCCGACGGGTTCGCGCAGCACGACGTCGAGGCCGGGCTCCGACACCGGGACGACCTCGCCGAGGTGCTTGTTGGCCGCACCGCCGAAGTACTCGAAGGTGCCGGCGGCCGCCTCGACCTCCCAGCGGGCGTCACCGATGGGCTTGCCGGCGTTGCGGGCCTCGATGGCGGCGAACTCCTCGGACCGGGCCCGGATGCCTGCGGCGACCCGGGCCAGCACGCGGCCCCGCTCGGTCGCCGGGGTGCGCGGCCAGGCGCCGGCGAAGGCGCGGGTGGCGGCGTCGAGCGCGGCATCGATGTCCTCCGCGCCGGCCTCGGCGACCTCGGCCAGCGATCCGCCGGTGCCCGGCTCGGTCACCTCGAAGGTGCGGCCCGACGCGGCGGGCCGCCGGACGCCGGCGATGAGGAGCGGTTCGACCATGGATGCACCGTACCGCCCGCCGCGACGCACGCCGGTGGCTCCGGTGTGGGAGATTGCAGCGATGCGGATCCGCCGTCCCGTCGTCGTGATCGTCGGCGTCGCACTGCTCGTGGGTGCCTCGGGCTGCGGGACCACGGTCGCGGCGGAGCCCGCAGGTTCCGCGCCGTCGATCGAGTGGCGATCGTGCCGGGGTGGCGAGTGCGGGTCCCTGGCCGTCCCGCTCGACCCCGCGAAGCCCCGTGGGCGCACGATCCGCCTCGCGCTCTTCCGGGCCGAGGCGACCTCGGAGCGTGCCCGCAAGGGCGTCCTGCTCATCAACCCGGGCGGGCCGGGTGCCTCGGGCATCGACGCGACCCGGTACCTCGCGTCCGCGCTCGGTCGCCGGGTCCGACGATCGTTCGACCTCGTCGGGTGGGATCCGCGCGGTACCGGTTCGTCGGCCGCGATCGACTGCGGCGACGAGCTCGACTACCTGTTCCGACCCGACACCGCACCGGACGACGCTGCTGAGCGGACCGAACTCGAACGGGCATCGGCGCGGTTCGCGCGCGCGTGTGCCCGACGGTCGGGCGCGCTCCTCGACCACGTGTCCTCGCAGGACACGGTCGGCGACATGGAGCGGATCCGGATCGCGCTCGGCGAACGACGCCTCAACTTCCTCGGGTACTCCTACGGCACGTTGCTCGGGGCGCTGTACGCGAACCGGTACCCCGGTCGGGTGCGGGCCATGGTGCTCGACGGCGCCGTCGATCCGACCGTGCCCCCCGAGGCATCCCTCATCCAGCAGGCCCAGGGGTTCGACGCGGGGCTGGCCCGGTTCTTCGCATGGTGCGACGCCCGACGGACCTGTGGGTACGGCGGTGGCGACAGCGCAGCGGCCTACGGTCGGCTCAGGGCCGCGATCGACACGACACCGATCCGGGCCGAGGGTCGACGGTTCGGGCCGACCCAGATGGATCTCGGTGTCGGTTCGTTCCTCTACTCCGGGGAGGGGGGATACCGCACGCTCGCCGAGGGACTCGCGGCGCTCGAGGACGACGATCCTGCGATCATCCAGGCCGCGTCCGACGACTACGTGGGGCGGCGGGACGGTGGGCGCTACGACCCGTCGTGGGGAGCGTTCCTCGCGATCTCGTGCCTCGACGGGCCACGTCTCGGGACGACGGCGGACCTTGAGGCCGTCTCCGCACGGGCGGCTGCGGCCGCACCGGAGTTCGGCGCCTCGAGCGTGGGGCTCGGCACCCCCTGCGCGACCTGGCCGACCCCGCCGGTGTTCGCCGCCCCGGCGGCGATCTCCGCCCCGGGTGCTCCTCCGATCGTGGTGATCGGCACCCGGAACGATCCGGTCACGCCCCTGTCGTGGGCTCAGGGCCTCGCCGCCCAGCTCGGGGTCGGACACCTCGTCGTCGCACCGGGGGCCCAGCACACGGGCTACCCGCAGGGCGACGACTGCCTCGATCCGTTCGTGGAGGACTACCTCGTGGACCTCAGAGTGCCGCCGGAGGGTGCGGCCTGCGGGTGACGCCGGTGGCGCCGTTCCCCGTCCGGCGGCGGCGGGACGTAATCTGACGGTCCGTCAGAAGACCGCGGAGGAACCATGACCACGACCGCCCCGGAGCCGACTCCGACCCTCACGACCGAGATCCCGATGATCGTCTCGGTCGACGACCACGTGGTCGAGCCGCCGCACCTCTGGCAGACCTGGCTCCCCGAGCGTTTCAGGTCCCGCGGACCGCGCATCGAGCGCCACGGCCTCGCGGGCCTGAAGTTCCTCGGCGGCACCCAGTACGAGTACCAGCTCGACGACGACGCGCCGCCCTGCGACATCTGGTTCTACGAGGACGGCATGTACCCGCACAAGCGGCACGTGGCCGCGGTCGGGTTCCCCCGTGACGAGATGGGCCTCGTGCCGATCACGTACGACGAGATGCGCCCGGGTTGCTACGACCCGAAGGCCCGCGTCGAGGACAACACGATGAACCACGTCGACGTGTCGCTCTCGTTCCCGACCTTCCCGCGCTTCTGTGGTCAGACGTTCCTCGAGGCCAAGGACCGCGAGCTCGCCGAGGCCTGCGTCTACGCCTACAACGACTGGATGGTCGAGGAGTGGTGCGGCGACTCGAACGGCGCGCTCGTGCCGCTGCCGATCATCCCGTTGTGGGACGCCGGACTGGCGGCCGCCGAGGTCCGACGCAACGCGGCGCGCGGGGCGCGCGCCGTGTGCTTCAGCGAGATCCCGCCGCACCTCGGCCTGCCGAGCATCCACTCGGGCGAGTGGAACCCGTTCTTCGAGGCGTGCCAGGAGACGAAGACGGTCGTGTGCATGCACATCGGGTCCTCGTCCCGGATGCCGTCGACCTCGTCCGACGCGCCGGCGGCGGTCCAGGCGACGCTGTCGTTCGGCAACGCCATGTCCTCGATGACCGACTTCCTGTTCTCGGGCGTGCTCGTGAAGTACCCCGAGTTGAAGCTGGCGTACTCCGAGGGCCAGATCGGTTGGGTGCCCTACATCCTCGAGCGGGCGGACGACGTCTGGAGCGAGCACCGCGCGTGGGCCGGGGTGAAGGACACGATCCCGGAGCCGCCGTCGACCTACTACTACCGGCAGATCTACACCTGCTTCTTCCGGGACCGGCACGGGATCGACTCGCTCGACAAGGTCGGGATCGACAACGTCACCTTCGAGACCGACTACCCGCACACCGACTCGACCTGGCCGAACACCAAGGAGGTCGCGATCGACCTCATGGGGCACCTGACGCCGGAGCTGCAGTACAAGATCATTCGGGGCAACGCGATCCGCATGCTCGATCTCGACATCGTCTGACGGCACTGTGCACGCCCACCGTTGGGTCGACCTCGAGGGCCCGTCGAACTTCCGCGATCTCGGTGGGCTGCCGACGGCGGACGGCGGGCGGGTCCGTACGGGTCGACTGTTCCGCAGCGACTCGCTCGCGCTCCTCACCGAGCGCGACGTCGAGCGCCTCACGGACGGGATCGGACTGCGCCGTGTCGTCGACCTCCGGTCCGCGCCTGAGATCGGTCGTCACGGCCAGGCCGATCTCGGCGTCGTGGGGATCGAGATCGTGCACGCACCGATCGTCGACGAGACCCGGGGCGAGCAGCGCGACATCGAGGATCCGGCCCGACTCACGCTGGATCGGATCTACCTCTCCATGCTCGAGCGGTTCCGGGGCCGGTTCGGGGCGGCGGTGGCGACGCTGGTCGATCCCGAGCACCAGCCCGCGGTCTTCCACTGCGCCGCCGGCAAGGACCGCACCGGCCTCATCGGCGCGCTGATCCTCGAGACCTGCGGGGTCGACCGCGAACTCGTGATCGACGACTTCCTGCTCACGAACGGTCGCATGGACACGATGATCGAGCGCCATCGGACGCACGCCGAGACCCGGGCGAAGGACCCCGAGATCGAGGTCCAGACGCTGTTCCCTACCGCCGAGAACATCGCGCTGACCATGCAGGGCATCGACGAGACCTGGGGGAACAGCGCCGAGTACCTCGTCGGCGCCGGGATCGGTGCCGACGGCGTGGCCCGGTTGCGCGACGGACTCGTGGACCGTTCGTCGGGTGCGGCGTGAACCGCACCCATCCGTAGACTGCGGCGCTGATGGACCTCCGATACTCCGACACCGACGAGGCGTTCCGCGCCGGCCTGCGCGAGTGGCTGGCCGCCGAACTCCCGAACCTCGCCCCGCAGCCCTCCCGCGACGATTGGCGGGCCCGCCGGGTGTGGGACACCGACTGGCAGCGGCGCCTGTTCGACGCCGGGTACGCGGGCATCAACTGGCCCGAGGAGTACGGCGGGCAGGGCGCGACGCCCAGCCAGCACCTCGTGTTCCTCGAGGAGACCACGCGGGCACGCGCACCGTACGTCGGCGTGAACTTCGTCGGACTCCTCCACGCGGGGCCGACGATCATCGCCGAGGGCACCGACGAGCAGAAGGCGGCCCACCTCCCGCGCATCCTCCGGGGCGACGAGGTGTGGTGCCAGGGGTTCAGCGAGCCGCAGGCCGGATCCGATCTCGCGTCGCTGCGCACCAAGGCGGTGCGGGACGGCGACCACTACGTCGTGACGGGCCAGAAGATCTGGTGCTCGTTCGGACAGATCGGCGACTACGGCGAACTGCTCGTGCGGACCGACCCCGACGCGCCGAAGCACAAGGGCATCACCTGGCTCGCCCTGCC
>JBJTOY010000087.1:0-15968 GCA_046074845.1 Actinomycetes bacterium | reverse complement strand
CGCACGGCGTCGGCCGCGGCCGACGGTGGGAGCACCACCGCGAGGAGCGAGGAATCGGCGCCGGTCCGCATCACCCGGTACCGTAACGCTCGGTCCCCGCCCGCCGGAACGTCCCGGCGCCCGGGGCGCTTCGAACCCCGACGGCGACACGCGAGCCGGTCCGGCGGGGGCGACCCGGAGGACTTCGACGTGGCGACGCCGGCGCAGTGGATCGAGGGGGCCCGACCCCGCACGCTCGGTGCCGCGGTCGCGCCGGTGCTCGTCGGCACGGCGGTCGCCGCCACGACGGGTCCGATCATCTGGTGGCGGGCGGTGGGCGCGCTCGTGGTGGCCGTCGCGTTCCAGATCGGCGTCAACTACGCGAACGACTACTCCGACGGGGTGCGGGGCACCGACGCCGAGCGGCGCGGACCGTTGCGCCTCACGGCCTCGGGACTGGCGGCCCCGGCGCAGGTCCGCCTCGCCGGCGGCCTGAGCCTGCTCGTCGGTGCGGCCGTCGGCCTCGTGCTCGCGCTCGCGGTGAACCCGTGGCTCATCGCGTTCGGCGCGGTCCTCATCGTCGCCGCCGTCCTCTACACGGGCGGGCCCCGCCCCTACGGCTACGCGGGCCTCGGCGAGGTCATGGTGCTCGCGTGCTTCGGGTTCGCGGCCACGGTCGGGACCACCTACGTGCAGGGTCGGGGGGTGCCGGCCGCGGCGTGGTGGGGCTCGCTCGTCACCGGCCTGCCGGCGTGCGCCGTCCTGCTCGCGAACAACGTGCGCGACGTGGCGACCGACGTCGTCGCGGGGAAGCGCACCCTCGCCGTACGGATCGGCGCGACCCGGGCCCGACGGCTGTTCGTCGGGTGCCTCGCGGGAGCGTTCGTCGCGCTCGTCCCGATCGCGGTCGACGCACCGGCGGCCGCCCTCGGGTTCCTCGCCGCACCGCTCGCGGTGCCACCGGCCCGTGCGATGCTCACACGCACCGACGCCCCGGGACTCATCGCTGCGCTCGTCGGGACGGTCCGGCTCGAACTCGTCCTCAGTGCGCTCGTCGCGATCGGGTTGTTCGCCTCGTGACGGTCGAGCACCGCCTCCGCATCGGCGAACGGGAGGTCCTGCTCGTGGAGGGACCCGCGGGGTGGGGGGAGTGCTCGCCGCTCGCGGGGTACCCGTGCGATCCGGCCCGGGCCCGAGCGGCCGCGCTCGAGGCGGCCACGCTCGGGTGGCCGGCCCCGCGGCGCACGGTCGTCCCCGTCAACGCGTTCCTCGCCGCCGACGCGCCGATCGAGCCGGCCGCGCTCGCCGGGTTCCCGGCGATCAAGGTGAAGGTCGGACGCGCGGCGCCCGACGTCGACGTCCGTCGCCTCCGGGCGCTGCGCGACGCGGTCGGACCCGGCCCGGCGATCCGCATCGACGCGAACGGGGCCTGGGACGTCCCGACGGCGATCGAGGTGCTGCGGGCCGTCGAACCCCTGCACCTCGAGTTCGTCGAGCAGCCGGTCACCTCCATCGACGACCTCGCCGAGGTCCGTCGCCGCACCGCCGTGCCGATCGCGGCGGACGAGTGCGTCCGGTCGGTCGACGACGCCCGGCGGGTGCGGGCGCTCGGAGCCGCCGACCTCGTCGTCCTCAAGGTCCAGCCGCTCGGGGGCGTCCGACCCGCCCTCGAGGTCGCGGCCGCGGCCGGGCTCCCCGCGGTCGTGTCCTCGATGCTCGAGACCTCGGTCGGGCTCGCCGCCGGGGTCGCGCTCGCCGCCGCGCTCGACGAGTTGCCGTTCGCGTGCGGCCTCGCCACGCTCGGCGAGGTCGCGGGCGACGTGACCGACGAGCCGCTCCTCCCCGTCGACGGCCACGTGCCCGTCCGATCGGTGGTCCCGAGCGCCGCGGCGCTCGCCGCCTACGGGGCGAGGTCGTGAACGAAGGTCGTGAGCGCGGCCGCCACCGCGGCGGGCTGCTCGAGCGGCAGCGCGTGCCCGCCCGGCAGTCGCAACCGGAGGCAGTCGGGGATCGCCTCGAACATGGCGTCCCCGATGGCGTCGTACTTGGCGTCCTGTTCGCCGGTGAGCACCATCACGGGGACGTCGAGGTCGCCGAGCGCGTCCCAGTGCGGTTCCTGTGCGCCCTGTCCGAGGTCGACGAGCTGGTGCGCGATCGAGTCCACCGTATGGGCCGCGGCGCGTTCGGCGATCTGGGCCGCGTCCACCGGCAGGGTCGCGAACATCGGCTGGGCGAGCCACTCGGCGAGGAAGGTCTCCACGCCCACGTCCCGCACGTGGTCGGCGAGGGCACGGTCGGCCGCGAGCCGGGCCGCCCGTTCGGCGTCGTCGGCGATCCCGGCGGTCGCGCTCACGAGCACGAGGCCCTCGACGAGCTCGGGCCGCTGCACCGCCACCTCGAGGCAGAGCCGGCCCCCCATCGAGTACCCGATGTAGACCGCCTCCCCGCCCGCCTCGGCGATGGCGACGGCCGTGTCGGCGAAGGTTGGGGCACTGGGCACCTCGAGCGCGACGATGTCGAGGTCGGGGGCGGCGGCGGCGACGCCGCGCCAGGCCGACGCCGACTGGGTGAAGCCCGGGACCGCCACGAGACGCACGGGGGCATCCTCGCATGAGCCGCGACGCGACCGACGCAACGACGGCCTTCGCGCGCACCCTCGTGGATGAGTGGGTGCGCGGTGGGGTCACCGACGCGGTCGTCGCCCCCGGGTCCCGCTCGGCGCCACTCGCCCTCGCCCTGGCCGGCGACGAGCGGATCCGGGTCCACGTGCACCTCGACGAGCGGTCGGCAGCCTTCATGGCCCTCGGGCTGGGCCGGGCGACCGGACGGCCCGCGGTCGTGCTCTGCACCTCCGGATCGGCCGCCGCGAACTTCCACCCGGCGGTCACCGAGGCGTTCCACGGTGGAGTGCCGCTCATCGTGGCGACCGCGGACCGGCCGCCGGAGGTCCGCGGCACGGGCGCGGCCCAGACCATCGATCAGGTCGGGCTGTACACCACCGCGGTGCGCTGGGCGGTGGACGTGGCGCCGCCCGAGGACGTCCCGGGTGCGGGCGGCGCGTGGCGCGATCTCGCTGCGACGAGCGTGCTGCGCGCACTCGGTCCGGTCGCGGGTCCCGTGCACCTCAACCTGTGCTTCCGGGAACCGCTCGTGCCGACCGGCGCGCCGCTCGTCGACGCTCCCGGCCGTCCCGACGGTGCACCGTGGCTCGACCCGCCCGGCGCCGAGCCGGGGCTGTCGGGCGTGGCGGTCGGCGTGCTCGCCGCCGCGTGCCGTGCCCACCAGCGGGGGCTCATCGTCGCGGGCTGGGGCAGCGAGGTGGAGCCGGCGACTCTCGGAGCGCTGGCGGCCGCGACGGGTTGGCCCGTCCTCGCCGATCCGATCTCGAACCTCCGCCGGCCGCCGTACGCCGTCGACACCTACGACGCGCTGCTGCGCGACCCGGCGTTCGCCGAGGCCATGCTCCCGGCGTTCGTGCTGCGCCTCGGCGCGCTGCCGAGCGGCAAGGTGCTCGGTCAGTGGTTGGCCGGCGTCCCGGAGGTCCTCGCCCTCGACCCCGCCGCCCGGTGGATCGATCCCGCCCGCACGAACACCGAGGTGCTCGTGGTGCCGGCCGAGTCCACGGTGCGCGCCCTCGTCGAGCGCCTCGACGACACCGAACGCGATGCCGCGTGGGGCGCCGCCTGGCGCGACGCCGACGCGCGCGCCCGCGCCGCGATCGACGCCCACCTCGACGGGCTCGACGTGCTCACCGACCCGCGCGTGGCCCGCGACACCGTCGCCGCGATCCCCGTGGGCGGCACGCTCATCGTGGCCTCGAGCATGCCGGTGCGGGACGTCGAGACCTTCGCCGCCGCCCGCGACGACATCGAGTTCGTCGCCAACCGCGGCACCAACGGCATCGACGGATTCACGTCGACCGCGGTCGGGTTCGCACTCGGTGCCGCGACGCCGACCGTGGCCCTCGTCGGCGACCTGTGCTTCCTGCACGACGCCAACGGCCTGCTCGGTGCGGTCGAGCGCGGCATCGACCTCACGATCGTGGTGGTCGACAACCGCGGCGGTGCGATCTTCTCCTTCCTGCCGCAGGCCGATCTCCCTGAGCACTTCGAGACCCTGTTCGGTACGCCGCAGTCGGTCGACGTGGGTGCGCTGGCCTCGTTGCACGGCATCACGGTGCTCGAGGTGGTCGCACCTGACGCCGTCGGCATGGCGGTGCGGGCCGCGGCCGACGCCGGGGGTGTGCAGGTGGTGGTCGTGCGCACCGATCGCCACGCGAACGTCGCCGGCCACCGCGCCGCGTTCGCCGCGGACTCGGCCGCGCGCTCCGCACGGTCCGGTGATTGACGCTCACAGGTATTGGCAGCCAGACTGCCGGAACCGTCCAGCCCAGGAGCACGCCGTGCCGACAGAGCCCACCGTGGATGCGACGCCCGACATCGAGGCGGGCATCCCCACCGATGAGCGGACGATCGCTGCGAGGTTCACGGGCGGGCTCCAGGTCCGCATCGTGGTCGAGTTCCTGGTGTCCGCGGCGGTGTGGATCGCGGTGATCGTGCTCGGGACGACCGGGGCCATCCCGTTGTGGCTCGGGCTCGTCATCAACTCGATCGTCGCGTCGACCTTCTACATGCCGATGCACGAGGCGGCGCACGGCAACGTCTCGGGTCGACCGAAGGGCCAGCGCCGGCTCGACGACGTGATCGGCATGCTCTGCTCGATCCCGGTGGGCTTCTCGTACGCCGCGCACCGGGCCTCGCACCTGCGCCACCACGCCTACACGAATGACCCCGACCGCGATCCCGACCGGTTCACCGCGGGACCGCTCCTCCACGTTCCCGTGAAGTGGCTCACGCAGGTCACCCTCATGACCCTCCTGCCCGTGTTCGCGTTCGTGCCGCCGGCCCGCCGGCTCCTGCCGACGAGCGTGCGACGCGCGCTGTCCGCCGACGCGGGGAACCGGCGCATGGGGCTGTTGCAGCTGCGCTTCTGGGTGCTCACGACCGCAGCGCTCGTCGTCGCGTTCCTCACCGGGTACGGATGGCCGGCGCTGCTCCTCTGGTACCTGCCCGCCCGCATCCAGGGGCTGTGGCTCATCCTCGTGTTCGCATGGTTCCCGCACCACCCGGCGCGCGAGGTCGGGCGGTACGTCGATACCCGGGTCGCTGTGTTCCCGGGCTCGGGGCTGCTCATCCGCGGGCACGACCACCACGCGATGCACCACATGTTCCCTCGGGTCCCGCACTACCGGCTGCGGGCGCTGTGGCACGAGGTCGCCCCGGAGATGGTGGTCAAGGGCGTGCGCGCCGAGGGGCGGGCCGAGGCCGCGACGGGTCCGATCGTCTGGTGAGATCGGGTCCGGGTCAGTCGCCGCCGAGTGCGGCGAGGATCGGCCCGAACTTCCGCTCGGCCTCCGCCCACTCGGCCGTCGGATCGCTCCCGGCCACGATGCCGCACCCGGCGAAGCACCGGGCCTCGGCGCCGTCGAGCACCGCGCCGCGCAGCGCGATGGCGAACTCGCCGTCACCCCGGGCGTCCACCCACCCGACCGGACCGGCGTAGCGGTCGCGACCACGCGGCTCGAGCGCCGCGATGAGCTCGAGTGCGTCCGCGGTGGGCGCGCCGCCCACGGCCGGTGTGGGATGCAGTCGTCGGGCGAGCGCGAGCGCGCTCGGTGCGCCGGGCCGCAGCGCGACCTCGATGTTCGTGGCGAGGTGCACCAGATTGGGGAGCTCCACCACGAGCGGGCCGCACACGGTGGGGTCGGTGTCGGCGTGGTCGCCGAGCGCCTCGACGACCGCCTCGACGACGAGAGCGTGCTCGTGCGCGTCCTTGGTGGAGTCGGTGAGGGCTCGGATCGCCGCCGCGTCGGTGCCGCGTGCGGTGCCGGCCATCGGGGTGGAGGTCGCCACCGGGCCACGCCGGCGCACGAGGAGCTCGGGGCTCGCCCCGACGAGACCGCGGTGCGCGTAGACGAAGCACCCGGGCTGCTGCTCCCGCAGTCGGCCGAGGACGGTGCGCGGATCGAAGGGCGCGTCGGCCCGGACGACGAGGTCCCGCGCCAGGACGACCTTGCCCACGGTGCCGCGATCGATGGCGGCGAGCGCGGTGCCGACGGCGGCGTCCCATTCCTGGCGCGTCGTGCCGCCGACCCGCTCGATGCGGCCCGGAACCGGCGAGGGCATGGGCCGCACGGGCCGCACGGGTGCGATCTCGGTGATCCAGGTCCGCCCCGCCGCGGTGCGTCCGGTGACCCGGGCCGGCACCACGAGCGTGGCCGGCTCGGACGGATCGAAGGGCAGGGCACCGACGGCGATCGCCCCGGTCCCGGGCTCGCCGACCTCGTCGTCGACCGCCACCGTGGCGAGGAACGCCTCGACGTCCTCGGCCCGCAGCACCGCGGCCGCACCCCGGGCGACGAAGGTCGCACCGTCGTGGCACCACACGAAGTCCTCGGGGCCGACCGCGTCGAGCAGATCACCGGTGATCCCCGCCGCGCGGGTGCGCGCCACGAGCCCGAGTTCGGATGCCGTGCTCATGGGCGGGTCCCGGTGATGAGCTGCACCGCACCGAGCATGAGGGTGACCCGGCGCAGGTCGATGAAGCCGGCGCGGCGCAGCATGGCGAGCATCTCCGCGGGTTCGGGGAGGTACGCGGTGGAGGCCGGCAGGTACCGGTACGCCTCGGCGTCGCCGAGGGCCGCGCCGATGCGCGGCACGATCCGGTGGAACCAGATCTCGTTGCCGAGCCGGAACGGGGCGAAGCGCGGCCGGGCCGGATCGAGGAAGGCGAATCGACCCCCGGGCCGCAGCACCCGCGCGCACTCGGCGAAGAACTCGGGGAGCGAGGTGAAGTTGCGCAGCGCGAACCCGCAGGTCACGCCGTCGGCCGCGTCGTCCGGGGTGGGCAGGCACAGGGCGTCACCGCGTACGAGGGGCGCGTCGGTGTGCGCGTGGGCGAGCATGCCCGCGGAGAAGTCGATGCCGATGGGTCGGTGGCCCGCGATCCGCTCGAGGTCCCGGCACAGGTCGCCCGTGCCGCACGCGAGGTCGAGGATCCGGGAACCGCTCGGCAGGGCGAGGTCGCGGACCAGGCGTTCCCGCCAGCGCCGGTCCTGGCCGCCCGAGATGTAGCGGTTGAGCCGCTCGTACGAGGGTGCGACCCGGTCGAACATGGCCTCGACGGTGGCCGCCTTCTGCTCGGGGGCGGGCAGGACGCTCACGGCCGCCACCCCTGCTCGAACGCCCGCGCCGCCTCCTCGCCCGCAGCGGCGAGCTCGGCCGGCTCGCCGACCGCCTCGAGGTGCTCCTGGGCGACCTGGAGCAGCGTGCGGCGGAAGTGGTGGGCCACGAGTGCGGTCACCGCCGGGAGCAGCACCCGGAACGCGTCGACGAGCTGCTCGGCGCGTGCGTCGGCGTCGAGGTCCGAGTCGCGCAGTGGTGCGCGCACGTGCTCGTCGAACATCGTGACCGCGCTCTGGGCGATGTCGCGTGTGGCGCCGTGGTGGTCGCGGGCGAGGGCGAGCAGGTCGGGGAGCGGGAAGCCGGCCTCGAGCAGGCGCAACCCCGCGGCGACGATCTCGACGTCCGCGTTCGTGTAGCGGGGCACGCCGTCGTGGAGCCGGGGGACGAGCAGCCCTTCGCGCTCGACCGCCTCGACGAGCGGGAGCGGCACGCCGGATCGTGCGGCGAGTTCGGCGAGGTCCAGGAACTCCTCGGGTCCGGAGCCATCGTCGTCGCGGACGTCGGCGACCGCCGCGGCGAGGGGCGCGTCGGCCGCGTCGAGTTCGCCGTCGACGAGGCGGCGGATGACCGCGAGGCTGAAGCCGTCACCCTGCAGCTCACGGATGCGCACGAGCCGCTCGACGTGCTCGGGCCCGTACCAGGCGATGCGGCCCTCGCGGACCGGTGGCGGGACGAGCCGACGCTTCTGGTAGAAGCGGATGGTGTCCACGGACAGCTCGAGGCGGTCCGCGACCTCGTCGATCCGCCAGCGGTTCGCGGGCCCGGGGGCCGGGGCGGCGCTCGTGGTGGGCTCGCTCATGGACTGCACGCTCCGATCGTAGGAGTGATCACTCCCGGAATCCGAACGGGTCCGGACGGAACGCTCCGGCGCCGGGGCTACGGTGGCCCGCATGCCTGCGACCCCCACCGAGCCCGGCTGGTACCCCGACCCCTGGGGCACCGACGGCGAGCGCCGCTTCGACGGCACGGCCTGGAGTCGGGAGACCCGGCCCGGACCGGGGGCCCCGACCCCGACGACCGCTGCGCCGACCGGCACCGACCCGGGTGCGCCGACCGGCCTGCCGCCCGCGGCCTGGTACCCGGACCCGGCGGGATCGCCCGGCCTGCGCTACTGGGACGGCTCGGCCTGGACCGCCCACACCGCCTACACCGACCGGCCCGCCGTCGCGGCACCGGCCACCGACCTCGACCCGGAGCGGTTGCTCGCATCGGAGCGCACGCTCGCACGGTCGCTGCGCGTGATGCTGCTGATCGCCGGGCCGGCCCTGGCGATCCAGATCGTCACCGGCGCGATCTTCCTCCACGCGTTCGCGCCGACCTACCGACGGATCCTCGAGAACCCGAACGCGCGCATCGACCTCACCGTCGATCTCCAGCAGAGCGCGGTCATGTCGCTCATCTCGAACCTCGCGTCGATGGTGTTCTTCGCCACGGGGTTCGTGTTCGTGATCTGGCTCGGCACCGCGGGCAAGGTCGCCCTCGCGAAGGGACTCCCGCTCCGGCGGTCCCCGTGGGTCGGGGCGTGGTCCCTCATCATCCCGATCCTCAACTTCTGGTGGCCGTACCGCGCGACCAAGGACCTCTTCGCCGCCGATGCGCCCGGTCGGGCGCTCGTGCGACGCTGGTGGGCGCTCTGGATCGCGACCACGGTGCTCCAGGCCGTCACCGCGTGGAGCGCGCTGTTCGGTGCGCCCGACGCGGCGACCATCGCGCTCGCGTCGGTGGCCTCGGTGGTCACGATCGCGGCGGCGCTCGCGGCACGCACGGTGGTCGGGGCGGTCGAACGGGCCCACGACGAACTCGTCGGGGCGCCGGCTCAGGCGTAGTCGGTCACGGGATCGTCGATCGCCGCGGCGATCCGGGGTTGGGCGATCCAGAGCACGACGAGCGACACGGCCATGAGCACCCCGGACAGCAGGGTCACGGTGCGGAGGCCGAGTTCGTCGGCCAGTGAGCCCTGGATGACGGAGCCCAGCGGGTACAGCGCGCCGAGTGCCATCGTGATGAGCGACAGCACGCGCCCACGCACCCGGGCGGGGGCCCGGAGCTGGGCGATGCTCATGAACGAGGACAGTGCCCCGAGGTAGAGCAGCCCCACGACGAAGATCGCGAGGCCCGAGGCCCACAGGGTGGGCGCCAGCGCGTAGAGCGCGAGCGCGGGTGGGAGACCCCAGAGCATGCCGACGAGGGTGCGCCGCGACCCGAAGCGGGCCGCGAGCGCGCCGAGGGACAGCGCCATCACGACTGCGCCCGCGCCCTGCACCGTGGTGAGGAAGGAGGTCGCGCCGGCCCCGCGGTCGAACACCTTGATCGCCATGGCGGGAACGAGCGCGATGAACGGCGCGGCGAGGAACGAGTTGAGGACGACGAGGATCATCACCGACCGCAGGCCCGGATCGCGCCGGGTGTAGGCGATGCCGCCGCGGATCGCCTCGAGGATCGACGACCCGTCGTGGTGCGGCGGGGGCAGGGTGAGCGCGGCGATCGCCACGAACACCGCGCCGAAGGAGAGCGCGTTGAGACCGAACGCCCACGCGTAGCCGCCGAGCCCGATCACGATGCCGGCGATCGCCGGCCCGATGACGCGTCCGAGGTTCCACTGCGCGCTCGAGAGCGCGACCGCGCCCACCACGTCCTCGGGCGGCACGAGGTCGGGCAGCAGCGTCTGGTAGGTCGGGAAACCGATCGCCGAGGTGCACCCGGCGGCGAGCACGATCCCGGTCACGACCCACGGCGACGGGGTGCCGGTCGCGGCGAGCAGGGTGAGCAGGGCGGCCAGGGCGGTCTGGATCGTCGTCGTGACGAGGAGGAGCCGCCGACGTTCGAGGCGGTCGGCGAGTGCGCCGCCGACCGGACCGAGCACGGCCGCCGGCACGAACCCGGCCGCCGCGACGACCCCGGTCCAGGTCGCGCGGCCCGTGGTCTCGGTCACGAGGATGCCGACGCCGACGGTCTCCATCCACGTGCCGATGTTGGAGACGAACGCGCCGAACCACAGGAGGGCGAAGCGTCGGTGCCGCAGGGGCCGGAGCGGGGTCGGGAGCGGCACGGGGACCGACCGTACTCCGTGGTCGCCCGACACCGCTCGGTGGCGACGGTGCGCGCGTGGCAGAGTCGGGGCATGGGGCAGGGACCGGAGATCGACCGGGGACGAGCGGCGCGCGCGGCGCGGGCGGCCCAGGCGGGGTGGTCGTCGCTGCTGCTCCTCCTGACACTCGCGGCGTGCGCCGCGCCCGCCGAGGACGGCGACGGGTTCTCGTCCTCGCTCCGCCCGACGACCACCCGGCCCGACCGGCCGACGGCCACGACCGCCACCTCGCCGACGACCACGACCACCTCCCCGCCGCCGGTCACTGCGCCACCCACCACGACGCCGCCGCCCCCGCCGCCCCCGCCACCGCCGGGCCCGGCGATCCCGGCCGGGGACGACGCGACCGTGACCCGGGTGACCGACGGTGACACGATCGTCGTGAACGGCGGTACGAAGGTTCGCCTCATCGGCGTCGACACGCCGGAGGTGTACTTCGGGGAGCAGTGCTGGGGTCGCAACGCGTCCGGGTGGACGAAGGCCGCGTTGGCGCCGGGCACCCGGGTGCGCCTCGAGTACGACAACAACCGCACCGACCGGTACGGCCGCACCCTCGCCTACGTGTACCGCCTCTCCGACGGGCTCAACGTGCAGGTCGCGCTGCTCCAACTCGGGCTCGCCGCGGCCTACCCGTTCGCCGACACCCCGAGGTACCACACATGGTTCGCCGCCGAGGCGACCCGGGCGAAGGCGGCCGGGGCCGGTGGCTGGCGCGAGTGTGCCGGGCGCGACGGCCCGCTCGCCGGTCCCGCGGTGAAGTGACGTTCGGCGCTCGACCCGACCGGCGCGACTGACGGCTACTCGCCCAGTGGGGTGGTGCGCGTCGGGGTGAACATCCCGAGGACGAACGCGTCCGGGGTGGGCTCGCCCTCCCAGTCCCAGGCCGCGATCTCGTCGAGCGACCGACGTCCGACCGCGGCTCGCACGATCTCGAACCGCGAGGTGCGCAGCGTCGCGCTGGGCGCGCCATCCCCGACGACGTCCTCGCCGGCCTCGTGCACGATCCGAACCGCCCCGGCCTCGCCACGGGCGGCGCCGACCGGGACGATCGCCCGGACGTAGGAGAACGCGATCGCGTCGGAGTCGCGCGCGCCGGGGGCGCCGATGGCGTGGCGGATGTCGTGCTCATGGGTGACGGCATCGGTGAGGAACATCGTGCGCATCATCGGTGGGAACCCGTCGATGGTGGGTTCGAGGACCGCCGCGCCGCGTTCCCACTCGTCGAGGAGGTCCGCCACCGTCACGCCGCGACGGCGGTCGACCTGGGCCTGGGTCCACGCATCGGTGGCCACGCCGTCGAGGTTGCCCTCGACCACGTCGGTGACGTCGCCGACGAGGTGGGCGAGCACGTCCTGGACGGACCAGGCGGGGGTCGCCGGTGCGGTACGAGCGAGCGTGTCGGCGTCGAGGTCGCGCACGAGCTCCGAGACGCGGCCGCGGATCCCGCGGTAGATGGCGATGTGATCGTCGGTCGGCATGGTGCCGACGTTAGTGCTCGCCCCGCACGACGACGGCGGCCTCGGCCGCCCGGGTGCGCACCTCGTCCTCGCCCTCGATGATCCGAGAGCGCATGAGGACGCGCCCGTCCACGATCGCGGTGTCCACGACGGCGCCGGTCGCCGAGTAGACGAGCGCCGCATCGAGTGGGGCGAGGAGCAGCTCGGGGACGTCGAGGTCGAGCAGGAGCAGGTCGGCGGGCTCGCCGACCGCGAGCGGGGTCGCGCCGAGACGCGGCGCCATCGCGCCGGTGGCGATCGCCCACGCGTCGGTGGCGGGCAGGGCCGCCGGATCGACCGCGGCGTGCTTCTGCAGGAGTGCCAGCACCTTGATGTCCTGGAGGAGGTCGAGCGAGTTGTTCGAGGCCGCGCCGTCGGTGCCGATGCCGATGGCGCACCCGGCGGCGTGGGCCGTCGGGTACCGGAAGGTGCCGCCGACTGCGAGCTTCATGTTCGAGACCGGGCAGGTGACGAGCGTGGCTCCCCGCTCGGCCACGATCGCGAGTTCCGCATCGTCGAGGTGCACGCCGTGGGCGAGCACGGTG
This sequence comes from Actinomycetes bacterium, assembly GCA_046074845.1. GTDB lineage: Bacteria > Actinomycetota > Acidimicrobiia > IMCC26256 > IMCC26256 > IMCC26256. The sequence goes on along the minus strand of JBJTOY010000087.1, from coordinate 3,616 downwards.
CGCTGCGTGAGCAGGCCGAGCGAGTCGAGGTACGCGGCCGGGCGCAGCCCGTGGTCGCGCACGCAGTCGTCCACCTCCCCGCGGGTCTCCGCCACGTGGATGTGGATCGGCACGTCGTGGCGCTCCGAGAGCTCGGCGACGAGCCGCAACGACGGCGCGCTCACGGTGTAGATCGCGTGCGGACCGAGGCAGGGGGTGACGAGCGGCCCGGCCCCGGCGAGCCGGGCGAGTCCGTCCTCAGCGGCTTCGGGACGCGCGTCGTCCGGCGCGTCCGGGATCTCGAGGATGACCTGGCTCACGCTCGCACGCAGACCTGCGTCGACCACGGCGCGCGCGACCTCGTGCATGTGGAAGTACATGTCCCAGAACCGCAGCGTCCCCGATCGGATCATCTCGACCGCGGCGAGCCGAGCCCCCCAGTAGACGTGCTCCGGGGTGAGCCGGGCCTCGGCCGGCCAGATGCGGGTCTGGAGCCACTCCATGAGCGCGAGGTCGTCGCCGTACCCGCGCAGCAGGGTCATCGACGCGTGCGTGTGCCCGTTCACCAGCGGCGGCACCATCGTGAGCCCGGCGGCGTCGAGGTGCTCGTCACCCTGCTGGGCGACGACCCCGGGCCCGATCTCGGTGATCGTGCCGTCGACGGCCCGCAGCCCGCCGATGCCACCGGTCGCCAGGCGCGCGCCGGTGATCGTGAGGGCCCGGGTCATCCCGCGGTCGGGGTGAACGCGCACGGCATGCGCTTGATGCCGTGGATGAAGCCGGACTGCAGCATCTCCGGCTCGCCGGTGACGTGGAGGTCGGGGAGCACGCGGAAGATCTCATCGAACATCACGCGGATCTCGCGACGGGCGAGGTTCGCACCGAGGCAGAAGTGCGCCCCGCCGCCGCCGTACCCGAAGTGGGCGTTGGGCGCACGGGTGATGTCGAAGCGGTAGGGGTCCGCGAACTGGCGCTCGTCGCGGTTCGCCGAGTTGTAGTACATCACGACCTTCTCCCCCTCGGTGAAGGCGCGTCCGCCGATGGTCACGTCCTGGGTGACGGTGCGGCGGAAGGAGATCACCGGCGTCGCCCAGCGCACGATCTCCTCGACCGCGTTCACCGCGTGGGTGTCGAAGTCCGCACGCCAGAGCGCCTGCTGGTCGGCGTTGTTCTGCAGCACCCACATGCCGTGGCTGATCGCGGTGCGGGTGGTCTCGTTGCCGGCGACGACGAGCAGGATGAAGAACGACGCGAACTCGGCCACGGTGAGTCGCTCGCCGTCGACCTCCGCGTGCATCAGCACCGACGCGATGTCGTCGGTCGGGTTGGCGAGGCGGTCCTCGCCGATCTCCATCGCCATCTGGTGCAGCGTGATGAAGGCGCCCATGAGGTCCTCAATGGTCTGCACGTACTCGGGGTCGCCGACCCCGAGGATGATGTTCGACTGGTCGAAGACCGTCTGCTCGAGTGAGGGCGGCACGCCGACCATGTCGCACACGATCTGGAGCGGCATGAGCGCGGCGATGCGCGCAACGAAGTCGCACTCGCCGAGCGGCCCGACGTCCTCGACCACCTGTCGGGCCCGTACGCGCACCTGCTCGAGCAGCGCGTTGAGCGCCTTCGGGGTGAATCCCGCGTTCACGAGGCCGCGCAGCTTCTTGTGCCGCGGGTCGTCCATGTTGATGATCGACCCGAGGAACTCCGCCATCTCCTGCGGGATGTCGCCGACGCTCGTGCCGCCCCGCGCGCTGCTGAACAGTTCGGGGTGGCGGCTCACGTACATGACGTCGTCGTAGTGCGTGAGGGCCCAGAAGCCGGGACCCTGCGGGTAGCCCTCGATGATCGGCTCCTCGTGGAACGAGATCGGTCGCTCATCGCGCAGCAGCTTGAAGATCGCCTCGCGCTCCTCATCCGGACGGGCCCAGAGCTCAATGTCGCCGAGGGCGATGTCGTCGAGCGCGAGCGGGGAGGGCGGGAGCGTGGTCACGAGGGCCTCCGGGAGGGGTGGGTGCGGCGGGGCGACATTACGCTCACTGCCATGCGCTGGTCACTCGCACTCCCGACCGATCGCGTCGATCGGCCCGAGGAGTTCGTGACCGGCCCGGCGGTCATGGAGGCCGCCCGGGCCGCCGAGGCCGCCGGGTTCGACGCCGTGTACGTCACCGACCACCCGGCCCCCGACCAGCGGTGGCTCGACGGGGGCGGGCACCACGCGCTCGAGCCGACCGTGGCCCTCTCGTTCGCGGCGGCCGCCACCACCCGGGTGCGGTTGCAGACGAACGTCTACGTCGCGGCGTACCGGAACCCCCTCCTCGCCGCCAAGGCGCTCGCCTCGCTCGACGTGCTCGCGGGCGGGCGGCTCATCCTCGGCGTCGCCGCCGGGTACCTGCGGCCGGAGTTCGGTGCGCTCGGCGTCGACTTCGACGAGCGCAACGCGCTGCTCGACGAGGCGATCGACACCATGCGCCGGGTCTGGACCGAGGACGAGGTCGAGGTCGAGGGACGCCGCTTCCGCGCCCGCGCCGTCACGATGCGGCCGCGTCCGCCGGCGCCCGGGGGTCCGCCGATCTGGATCGGGGGCAACTCGCGCACCGCGATCCGGCGCGCGGTGGCGCGCGGGCAGGGGTGGGCCCCGTTCCCGAACCCGCCCGCGGCCAGTCGGGCCGTGAAGACGCCGGCCATCACCGACCTCGCGACGCTCGCGGCCCGGCTCCACCTCCTCGCCGGCGAGGTCGAGCGGGCCGGTCGATCGACGCCGCTGGACGTGTGCTTCGCCCCCTTCTCGGCGCCCACCGCGACCCTGCGATCCGGCGACGGCTCGCGTCTCGCCGACGAGGCCGCCGCCGCAGCCGAACTCGGGGTCACCTGGATGACCGTCGGACTCGACGGCGTCGGGTCGATGGCCGAGTGGCGGTCCCTCGTGGACGTCCTCGCCTCGGATGTGGTCGGATCGGGCACGTGAGCGATCCGACCGACCCGCCGGCCCCGAGCCCGACCACCGTGGACGCCCCGTCGGAGGTCGTGCGCTGGGAGGAGCCGATCGACGACGTGCGGGGGCTCACCGGGTTCATCGCCCGTGCCTCGCGCCTCGGGCTCGGCGTGGCCGGCCTCGCCGTGGGGGCGACCACCGAGGCGATCGACCGGCTCGGACCGGGCCCGACGACCGCCGGCGGTTCGACCCTGCGCCGCCTGCCGAGCGCGGCCTTCGGGTTCGGCATGGCCGCATCCGAGCGGGTGCTCGCGGTCTCGGCCCAGGTCGAGTCGAGCGCCGGGTTCGCGGTGCAGGCCGCGCGCAGCCTGCCCGTGGTCGGCTCGACGCTCGCCGCCGGGGACCGTGCGGTCGAGCGGTGGAGTGAGCGCGGGGCCCAGGAGCAGGCGGGCAACGAGGCCCTCCTCGGTGCGTTCGTCGCCCGGCTCGTACCGGAACTCGCGGCCGCCATCGTCGAGCGCATCGATCTGGCGGGCATCGTGGCCGCGGTCCCGATCGAGCTCATCCTGGAGCAGATCGACGTGGACGCCATCGTCGCCCGGGTCGACGTGGACGCGCTCGTGCGACGGGTGGACGTCGACGCGATCGTCGGCCGGGTGGACGTGAACCGGATCATGGAGCGGGTCGACATCGCGCCGATGGCGGCCG
>JBJTOY010000086.1:0-16052 GCA_046074845.1 Actinomycetes bacterium | reverse complement strand
CAGGCCGAGCTGGACCACGAGGTACACCACGCCGGTGACGATCGCGGCCTTGTGGGTGTCGTAGATCTTCCGGGTCCCACCGGGGTCCTTGCCGAACACGCCGAGCGCGTTGAGTTCGAACAGGATCCAGATGAGGGCGGTGATCCCCCAGTACAGGCCGCGCTGAGAACCGTCGGCACCGCCTTTCGCACCGAAGTGGCTGGTCCCGACCATGAAGGCGAGCATCGGGAGCGAGTAGATGACGTTCTGCCGTGAGGCGAGCAACGCCTTGCGGCCCGCCCCGGCCGCCGCCGGGTCGGCCTCGCCACCGGCCTGTACGTTGCGGGCGTTGGCGATGACCACCTTCTGGTTCCGCCAGATGATGCCCCACACGTTCACGAACATCGTGAGGGCGAGCAGGATGCCGGTCGCGATCGCGATGCCGGCCGGGGACTTGAAGTACTCCCCGCCAGAGAGCCGCTTCTGGGCCCACAGGATGAGGATCCCGGACACGACCGTGGCCACGGCGGCCCAGCGGAACCACCAGAGTGCCCGGCTCGCCAACTTGTCGATCGCGTTGTTGCGGGCCGCGGCCTCCATCTCGGCGAAGGCCGGGACCTGCACGAAGTTGAAGTAGTAGAGCAGGCCGATCCAGGCCACACCGAACACGACGTGCGCGTAGCGCGTCAGGTACTCCAGGCCTCCGCCCGGCCCCATGCTGAAGAAGTCGATCTCAACGCCTGTCATCACTGCCTGCCTTCCGACGTGCTCCGCCCGTGGGAGCGGCGCGCAAAGTACCACCGGTCCCCGATTTCCCCGGGGATCCCGCCGGACAGCCCCCGTCCGACGCGCCGACGCCGAGCCATTACGGTGCGCAACCGTGACCGACGCCCCCGCTCCGCCCGAACCCGTCTGGGTTGCGACCGACGCCGACCTCGACGCAGCGGTGGAGGTTCTGCTCGGGGCCGACCGCTACGCGCTCGACACCGAGTTCCAGGGCGAGCGCTCGTACTACCCGACGCTCGCGCTGCTCCAGATCTCGGACGGCGAACGCATCTGGCTCGTCGACCCCCTCGCCTGCGACGTCCGCCTCGTCGCGCCGCTGCTCGAGGGGCCGGGCACGATGCTCGCGCACGCGGCGCGCCAGGACCTCGAGATCCTCCAGCGCGAGGTCGGCACCGGACCGGCACGCCTCATCGACACCCAGATCGCCGCCGCGTTCGCGGGCGCGGGCAACCAGTCGTTGCTCACGCTGTGCAAGCGGCACCTCGGCGTGACCCTCGAGAAGGGCGATCGCCTCACCGACTGGACCGCGCGCCCGCTGCGCGAATCCGCGCGGCGTTACGCCGCCCTCGACGTCGCTCACCTGCACGACCTCACGGACCGCCTGCGCGACGAGATCGGCGAGGAGCGCTGGGGCTGGGCCCTCGACGAGTGCGAGGCCTCCCGCGTACCGCCGGAGCCCGCCGACCCGTCCCGCGCGTGGTGGCGGGTGCGCGGCGCCCGGTCCCTGCGCGGCGACCGGGCGCGGGTCGCCCAGATGCTGTGCGCGTGGCGCGAGGAGACGGCGCGGGCACGCAACGTTCCGCCCCGCAACGTCATCGGCGACCTCGGCCTCGACAGCATCATCGCCCGACAGCCGCGCTCGAAGACCGACCTCGACGGGTGCCGGGGCGTGCCCAACGACCCGCGCAGCGTGCAGGCGATCCTCGAGGCCGTCGCCGCCGGACTGGCCATGGACCCGTCCGAGCTGCGGACACCACCGGACGAGCCCGACGACCGGGGGCTCGGCGCAGCCATCACCCTCGCCGGCGCACTGGTGGGCCAGCGGGCCCGGAACCTCGGGCTCGATCCGGCGATGGTCGCCGCCCGCGCCGACATCACCGCCATCGTGGCCGGTCGCCCGGGACGCCTCGACGAGGGGTGGCGGGCCCAGGTGGTGGGCGACCTCGTGCACCGGCTCCTCGCCGGTGAGATCACGCTGCGCCTCGCCGACGGTGGCCGCACCCTCGTCGTCGACGGCGATTGAGGTGGGCCCCGAGCGCGCGGTCGTGACCGCGCTCGTCGCCGGGTACGAACCCCTCTCCGAGCAGCCCGTGGCGACCCGGAGCGACCTGCGCTTCATCTGCGTGACCGACGATCCGACCCTCACCAGCGACACCTGGGAGATCCGGGTGGTCGAGCCGGCGTTCCCGAAGGACCCCGTGCGCAGCGCACGTCGCATCAAGGTGCTCGTCCACGAGTACGTCCCGGAGTGCGGCGAGACGCTGTTCATCGACAACGCGATCACGCTGCGGGAACTCCCCGAGACGATCCTCGACGGCGTGCTCGCGGAGAACGACCTCGCGCTCGTCCGCCACTCGGCACGAGCCTCCGTCGCGGACGAGTTCCTCGTGGTCGCCGACGATGGGCTCGACGACCCTGCTCGCGTCTACGAGCAGTACATGCACTACGCGGCCCTGCTCCCCGAGGTGCTCGAGCAGCGGCCCTACGCCGCCGGGTTCATCGCCCGCCGGCGCAGCGGTGCGATCGAGTCGGCCATGCGAACCTGGTTCGACCACGTGCTGCGCTACTCGCGCCGGGACCAGCTCTCGCTCAACACCGGCCTCGCGCTCCACCGCATCCTGCCGACGGTGCTCGAGCTCGACAACGCCGAGAACCCGTTGTTCGCCTCCTCCTCGCCACCCGGTCGACGCGGGGAACGCCGGACCGGTGCCTACCGGACGGCGATGCGCCCGCCCGCGATCGAGATCCGGGCGTTGGCGGGGCGGGTGGCCGAGCTCGAGGCCGGGGTCGTCGCGGCCGAGACGATGAACGCCGAACTCATCGCAACCCTCGCCGAGGTGCAGACGGCCCTCGAGGTCGAACGTGGCGCCCACGCCGCCACCCGCGACGAGATCGCCGGCATCCGCCGATCCATCCCGTGGCGACTGACCCGACCGCTGCGGGCCCGACGGCGCGGCTGAGCCCGGACGACCGTCGCCCCCGGGCGGACCCGGGGGCGACATCGAGCGAACGGCGGGTCCGAGATCAGGGTCGGGGCAGCGGCACCGGGACCTGCGCCGGCAGGGTCACCGGCGGGACGGTGGTCGGCACCGCGCCCGAGACACCGGTCGGGCCCGTGGGTCCCGTCGGGCCGACCGCGCCCGTCACACCGGTCGGTCCGGTCGCGCCCGTCGGACCCGTCGGACCGGTCGTGCCCGGGCCACCCGCCCGGCCGTCGCTCGCGAGTTCCGAGACCGCGCGGCCCTTGTCGGCGCCGGAGAGACCGGTGGAGGTGGCGAGCTCGGAGACCGCGTCGCCCCGGCCCCCGGCCGTCGTGGTGGTCACGTCCGGGGCCTGGATGTGCTCGCGGGTCGATGCCTCCTGGGCGAGGCCGAGGCCCACGGCGGCACGCTGCGCGGCGTGGCCGACCGCAGCGGGCAGGGCGCCCGCGGCCGCGAGCCCGCCGAGGATGCCCACCGATCCGACGGCGGCGGCGAGAACGGTGGCGAGACGACGGTGACGCATGGGTGTACCTCCATCGGTGTGCGACACGACGGTCGCTGCGAGCGCCGCGGGGTGCACCGAGGCCTCGGGGTGGGGCTCGAGTTCGCCGAATGCCCGCAGGGTCCCGAGCGCGCCGACGACGCCGGCGAAGCCCGGCGGCGCGTCGTCCGGGAGGACGAGGCCGTCGAGCATCCGGTCGGCGGTGGCCGGATCGATCGGGGTGCGGGGCGTGCGTCGGCGAGCCATGTCCTCCGGGATACCGCCGTCCGGGGTCATTCCGTTACACCCAGGCGGAGATCCCGCCCGTCGACCAGACCCGCGAGCCGGCTCAGCGCCCGACTCTGGATGACCCGGATCGTCCCGGGTCGCTTCCCGAGGAGGCGGCCCACCTCGTCGGCGTCGAGTCCGGCGAGGACCCGCAGGGCCACGACGTCGGCCTGGTCGCCGGGCAGCGAGCGGAGGACGGCGAGGATCTCGTCGAGTCGGATGCCGTCGACCACCGTGGAGGCCGGGTCGTCGAGCGCCGGGCCGGGGTCGGGTTCCGCGTCGAGGACCTCGGGCCGACGCGCCCGGGCGCGGTGGGCGTCGACGGCCCGGGCGCGGGCGATCGAGAACAACCAGCCGCGGAACTCGCGCTCGGAGCCCTCGAACGTCGCCAGCGACCGCGCGATGCGCAACCAGGTCTCCGAGGCAAGGTCCTCGGCATCCGGCCTGCGGAACCCCCGGGTGAGGAGGTAGGCGATCAGGCGCGAGTGGTACCGACGCCAGACCGCGGACGCGCCCCACTCCTCACCGCCGCGGAACGCGGCGAGTTCGGCGTCGAATCCGGGAGACGTCCCCTCGGGCACCCGACCATTGTGATGTCGCCGGGACGGCGTCGGGACCACGCCGGCCGACCGGAGCACACCCGGGCACCGACGCCGACGCACCGAGCCGGGGTACCGTGCCGCCGACCCCCCGACGCTGGAGCCCGCCCGATGCCCGAGTACGACTTCTTCTCCGCCAACGCCGCGCTCGCCGCCAAGGAGGAGCTCGACGTTGAGGCGCTCGAACTCGTCTACCGCCTCGAGGTGAGCGGCGAGGTGCTCTACCAGAGCCTCGCCGATCGGGTCGACGACCCGGAGGCCAAGGAACTGCTGCGCCGCAACGGTCGGGAGGAGCGGGGCCACGCCCGACGCATCGCGAAGGTGCTCTCGATCCGCACCGGCACCGAGTGGACACCCGGTCCCGAGCACGAGGAGATCCTCACGGTCCCCCTCCCCGATGCGGTCGATGCGAACTTCTTCCTCGCGGTCGTCCAGGGCGAGATCGCCGGCGACGCCGGGTACCAGAGGTGGGCCGACCGTGAGACCGATCCCGAGGTCGAGCGGCTCCTCCGACGCAACGGCCGGGAGGAGACCATCCACGCCGAGCGCGCGCAGCAGGTCCACGAGATCCTCTCGCGCTGATCCTGGGCACCCGTCGCGGCGCCCCGACGAATCACCGGGGCGCCGCAGGTGAGGTGGTGGCGGGAATTGAACCCGCGTCCAGGGTTTTGCAGACCCTTGCCTGAACCACTCGGCTACACCACCGTGACGCACCGCGAGGTGCGACCGCGCCGAGGTTATCCGCACCACATCCCGGGCCCGGCAGCCGCCCGGTCTGCGAGGATGGCGCGATGTCGTCAGGCCGCTCCGTCGATCCCGCCCTCGTCGGCCCCATCGCCGACCCCGCGCTCTACGCGGGCGACCCGTTCCCCCACTACGCGCGCCTGCGCCGCGAGGCCCCCCTCGCCTGGCTGCCCGACCCCGGGTGCTGGATCGCGACGAAGCACGCCGACGTGCTGCGCATCTCCCGCGATCCTGAGACCTTCTGCTCGTCCGAGGGCATCCTCCTCATGGACATCGGGCGCGACCTGCCCGAGATCCCCGGCGCGCTCCTGTACGTCGACCCGCCGGAGCACGGGCGGTACCGCCGCCTCGTGAACCCCGGGTTCTCGACCTCGCACATCCGCACGCTCGAGGCGCAGATCCGCGACCGGGCACGCACCCTCGTCGAGGCCGTGCCGTTGGACACGACCGTCGACGTCGTCGAGGCGCTCGCGGTGCCGTTCCCGTTGCTCGTGATCGCCGATCTCCTCGGCGTGCCGGGCGACGACTGGCCGCGGTTCCGGGTCTGGACCGACCTCATGATCGAGGCCGCCCAGGGCACGACCCCGGAGAGCGAGGCGGCACTCGTCGAGATGGCGACGTACTTCCTCGACCTCGTCGCCGAGCGGCGGGCGAACCCGCGCGACGACCTGGTCTCGCTGCTGTGCACGGCCGAGGTCGACGGCGTCGGGCTCGACGACGGCGAACTCATGATGTTCTACGGCCAGTTGCTGGTGGCCGGCAACGAGACGACCCGTAACCTCGTGAGCGGCGCCCTGCAGGTGTTCAGCGAGCATCCCGACCAGTGGGCCCGGCTCCGGTCGGAGCCGGCGACCATCCCGGCCGCGGTCGAGGAGTGCCTGCGCTGGACCACGCCGGTGATCTCGTTCATGCGCACCGCGACCCGCGACGTGGAGGTGGCCGGCGAGACGATCCGGGCCGGCGAACCGGTGCTGCTCGTCTACGCCGCGGCGAACCGTGACGAGGAGGTGTTCGGCGACACGGCCGAGCGCTTCGACGCGACCCGCGACCCGAACCCGCACGTCGCGCTCGGCTTCGGCGAGCACTTCTGCCTCGGCGCGGTGCTCGCCCGGCTCGAGGCCCGGGTGTTCCTCGAGGAGGCGACCCGTCGGTTCGCCACGCTCGAGCCCGCCGGACCGGTCGAGCGCCTCGACTCCGGCGTCATCGCCGGCATCCTGCGGGTACCCGTGCGCCTCGGCGCCTGAACGCCCTCAGGCCGACACCGGGCAGCGGCGAGCCAGGTCCAGGAACGTCTGCACCTGGCCCACGGCCTCCTGCAGCTCGGCCACCCGGCGACGCGAACGCACGAGGCGCTCCCGGGCGACCCGCAACTGCTCCGAGGCAGCCTCGAGTTGCACCTCGAGCAGGTCCGTCGGGTGACGTTCGGTACCACCCACGTACAGCGCGGTCAGGACCGGATCCAGATCGATCGTGCCGATCCGGTCACGCCGGGCGCAGGCGTCGGCGAACTCGGGCATCGAGGGGTGCATGACGTTCGTTCCTCCCGGGCCACCCCGTGGGCAGTTCCGACATCGGAACGACGAGGGACCCGGGCGCGGTTCCCACTCCGCCGATGTTCACGCGGCGCGGTCGATGCGACCGGTCGAGGCGCGCTCGGCGTGGTCGCTCGCCTCAGGCGGGTTCGAGCACATCGTCGTGCTCACGGTCCGGGTACCGCACGCGGTCCGGGGGACGACGGAGATCCTTGACGATGCCCAACCAGGACAGCACCTTGAGGCCGTAGTAGGTGGTGTCGACCTCCCACCAGAAGAACCCCTGGCGCGCCGAGGCCTGGTAGTGGTGGTGGTTGTTGTGCCAGCCCTCACCGCCGGTGAGCAACGCGATGACGAGCGAGTTGCGGCTCGTGTCATCCGTGTCGTACCGACGTCGGCCGAACACGTGCGACGCCGAGTTCACGAGGAACGTCGTGTGCCAGAGCAGCACCGTCGATGCGAAGAAACCCACGACGAGTCCGCTCCAGCCGCCGATGAGGAAGCAGGCGACGCCGAGCGACCACACCGGGATCCAGTCGTGCTTCGAGAGGAACACCAACTCGGGGAACTTCTGGAAGTCGCGGATGCGATCGGGGTCGTACCCCTTGTACTTGTCACAGAGGATCCAGCCCACGTGGCTCCACCAGAACCCCTTGCGCGGCGAGTGCAGGTCGCGCTCGGTGTCCGAGAACTGATGGTGGTTGCGGTGGTGCGACGCCCACCACAGGACGCCCTTCTGCGCCGAGGTCTGCGCGCCGAAGGCCATGAGGAACTGCGGCACGCGGCCCATGCGGTACGCCCGGTGGGAGAAGTACCGGTGGTACCCGGCGGTGACGAGCCACATGCGACCGAAGAAGGTGACCGCGAACAGGATGAGCGCGGTCGAGGTGATCCCGGTGAACACTGCGAGCAGCGGGAGGAGGTGCACGAGCAGGAACGGCACCGACGCGGGCCAGTTCACGTGCTCCTCGGGCGTGCGGTGGATCGTCGACGGCTTCGGGTAGCGGCTCATGGCCCGGTAGCCTACCTACCGGTAGGTAGGGAGCGGGTGTCGGGCGGTGGTTCCCCGGATGTCCGGACCCGCGGGCACGATGGGGCCATGGCCTCCCCCACCACCCGCGGCGTGCTCCTCGACTTCTACGGAACCCTGGCCCGGGCGACCCACTGGTTCTCGATCGAGGAGGCGCTCGCCGAGCACGGGTACGCCCTCGACCCGGCCGCCCGGGACCGGTTCTTCGACCACGGGCTCGACGGCCTCGAGCACGACGAGCACTCGATCTCCCGCGACCACTACACCGCCTGGCAGCGGGACCGCACCCTCGCGATGCTCGCCGAGTCCGACGTGCATCCGGACGAGCACGACGTCATCGCCGAGAAGCTGCGCGCCGGCCAGGCGACCCGGGTCCTCGAGGCCTACGACGAGGTGCCCGACCTCCTCGCGGCCCTGCGGGCCCGCGGGTTGCGCATCGTGGTGTGCTCCAACTGGGACTGGGACCTGCACGAGGCGATCGCCGAGGCAGGGCTCACCGGGGCCGTCGACGTCGTCGTCTCCTCGGCCTGGGTCGGGGCCCGCAAGCCACACCCGCGCATCTACGCCCACACCCTCGCCGCGGCCGGACTCGAGCCCGAGGCGGTGGTGTTCGTCGGCGACACGTGGAACGCCGACGTCGAGGGCCCACTGGCGGCCGGCATCACCCCGCTGTACCTGCGGCGGGACGGCCACTGGCCCGACGGCACCTGTCCCCACGACGAGCCCCGCGGGCGGGGCGTGGCCGTCGGGGCGGACCTCACGGCCGTCCTCGACCTGCTCTGAGGACCGCGGCGGGCCCCGGGCCGCCGCCGTACGATCGCGCCCGGGACCCGCGCCCCGGCTCACCTGGAGGACCCATGACCGCCACCGCCACCCCGACCGTCGCACCGTCGACCCCGGACCTCGACGCCGCCGCGCTCCTCGCCGGTCTCCGGGCCACCTTCGCCTCGGGCCGGACCCGGGACCTCGCGTGGCGCAAGGAGCAACTGCGAGCGCTGCGGCGCATGCTCGCCGAGCGCGAGCAGGACCTCCTCGCGGCGCTGCGCACCGACCTCGGCAAGCCCGCGATCGAGGCGTTCCTCACCGAACTCGCCTTCGTGCGGGCCGAGATCGACGTCACGCTCAAGCGCCTCGACCGCTGGGTGCGACCCGAGCGCGTCACGATCCCGGTGAAGCAGCGTCCGGGCCGAGCCCGTGTCCACCGCGATCCGCTCGGCGTCGTGCTCATCATCGGACCGTGGAACTACCCGGTCCAACTCCTCCTCGCGCCGCTCGTCGGCGCGATCGCCGCCGGGAACTGCGCGGTGCTCAAGCCCTCCGAGGTGTCGGCGACGGTCTCGGCGACCCTCGCGCGCCTGCTCCCCGAGTACCTCGACCCGGAGGCGATCCGGCTCGTCGAGGGCGCGGTCACCGAGACCACCGCACTGCTCGAGCAACGTTGGGACCACATCTTCTACACGGGCAACGGCACGATCGGACGGGTCGTCATGGCTGCCGCAGCCCGCCACCTCACCCCGGTCACACTCGAACTGGGCGGCAAGAGTCCGACCTACGTCGACGCCTCGGCCAACCTCGCGATCGCGGCGAAGCGCATCGCCTGGGGCAAGTTCCTGAACTCGGGCCAGACCTGCATCGCGCCCGACTACGTGCTCGTCGACCGCTCCGTCGCCGACGCGTTCGTCACCGCGCTCGGTGCGGCGGTCCGCGAGTTCTACGGCGAGGACCCGCAGGCCTCCCCCGACTACGGCCGCATCATCAACGGGCGCCACTTCGGGCGGATCGCCGCCCTCGTCGACGGCGAGGGTGCCGGCACCCCGGCGTTCGGGGGCGCCCGCGACGAGGCCGACCGGTACATGGCGCCCACCGCGCTCCTCGGCACGGACCCGGCGGCCCGGGTCATGCAGGAGGAGATCTTCGGTCCGATCCTGCCGATCATCCCGATCGACGGGGTCGACGCCGCGATCGGGTTCATCAACGGACGGGACAAGCCGCTCGCCCTCTACGTCTTCGCCGAGTCGAAGCCGGTGATCGACCGTGTCCTCAGCGAGACCTCGTCCGGCGGCGCGTGCGTGAACGCGACGCTGTACCACCTCGTACCACCGACTTTGCCGTTCGGAGGCGTGGGCGAGAGCGGCCAGGGGGCCTACCACGGGCGCTCGACGTTCGAGACCTTCAGCCACCGCAAGAGCGTGCTGCGCAAGCCGACCCGGCTCGATCCGCCGATCGCGTACCCGCCCTACACCGAGCAGAAGCAGAAGCTGCTGCGTCGCTTCCTGTAGTCCTCAGGCCGGCGCGTCGGGCTCCTCGCCGTAGTGGCGGAGTTCGATCCGGTTGCCGTCCGGATCGCGCACGTAGATCCCCCACCCGTCGCCACGCGCGCCGAACAGGCGTCGGGGCGGGCCCTCGCACTCGAACGTGCCGTCCGCTGCGAGCGCGCCGAGGTCGGCGTCCTCGACGAGCAGGCACAGGTGGTCGACGTTGTCCCCGCGGCGCGGGCCCTCGACGAGATCGATGATCGTCGAGGCGTCGAGGCGGACCGAGACGAAGGGCACCTCACCCCGCCGCCACTCCTCGAGGCGCACCGGATCGAGCCCGAGCCGGTCCCGGTACCAGGCCAGCGACCGCTCGGCGTCGGCGACGACGAGCACGACGTGGTCGATCCCCCGCGCCCTCACCGCAGGGCCCCCATCGGCGCCCGGGTCCGCACCCGGTGCGCCCGGACCTTGGCGCGGTTGCCACAGGTCGCCATGTCGCACCAGGTCCGCGTGCCGCTGCGCGAGCTGTCGATGAACACCGCCGGACATTCGGCGGCCGCGCAGGTCCGGATCCGGGCCCAGGCGCCGATCGTCGCCGCCTCGACCGCGTCGAGCAGCAGTCGCCCGATCACGGCGTCGGCACCCGTGGCGGCCGAGGCGACCACGGGTCCATCGGCTCCGAGCACCACGCCGAGGCGGGCCCGGCGCGCCGGGCCGCCGATGCGGCGCGCGGCGCCACCCGTCGGGTCATCCAGCGAGGCGCGCAGTGCGGCGCGCAGCGTCCGGAGGTGGGACAGGTCGGCCGGCGTGAACGGACGCCGACCGGGATCGAGGTCCTGGGCGCGGCACCAGTCGCGGGCGAGGCGGACGTCGCGGAGCGGATCGTCACCACGGGTCGTCGCCGAGGCGAGGAACGCGACGAGGCGGCGGACGGCGGGGGTCGGCGCAGTCGGCATCGGCGCCGAGGCTAGGCGGCCGGGCTCGGTGCCGTGGTCGGCACGTCGGTGGCCGTGCCGCGCAGTCGGGATGCGATCACCACCCCGGCGCACGCGACGGCCAGATCGATCGACGCACCGATGTGCAGTGCGGAGCCCGGGGCCCACCCGACCCGTTCCCCCCACCCTACGAGCGCTCCGCCGACCCCGATGCCGATCGCGCAGCCGAGCACATCGGTCATCTGGATCGATGCGCTCGCGTGGCCCTCGCGACCGGGCTCCGTCGCGCCGAGCACCACGAACGCGATCGGCGCGTACGCGAGGCCGATGCCGAATCCGGCCACCGCCCACGCGAGCACGAAGGTGGCGATCGGCACGGTGGGGATGAGCGCCACCGAGAAGAGCGCGAGGGCGAGGCCCATCACCGCGAACCCGATGCGTACGAGCCGGGCCGCCCCCACGCGATGGATGTAGTGCTGCTGGATCCAGGACGCGGTCGTCCAGCACACGCCACCCGCGGCGAGCGCCAGGCCGCCGAGGGCGACGCCGCCGCCCCGCACCTCCTGCACGGCGAAGGTGACGAACGCGTCGACGCCGAAGAACGCGAAGGTGAGCATGCCCCGCGCCAGCACCGCGGCGGGCGGGCCGGGCCGGGCCCGCAGGGTGCCGGCGGGCGTGAGGCGCCGGAATGCCCCGACCCCCACCGCGAGGCCGGCGGCCACGAGTGCCACCAGCGCGTACCAGTGCGTCGCGGTCAACCCGCCGAGGAGCAGCCCGGCCCCGAGCGCCACCCGCCCGGCGTCCCGGGTCGACGCCGGGGGGTCGGCGTCGGGATCTCGGGGCACCGGACGCAACCTGCGCATCGATGGCGCTGCGAGTCCCCCGGCGACGACCACGACCGGCACGAGCGCGAGGAAGACCCAGCGCCATCCGAACGCGGCGGTGATGAGGGCGGCGATCGGCGGTCCGATCAGGCTCGGGAGCACCCACGCCGACGACATGAGTGCGAACATCCGCGGCCTGAGCGTGCTCGGGTACGCGCGGCCGATCACGACGTAGAGCACCGCCGGGATCACCCCTGCCCCGAACCCCTGCACCGCCCGCCCCAGCACGAGGATCGGCATCGACGGGGTGAGGCCGCCGATCAGGAGGCCGGCACAGAACAGCACGAGCCCGAGGATGAACGGACGCTCGGGACCGTACCGATCGGCGAGGCGGCCGGCGATCACGATGCCCAGCAACTGCGCGAGGAGGAAGGCGCTGAACACCCAGCCGTAGAGCCGGATGCCGTCGAGGTCACGGCTCACCCGCGGCATCACGGTGGCGACGGCCAACGACTCGAACCCAACGAGCGTGATGATGAGGAACAGCCCGATCGAGGTCGCCCGGTGGGCCGGCGCCAGCACGCCCGGGCGCGGGCTCTCCTGATCGTCGCCGGTCACCGTCCCATTCTCGCCCACCGCCACCCGGGACGGCGCCTCAAGCAGTTCGCGTCAGTACCCGGCGACGGGATCGGCGATGCCGCGGAGGGGAAGGCCGTCCCGGAACCGCTCGAGGTTCGCCACGAACTGTGCGATCGATGCGTCGAGGAGGTTCGGGTTCGCCCACGAGGAGTGCGGTGTGAGCCGGACCGCGGGATGCGTGTAGAGCCAGTGGCCGGCCGGCAACGGCTCGGGCGTCATGACGTCGAGCGAGGCCCGCGCGACCCGACCGTCCTCGAGCGCCACCCGCAGGGCGTCCTGATCCACGAGCGCGCCGCGGGCAATGTTGACGAGGTGCAGCCCCGGGCGCACGAGCGCGAGGGCCTCGGCATCGATGAGGTGCCGGGTGTGGGCCGTCGCCGGCGCCGCGAGGACGAGGTGGTCGACCACCGGGAGCATCTCGGCCAGCGAGGCCGCGCGCCGCACCCCGGGGAGATCGATCGGTGCGTCCGTGCGCCGCAGCACGACGACGTCCATGTCGAACGCGAGGGCGCGGGTCGCGACCGCGGTGCCGATCCCACCGAACCCGACGATGCCGACGGTGCGACCCGCCAGCGTGTCGAGGCGCTGGAAGTTCCACGCCCGAGGCGGCTCCGCGATCCAGGCGTCCGGGAGCCGCTTCGCGAACGCGAGCATCATCGCGAGGACGTACTCGGCGATCGGCACTGCGCTCGCCCCGCGCGCGCAGGTGACGACCGGCACGGTCTCGAACAGTTCGGGCGGCGCCCCGTCGATCCCGGTGCCGCTCAGCTGGACCCAGCGCACGCCGCGAGCCGCGAGCTCGAGGGTCCGCGGCCAGTCGGGGTACCCGCCGAAGAGGACCTCGGCGGTCGCGTCCTCCGGGAGATCCGCGGTGACGTCGATGCACTTCGCGCCGTCGACCGCGGCGATCGCGGCCGACGCGGGCGGCACCTGGTTGAAGACGCGCAGCACGGTCGGGTGCCGCGATTACTTCTTGTGCTCCATGCCCCCCGGCATCGCCATGCCGACCGGCTGGAGCTGCTGGGCGAAGATCTTGTTGAAGTTCTCGGACACTCCCTGCACGTCCCAACCGCCCTCGCGGTACATGTACGCGATCTGGAGCGGGCTGCGGTAGAGCGTGTAGGCGAAGTCGGTGCGCCCGAGGATCTGACCGTTGACGTGCGCGGCTTCCTCGGAGGCCAGCCAGGTCACCATCGGCGCGTTCAGGGCCGGGTTCGCCTCGGGCGGCGGCGCCTGACCGGTGCGAGCGAAGAGCTCCTCGGTCATCCGGGTCGCGCCTGCGGGCGACATCGCGTTCACCGTGATGCCGTAGCGACCGAGCTCGATCGCCCAGATGTAGGTGAGCCCCATGATGGCGGCCTTCGCCGATCCGTAGTTGGTCTGCCCGAAGTTGCCTCGCAGACCGGCCTGCGAGGTCACGTTGATGATCCGGCCGTACCCGGCCTCCTTCATGTGCGGCGCGGCGTGGCGGGCGCAGTTGAAGGTGCCGTACTGGTGGACCTTGACCACCGCGTCGTAGTCCTCCGCGCTCATCTTGAGCAGCGAGCGGTCCCGAACGATGCCGGCGTTGTTGACGAGGATGTCGATCCTGCCGAACGCGTCGATCGCGGTCTGGATGATCCGCCCCGCCGCGTCGAAGTCCGAGACCGAGTCGTACGACGGGACCGCCCGGCCGCCCATGGCCTCGATCTCACGGCAGGTCTGGACTGCCGGGTCGTCCTCGGTGCCCTGGCCGTCGAGGCTCACACCCACGTCGTTGATCACGACGCTGGCGCCCTCGCTCGCCATCGAGAGCGCGAACTCGCGCCCGATGCCGCGTCCCGAACCGGTGATGACGGCGACCCGTCCGTCCAGCAGACCCATGGCGATGCTCCTCGTGGTGGTGGGCGCGCGGCCCGGTGGCTAGTCGACGGGCACCGCGACGAGTGCGGTGCCCGAGAGCTTCTCCTCGCCGTCGGCGTTGACGACCGAGAGCGTCAGCGACGCCCGGCCCTCGCCGTCGACCTCGGAGAGGTCCGTGATGGTGGCGGTCGCGGTGAGCGTCTCGCCGGGCCACACCTGCTTGGTGAACTTCACGGTCAGTCGGCGCAGCGCCTCGGGACCGAACCAGTCCTTGACGACCCGCGCCGTGATGCCGGCGGTCAGCATGCCGTGACCGAAGACCGACGGGTTGGAGAACCTGGTCGCGACGGTGTCGTCGTGGTGCATCGGGTTGAAGTCGCAGGAGGCCCCGGCGTACCGCACGAAGTGGGTCCGCGTGATGCCCTCGACCGTGAGCGGTGCGGAGACCGCACCGACCCGGAGGTCGGCGAGGCGGGGCGGTGTGGACGTGCTCACGCTCGCTCCTCTCGGGGTCGGCGGTCCTCCGGAACGGGCCGGACAGTACCCGCAGGTCCCGAACCACCCGGAACGAACCGGCACCGCCCGGATCCCCGCGTCGTCGCGTTCCGCGCGAACATCGGGGCGTGTCGACCCTCGTCTGCTTCCATGCCCATCCGGACGACGAGGCCATGACCACGGCCGGGACGATGGCCCTCGCCGCCGACGCCGGCCACCGGGTCGTGCTCGTGGTGGCCACGCGTGGCGAGGAGGGCGAGGTGGCGCCGGGCGTGCTCCCCGATGGCGTCGAACTCGGCGAGCACCGATCCGCCGAGCTGATCGCCGCCGCCGCCGAGATCGGGATCCACCGGGTCGAGTTCCTCGGCTACCGCGACTCCGGCATGGCAGGCGAGGCCGCGAACGCCCACCCCGATTGCTTCGCCGCGGCCGAGGTCGAGGAGGCGGCCGTCCGCCTCGCCGGGATCCTGCGCGAGGAGGCCACCGACGTCGTGACCGTCTACGACGAGCACGGCGGGTACGGACACCCCGATCACATCCAGGTCCACCGGGTCGGCATCCGGGCGGCCGAGCTCGCCGGGATCGAGCACGTCTACGAGGCCACCATCGACCGTGACCACCTCATCGCCCTCATGAAGGCTCGGCCCGCTGAGCTCGGCGACGGCCCGCTCCCCGAGGACCCCGACGACCTGAACCTCGGGGTTGCCGGCCACCTCATCACGACCCGGGTCGACATCACCTCGGTGATCGAGCGCAAGCGGGCGGCCATGCGGGCCCACGCGAGCCAGATCCCCGCCGACTCCTTCTTCCTGCAACTCGCCGACGACGCGTACGCGATGGCCTTCGGCACGGAGTGGTTCACCCGACGCGGCGCCGCACCCGGCACCGAGGAGACGTTCCTCCCCCTCTGAACCCCGCCGTCCGTTAGGTTCCCGGGTCTCCGAACCGACCCCGGGAGGAACCATGGGCACCAGCACCCTCCGCCGCGTCGCCACCGCGACGCTCGTCCTCGCCAGCGCGTGGACCGGCACCGCCGTCGCCGCCGCACCGGCCGGGGCCACCCCGGCCAAGGTGGCCAAGGACGCGCCGTACGCGAAGCCCGGTCCCTACGCGGCCGGCGTCACGACGCTGCAGCTCGACGACCGCGAGGTCGAGGTCTGGTACCCGGCAGAGAAGTCCGCGGTGAAGGGCCGCACCCGCGACTCGTACTACATCCGGGACTGGCTCCCGCCCGCGATCCAGCAGTTGCTCGCGAAGGTGAACCCGCCGTTCCGCACCGACGCCTACCGCGGCGTGCCCTCGGCGAAGGGTCGGTTCCCGCTCATCGTGTTCGAGCACGGGTTCGGCGGGTACCGGGACCAGAGCACCTTCCTCACGACCCACCTCGCCCAGTGGGGCTTCGTCGTGGCCTCGCCCGACTTC
>JBJTOY010000085.1:0-19853 GCA_046074845.1 Actinomycetes bacterium | reverse complement strand
GTCCGAGACCACGCTCACCGCGAGCAGCCGGTGCGGGTTGAGGGATCGGGCGTACGCGAGGGCGTCGAGGACCCCTCGGTGCACGGTGCCGACGAGGACCACGACCGTGTGGTTCATCGGCCGGGCCCGGTACTCCGGGGTCACCGCGAGGTTGGTGCGCACCCGCTCATAGTGCCGATGGATCACCTTGAACACGAGGAGGATGATCGGGATGACGATGACCGGGACCCACGCCCCGCTCGAGAACTTCGTGATCGCCACGATCATGAGGACGATGAAGGTCGTGAGCGCACCCACACCGTTCAGCGCCGTGTTGCGTCGCCACCCCGGTTCGCGTTCCTTGAGGTGGTGGACCACCATGCCGGACTGGGACAGCGTGAACGAGGTGAACACGCCGACCGCGTACAGCGGGATGAGGGCGTTCGTCACCCCGCCGAAGACCACGATGAGCGCGCCGGCCGACAGCGCCAGCACGAGCACGCCGTTCGAGAAGACGAGGCGGTCGCCGCGGTTCGTGAGCTGCTTGGGCAGGAAACCGTCGGCCGCGATGATCGAGGAGATGCGGGGGAAGTCGGCGTACGCAGTGTTCGCGGCGAGGACGAGGATCGCTGCGGTCGCGAACTGCAGGATGATGTAGAGCACGCTGCCCTCGCCGAAGACGAGGAGGCCCATCTGCGAGAACACCGTCTGCTCGTGGCTCGGGTAGGGCTGGAGCCGGTGGGCCAGCAGCGACACCCCGAAGAACAGCCCGCCGAGGATGAAGGCCATCCACACGAGGGTCGTCGCCGCGTTCTTCGACTCGGGCCGCTTGAACGCCGGGACCCCGTTGGAGATGGCCTCGACGCCGGTGAGGGCCACCGCACCGGAGGAGAACCCCTTGAGGATGAGGAACAGCCCGAGGGTGCCGCCGAACTCGCGGGTGCCGTCGAAGGCCTCCTTGTCGAAGGGCACGGTCCCGATGTTGCCCGTGAACGACGAGTACAGGCCCCACCCGACGAGGATGGTGAGCATCACGATGTAGGTGTAGGTCGGCACCGAGAAGACCGAGCCGGACTCCTTCAGCCCGCGCAGGTTGGCGAGGCTGATGATGAGGATGAGGACGAGGCCGAGTTCGACCCGGTGGGTGGCGAGCCCGCGGAGCGCCGGGATCGAGACGATGGCGGCGACGCCGGCCGAGATCGACACCGCAACGGTGAGGATGTAGTCGACGAGCAGTGATGCACCGGCCACCAGGGACGGGGTCTCGCCGAGGTTCTCGCGCGACACCACGTACGACCCGCCACCGCTCGGGTAGGCGAAGATCGTCTGGCGGTAGGAGGTGACGACGATCGCGAGCAGGACGGCCACCGCGATCGCGATCGGGATGAGGACGTCGAGGCCGAGGGCGAGGCTCGAGGCGCCCAGGGCGACGACGAACAGGATCTCCTCGGTCGCGTACGCGGTCGAGGAGATGGCGTCCGAGGAGAAGACCGCGAGGGCGATCTTCTTGGAGATGCGCTGGTGCTCCTGCTCCGTGGTCGCGAGCGGTCGTCCCACGACCAGCCGCTTGAGCACCGAGAACATTCCTGACCGCTCCCACCCGACGACCCGACGCCGCCCGCTCGCTGACCGGCCGATGACACCGTCGGCGGCCGGGGGATCATCCTGCCACCCGACGAGGGCCGGACCCCGCACCGGGACGCTGGCGCGCACCCGGAGCACGGATCGGCGTCGCCGGTCGCGGGCCGTGTACGTTCGTCCGCATGCGGGTCGCCATCGCCGGAGCCGGGAACGTCGGACTGCACGTGGCCAACGCGCTGCGTCGCTCCGGCCACGAGGTGCTCATCATCGAGCAGCGTCAGGCCGTCGTGGACCGCAGCGACGTCGAGGCCGGCATCGAGTGGTACGTCGGGGACTCCTGCGAGGTGTCCTCGCTGCGGGAGGCCAAGCTCGAGGAGTGCGAGGTGATGGTCGCCGCCACCGGCGACGACGAGGACAACCTCGTCACCTCCCTGCTGGCCAAGCAGGAGTTCGGGATCCCGCGGGTCATCGCCCGGGTGAACCACCCGAAGAACGAGTGGATGTTCACCGAGAACTGGGGCGTGGACCAGTTCGTGTCGACCCCGCAGCTCATCACGAGCCTGGTCGAGGAGGCCGTGAACGTCGGCAAGCTCGTCGAGATCCTTCGGTTCGAGGGTGGGCTGGCCCGCCTCGTCGAGGTCACGCTGGCCGGCAACTCCCCGGTCGTGGGCAAGGCGATCCGTGAGCTCGAGATCCCGCGCGACGCCACGATCGTGGCCCTCCTGCGCGAGGACCACCTCATCGTCCCGCGGGGCGACACGGTCTTCGAGACCGGCGACGAGGTGCTCGCGCTCGTGACGCCGGACTCCGAGGAGACCGTGCGGCACCTGCTGACGACCGACTGACCGACGGCGGTCCCGACGGTCGACGGGCGCGGCGCGTCAGGCCGAGAGGCCGTGGGCGACGATCCGGTACACCGGGTTCATCATGATCGTGCGCACGCCCTGCTGGAACGGCACGCCCTCGAGCAGGACCCGCCGGCCGGTGGTGAGGCCCGGGATCGTGCCCCGACCCAGGAACACCGCGGTGATCGCACCGTGCCCGTCGCGCACCGTGATCTCGAGGGCCGAGCCGGTGGGGCGCGGCACGATCCGCACCGAGGAGATCTCCCCGGCGACGAGGACGGGGCGCCGCAACTCGATCCGGTCGATCGCCACGGCCCGGGCGTCCTCGGACCACTCGGCGAGCGCGACCCGGTCGAGTTCCTCGACGGGCTTGGTGAGACGATCGAAGATCCGCTTCAGAGCCATGGCTGAGCCTCCCGCGCCCCGACCCTACCGTCCGGTCGGGCATCGCACGACAGCCGGTCCTACGATGCGACCAGCAGGCGAAAGGGAGCAGCAGGTGCACGTCGTCGTCGTGGGATGCGGCCGGGTCGGGAGCGAGATCGCCGGGTCGCTGCACCAGCAGGGCCACACCGTCTCGATCATCGACAAGCGCAAGGACGCGTTCCGACGTCTGCCGAAGGGGTTCGCCGGGAACCGGGTCGTCGGGTTCGGGTTCGACCGCGACACCCTGCGCGAGGCCGGTATCGAGGAGGCGGGCGCGCTCGCGTCGGTGACCTCCGGCGACAACTCGAACATCATGTCGGCCCGCGTCGCGCGCGAGACCTTCGGGGTCGAGCGGGTCGTGGCCCGCATCTACGACCCGCGTCGCGCCGCCATCTACCAGCGCCTCGGCATCCCGACGGTCGCGACCGTGTCCTGGACGACGGACCAGGTCGTGCGTCGTCTCATCCCGTCCACCCAACCGGTCGACTGGACCGACGGTTCGGGGTCGATCCACCTGGTCGAGCGCGCGCTCCCCTCCCACTGGGCCGGCCAGCGTCTCGACCAGCTCGAGGAGCCCGGACGGTTCACGCTCGGCGCGGTGACCCGACTCGGCACCGCGCAGGTCGCGCGCGCCGACGTCGTGGGACAGGACGGAGACATCCTCCACCTCATCGTGTCGACCGACGCGCTCACCGAGTTGCAGGCGCGACTCGACGAGCGTCCGCACCGCTGACCTGCCCCGACGCGGCGACGCGACGCGCGCGACCCCTGCGCCACGCCCCGACGTGGCATCCTCGGCGGATGCGCAGCCGCCCCACCCCGACCCACCTCGTGGTGCTCCTCGGCGCGCTCCTCCTCGCCGCGTGCGGAGGCGGTGGCGACAGGGCCCGCTCCGCGTCCACCACCACGGCTGCGGGTCCCTCCGTCACCTTCGCCGCCGGTCCGGTGACGGTCGAGCGCACGGGGGCCGGCGGCGATGCCGCACCGAACGACGTGGAGGCCCTCCTCGAGGCGAGCGCGGCCTACGTCCGGGCCGCGTCCCTCGACCCGATGGCGGGTCGACCGGCCGCCCTGACCGGGCTCACGACCCCCGAGGCCGCGGCCCGCACCGCCGGTCCCGACGCCGAGGCGTTCACCGACGCCGGCATGGGTCGGGTCGAGGACCTCCGGATCAGGACCACCCCGGCCCCGATCACGATCCTCACCGACGCCACCGGCACCGCGGTGCTCGCCGCGGTCACGATCGACGTGACGATCACCGGCGAGACGACACGGGGCCCGGTGACCGTGCACCGGACCGGCGAACTCGCGTTCACCCGTTCGGGCGACGCCTGGCTGCTCGACTCGTGGCGGCTGCAGGTGACCCGCGAGGGCCGCGGGGTCCCGGCCGGGACCCGCCCGTCCTCGACCACGGAGGCACGATGATGGTGCGCCGCCACCCGATCGCGACCGCCCTCGTCGCGACGCCGATCGTCCTCGCGCTCGCCCTCGTCGGACTCGCCACCTGGTGGCTGCGGGCCGGGAGGCTGCCCCTCGCGGGCGGCGCGACCTGGATGACCGTGCAGAAGACCGCGACCGCGGACGCGACGCCGAGGCCGGACGCGCCGGTGTTCCTCCTCGCGGTCGGCAGCGACGCGCGCACCGGGGAGACCGTGGCCCGGGGGGACGCCATCCACGTGATCGGCGTGAACCCGACGACGGGCCAGGGTTCCATCCTCGACATCCCCCGGGACACCGGGGCGGCGATCCCGGGACGCGGGACCGACAAGATCAACGCCGCGATGTCGGCGGGTGGACCGGAACTGCTGGCCCAGACCGTGTCGAACCTCGTGGGCGTCCCGATCTCGTACGTCGTCACGACGAACTTCGACGGCTTCATCGGGATGGTGGACGGCCTCGGCGGCGTGACCGTGAACGTGACCCGGCGCAACGTCGACTCGTTCAGCGGCGCGAACTTCGAGGTCGGCACGGTGCGCATGAACGGCACCCAGGCCCTCGCGTTCAACCGCAACCGCCACGGGTTCCCGACCGGCGACCTGCAGCGCAGCGAGAACCAGGGGTACTTCATCCTCCAGGCCCTCGCGCAGCTCCGCGCCCAGAACCCGGGGCCGGCGGCGACCCTCGCGCTCCTCGGCAACCTCGGGCGCCACGCCCGGCTCGTGAACCTCGGGTGGGCCGACGCGTACCGCCTCGGTCGGCTCGGGCTCTCCCTCGACCCGGCGAACGTGGACAACGCGCTCATCCCGGTCGCCAGCGGCGTGGGGTCACGGCTCCAGGTCCAGCCGAGCGCCGCCGCGCTGTTCGCCGACTTCCGCGACGACGCGATCCTCCAGAGCCGCTGACCCGCACCGAGCCGCGATGGCGGTGGGTACCCTCGCTCCGTGGCTCACGACCCGGACGCCGGCACGACGATCGACCGCCTCGCCCTCGATCCGGACCACGCCGACCGCATCGTGTTCGACGCCCGGATCCCGGCCCGACCCGCCCGGACGACGCCGCTCGGCACGCCACTCGGTGATGCGCTCGCCGAACGGCTCGACGCCCGTGGGATCACCGGACTCTGGAGCCACCAGGCCGCGGCGATCGATGCGTTGCGGGCCGGCGAGCACACGGTCGTCGCGACCGGCACCGCCTCCGGCAAGAGCCTCTGCTACCAGCTCCCGATCCTCGACGCGACGGGCGAGGGGGCGACCGGCACGGCCCTCCTGCTCTTCCCGACCAAGGCGCTCGCACAGGACCAGCTGCGCTCGATGCGGTCCTGGCTGATGCCGGGGGTGCAGGCCGTGACCTACGACGGCGACACGCCACCCGAGGACCGGGTGTGGGCCCGACGGCACGCGAACGTCGTGCTCACGAACCCCGAGATGCTCCACGTCGGGATCCTGCCCGCGCACGATCGCTGGGCAACCTTCCTCATGCGCCTCGAGTACGTCGTGGTCGACGAACTGCACTCGCTGCGCGGCATCTTCGGGAGCCATGTCGCACTCGTGCTGCGGCGCCTTCGGCGGCTGTGCGCGCGCTACGGCTCGGACCCCACGTTCTGCTTCGCGAGTGCGACGATCGGCAACCCGGAGTCGCTCGCGAGCACGCTCGTCGGCGCGCCGGTGCGCGCGGTGACCGAGGACGGTGCCCCGGCGGCGGCCCGGAGGTTCGTGTTCTGGCAACGGCCGCTGATCGACGAGGCCCTCGGGACACGGGCCTCCGCGAACCAGGAGACCGCGGACCTCCTCGCCGCGTTCGTGGCCGACGGCCACCCGACGCTCGCGTTCACCCGATCCCGCAAGGGCGCCGAACTCGTCGCGGCCGCGGCGCGACGCACGCTGGAGCGGAGGACCCCGGCGCTCGCGCCCCGGGTCGCGGCGTACCGGGCCGGGTACCGGGCCGACGAGCGCCGCGAGATCGAGGCGGCACTGAGCGACGGATCGCTGCTCGGCGTCGCGGCGACGAACGCGCTCGAACTCGGCATCGACGTGGGCGGGCTCGACGCGGTCGTGCTCAACGGGTTCCCGGGCACCCTCGCGTCCCTGCGCCAGCAGGCCGGGCGGGCCGGACGGTCCGGTCGCACGGCCGCGGCGGTCCTCGTGGCCGGCGACGACCAACTCGACCAGTGGTACGCGGCGCACCCGGAGCAGCTGCTCGAGCGCCGGCCCGAGGCCGCGGTGGTGAACCCCGACAACCCGTTCGTGCTGCGCCCGCACGTCGCGTGCGCGGCGAACGAGCTCCCGCTCTCCCCCGAGGACGAGACCTGGTTCGGCCCGAACCTCGACGACGCGGTGCGCGAACTCGTGCTCGCGGACCTCCTGAAGCCCCGCGCCGGACGCATGTTCTGGGCCGGGCGCACACCACCGGCCCCGGCGGTGGGGCTGCGGACCGGCACGAGCGAGGAGTACGCGCTCCTCGCCGAGGACGATGAGGTCGGCCACCGCCTCATCGGCACGGTGGACGGCGCCCGCGTGCACAACGTCGCGCACGAGGGCGCGGTGTACCTCCACCGGGGCCGTCAGTTCCGCGTCGAACGCCTCGACGAGGTCGACCACGTGGCCTGGCTCGAGCCCGCCGACGACCTCGACGAGTACACCCAACCGCGCGAGGAGACCGACATCGCGATCGCTGCGACCGACCGGTCGGAGGCGTGCGGCGTCGGAACGGCCCACCTCGGGCGCGTCATCGTGTCGAACCGGGTCGTCGCGTACCAACGCCGACGCATCGGGAGCGGCGAGTCACTCGGGGTCGTCGACCTCGATCTCGCACCCCGTGAACTCGACACCCGGGCGTGCTGGTACACGGTGCCGGCGGCCTCGCTCATCGCCGCCGGGATCGACCCGGTGCGGATCACCGGCGCGGTGCACGCGGCCGAGCACGCGATGATCGGCCTGCTCCCGCTCTTCACGATCTGCGACCGCTGGGACGTCGGCGGCGTGTCGATGGCGATGCACCCGGAGACCGGCGAGCCGACGATCTTCATCTACGACGGCTACCCGGGCGGGGCCGGGATCGCCGAACTCGCGTTCGCCGAACTCGCCCGGCACGTCCGGGAGACCCTCGACCTCGTGCGCCGGTGCGCGTGCGAGGACGGCTGCCCCTCCTGCGTGCAGTCGCCGAAGTGCGGGAACTGGAACGAGTACCTCGACAAGGGCGCGGCGATCGCGCTGCTCGAACTGCTCGCCGGCTGATCACCACTCGAGTCGGGCCCGCGCCGTTCCGACCGCGCCGTCGCGCTCGACCCGCACCTCGAGGTGATCGCCGGTCTCGACGAGCCGGGTGACGGTCACCCCGTTCCGAGCCGCGAGCGCGCGGCCCCGGGCGATCGCAGCGGGCGCGTCCAGCCCGCGGACCCGGTCGGCCGCGACCGCGCAGACCACCGACTCCGCCACCGTCGCAGCACGCCGACGTGCGGCGACGACCTCGGCCGCGCGCCCGGCGGCGACCGCCATGGCGCCGGCGACGACCACCGCGACCATGGCCAGCACCGTCGCGCTCCCGCGGGCCGCCGACGGCCTCACCCCTCGGCCCGCACGACGGTGGTCGCCCGCAGGATCGGATCGGGCAGCAGCGGACCGACGACCGGCAGGTCGGTACGGCTGCGGGCCGTCACGGTGACACGCAGCAGTCCGCCGACCTGCGGCCGGCGGTCGATCGTCGCGCGGGTGCCGGGCACCGCGGCACGCGCCGCGCGGTCAGCCTCGGCCGCCGCCCGATCCGGTTCGGCGAGTGCCGCGGTCCGGGCGGCCACGTGCAGCGCCTGCTCGAGGCGGATCCGGTGGCGGACGACGACCACCACCTGGAGCGCGCCGAGCAGGACGGTGAGGACGAGGGGGAGGACGAGGACGAACTCGACCGTCGACTGACCGTCGCGACCCACGGCGCGACGATCGGTCCCCCCTCCCGCACGCGACCGGCCCGGGACCACGGACACCGTCGGCTACCCGGGCAGGAGGCGGCCGACGACCATGTCGAAGAGCTTGGTGATGCCGCCGCTCTTCGAGGCCCAGGTCAGCAGGAGGGTGGCGATCGCCGCCGACCCGAGGATGACGAGCGCGTACTCGGCCGTGGTCTGGCCGGACTCGCGTGCGGGCCGCGACGCGCGGCGCAAGGTGGTGCGGTTGGTGGACATCGGACCTCCCGATGGGTCGGTGGGATCGCACGGTCGGCGAGGGCCGACACCCGGTGGCCGGTCAGTGCCCGGCGAGGACCCCGATGACCACGGGGACGACGGTGAGCAGCACGAACGCCGGCAGCACCGCGAGCACGAGGGGGAAGAGCAGGCGTACCGGTACGGCGCGCGCCCGCACCTCGGCCCGCCGGCGCGCGTCGTCGCGGGCCGTCGCGGCGAGCCGCGCGAGCGTGGGGGCGATCGCGCCGCCGTCACGGGTACCGGTCGCGAGTGCGTCGAGAAGCGGGGCGAGTGCGGGTTCCTCGACGCTCACCGCGGCGCAGGCCCCGGCGAAGGACTGTCCGCGTGCGGGTGCGCCGACGACGCGCTCGCACGCGCCGCGCAGAGGATCCGGCGCCCACGGCGTGACCCGGCTGAGCGCGAGCGCGGGGCTCGCACCGGCGCCGATCGCGACCGCCACGAGGTCGACGAGCAGTGGTGCATCGGCGACGACCCGTTCCCGCTCGGCCCGCCGCGCGCGGCGGCGCGCCGGGACCGCGAGCACCCGGAGCACCGGCCGGTCCGCCCAGGCCGGGCTCACCGGACCCCGTCCACGATGCGGTGCATCCACCACGCGCCGAGCGCGTCGAGGCCGAGGCCCGCCAGCAGGCACCACCGGCCACCCCACGATCCGGTCAGGGCTGCGAGCTGCTCGGGGGCGGCGATCCCGCCGAGCGCGACGAACACCACCGGTGCGCACACGATGATGAGCGCCGACAACCGGGCCTGGGTCGCGAGCGCGGCCGCCTCGTCGGCGACCGACCCGCGGGCGGCCAGCGCCGCGGCGAGGCCCTCGAGGGGACCCGCCGCCGCACCACCCTCGAGGTGGACGACCGCGAGCGCACCCGCCGCGGTGCGCGTGGCCGGATCACTGCGCTCGGCGGCCCAGGTGGCGAGCGCGTCGGCGAGCGGTACCCCGTGGGCGACCCGCGATCGCAGCGCGGCGATCTCGCCCTCGAGCGCCTCGGGGACCGGTCCCGACCCGAGCGCGGCCGCCGGGGTCGCCCCGGCCCGCAGCGCGCGGGCGATGCCGTGCACGAACTCGGGCACCGCGTCCCGACGGGCCCGATCGGCCCGCGCCCGCGCGACCCGGATCGCGACCGGACCGAGCGCGACGACGCCGACGACCGCGAGCACCGTGCCGACGGGACCGGCGAGCCGACCCAGCACGAGCGCCGGACCGGCGAGGATCATCCACCACGAGAGCACCCGGGCCACGGGCTGACCGGGCGCGAGGCGCGCGACGACCGGTGCGAGCCGGGCCTCGATCGCGGCCGGGACCCACGATCGGGCCGGCCCGAGCCGCGCGAGCCGGCCCCGTGTCGGCCCCACCTCGGCGCGGTGCCAGCACCAGAGGGCTCCGAAGGCGGCGAGCGCGCCGACCATCAGTCCGCACCGCCGAGTACGGGACGCCGCGACGGACCGGGGGCGATCCCGCGACGCGCGCTCCACCGTTCCACCACCCCGAGCCGCGATCCGGGTGGGGTGACCTCGGCGATGCGCGTGATGCGTCGGGCACCCCCTGCGGCACGGGCGACCACGACGATGAGGTCGATCGCCGCCGCGATCTGGGTGCGCACCGCCGCGATCGGGAGCTCGCCCCCACCGAGCACCGCGAGGCTCTCGAGCCGGTGCAGGGCCTCGACCGCGCCGTTCGCGTGCAGTGTCGTGGCCGACCCGGCGTGCCCCGTGTTGAGCGCCTGGAGCATGTCGACGGCCTCCGGGCCGCGCACCTCGCCCACGACGAGCCGGTCCGGCCGCATGCGCAGTGCGGTGCGCACGAGGTCGCGGACGCTCACCGCGCCGGCACCCTCGGCGTTGGCGGGGCGGGCCTCGAGCCGGATCACGTGATCCCCCGGGAGGCGGAGCTCAGCGGTCTCCTCGATCGTCACGACCCGGGTCGTCGGCGCGAACCACCCACCGATGGTGTTGAGCAGGGTGGTCTTGCCGGCACCGGTCCCCCCGGCGACCACGAGGTTCGCCCCGGCCGCCACCGCGTCGCGCAGCAGGCGCTCCGCCGCCGGGTCGACCCCGAACGCCGAGCAGGCCAGTGCCCCGGCCCCGAACCGGCGGATGGTGACGCAGGGTCCGTCGATCGCGATCGGCGGGATGACGGCATGGATGCGGGCCCCGTCAGCCAGGCGGGCGTCAACCATCGGAGCGGCGCGGTCCAACCGGAGACCGAGGGGCGTGACGACCCGCTCCACGATCCGCAGCACCTCGTCGGACTCGATCCGCACGTCGGTGCGTTGCAACCGCCCGGCACGCTCCACCCAGCACGCGCCACCGCCGTTGACCATGACCTCGGTGACCGTCGGGTCGGCGAGGTACTCCTCGAGCGGTCCGAGCCCGGTGAGGTCCGCGAGCAGCCGGTCGACGAGTCGGGAGCACTCGGCGTCGCCGGCGAGCGGGAACTCCTCCCGAACGAGGCCGGCGAGGTGCTCGTCGAGGGCATGACCCGGCGGCGGCGGGGCGAGCGCGACCCGCGCCCGCACCCGCCGCAGACCCTCCGTCGGTCCGGCGAGCGCGGTCATGGGCGCGCGCCGGCCGGCAGGAGCCCGACCGCGCTGAGCGCATCGCGGGCACCCCGCTCGAGCGGCTCCGGGAGGCGGGTCGGCAACACCCCGGCGTCGACGGCGCGCGCGATGGTGTCGCGCACCGCGATGCGCGCGACGACCGGACGACCCAACACGTCGGCCACCTCACGGCTGCCGAGGGCCCGCCCCGGTTCCTCGACGAGCACGACGCCGGTGGCCCGCCGGGTCGCCTCGAGACGCACCGCACGGCGCAGCGCGAGGTAGCAGGGGCGCACGACGAGGAGCGCGGCATCCGCGACCTCGAGCAGCGCGCGGCTCTCGGCCCGCTCGGAGGTGCCGAGGTCGGCCACGGTCGGCGGACCATCGCGCAGCGCAACGGCCAGCGCGGCACCCGCACCCGCGTCCGGGCGCCGCCCGGAGGCACCGGCACCGCGCGGGAGCAGCGAGAGGTCGGGCGCCACCGCGACCGCGAGGCGGTCGAGCACCTCGGTCGGTGCGCCCGGACCGACGGCGAGCCAGTCGACGAGGCCGGTCTCCGGATCGGTGCCGAGGCCGAGGACGGCCGGCTGATCACCGGCGAGGTCGGCGAGACGGGTCGGTGCGGTGCGGGCGAGCACGAGCGAGCAGGCGGCGGCGACCACGGAGGTCCCGGACCCACCCTTGGGCGACCAGATGGCGAGGAGCGGCATCGGCGCTCTCCCTTCGAAGCGGGGGCACGGCGCGTCGTGACGCACCGAGCGGACTCCGGGGAAGGGAGGGGGACAGCGGCGGCACCGTAGACCCGGGCGGGCCTCCGGTCAAGGGCCGCGACGCGAAATCCGCGGCCGGCTCTAACCTTGCCCCGCATGGCCGGCGCCGCGTTCTTCGATCTCGACAAGACGATCATCGCGAAGTCGTCGGTGCTCGCGTTCGGCAAGCCGTTCTACCGCGAGGGACTCCTGTCGCGATCGGCGATCGTGAAGAGCATCTACGCACAGGTGGTCTTCATGCTCGTCGGCGCCGACGAGGAGAAGATGGAGAAGATCCGCGAGTCGATGCTGTCGCTCACCAAGGGCTGGAACCAGGAGCACATCGCGTCGATCGTGCGCGAGACCCTCGACGACATCATCTCGCCGATCGTGTTCGCCGAGGCACTCGAGCTCTTCGCCGAGCACCACGCGGCCGGACGGCGGGTCATCATCGTGTCCTCCTCCCCCGCCGAGGTCGTCGAGCCGCTCGCCGAGTACCTCGGTGCGGATGAGGCGATCGCGACCCGCGCCGAGGTGGACGCCGACGGGAACTACAGCGGGGAACTCGCGTTCTACGCCTACGGTCCGCACAAGGCCGAGGCGATCGTGGAGGTCGCGGCCCGGGACGGGCTCGAGCTCACCGAGTGCTACGCGTACTCGGACTCGATCACCGACTTGCCCATGCTCGACCTCGTCGGTCATCCGGTCCCGGTGAACGCGGACCGCGAGCTGGCCCGGGTCGCCAAGGAGCGGGGGTGGGAGGTCCGGACCTTCCAACGGCCGGTGCGCCTGCGCGACCGGCTGCCCAACCCGCCGCGCACCCCGACGCTCGCCGCGGCCGGGGTGCTCGCGCTGGGTGCGATCGGTGCCGCCGGGTACGCGGTGTGGCGCCGCGGCGTCGGCGCGCGGGCGTGAGCCTCGCCCACCTCCCCACGCCGCTCGAACCGGCGGCCCGGCTCGGTGCCCACCTCGGGATCGAGGACCTCTGGGTCAAGCGCGACGACCTCACCGGCCTGGCCCTCGGGGGGAACAAGGCCCGCAAGCTCGAACTGCTGCTCGCCGACGCGCTCGCCCACGGTGCCGACACGCTCGTCACCGGCGGGGGGCCACAGTCGAACCACGCGCGCATCACCGCCGCGGCCGCAGCGACCGCCGGGCTCGACTGTCACCTCGCGCTCGCCGGTCCGCCACCGGCGCACACCGACGGCAACCTGCTGCTCGACTCCCTGCTCGGCGCCACCCTCCACTTCGACGGCGCGGTCGAATACGACGACATCGAACGCGACATCGCCGCGGTGGCGGCCCGGCTCGCCGCGGACGGCCGCCGGCCGTACGCGATCCCGGTCGGCGGCGCGTCGGTGATCGGGGCCGCCGCGTACGCGCTCGCGGTCGACGAACTCGCGGTCCAACTCGACGCGCTGGGTCGGGAGCCGTTCGACTGGATCGTCGTGGCCGACGGGTCGGGCGGCACCCAAGCCGGGCTGCTCGCCGGGCTCGGGCCGGCGAGCAGCCGGGTGCTCGGCGTCGACGTCGGCACACGCCCCGACCTCGACACCGCGGTGCCGGACCTCGCGCGAGCTACCGCAACGCACCTCGGACGCAGCACGGAGATCGGGCCGACGATCGTCGACCACGACCACGTCGGGCGCGCGTACGGGTGGGCGACCGAGGGCGCCGTCGCCGCGATGCGCGTCGCCGCCCGGACCGAGGGCCTGATCCTCGATCCCGTCTACAGCGCCAAGGCCATGCACGCGCTCACGACGCGGGTGGCCGGTGGATCGGTGGCGGGTCGGGTGCTGTTCTGGCACACGGGCGGCGCCCCGGCCATGTTCGCCCGGGAGTTCGAGCGACCCCTCACCCGCTGATCAGCGGGTGCCCCCGAGGGCGCGCACGACGGAGGCCCCGAGGACCCCGGCGAGGATCACCCCGACCACGACGAGCGCCTTGCGCATCGCCGGATCAGCCGCGCTCGGACCGGAACCGCTCCGTCAACTCGATCTGGGAGCGCACGCCGAGCTTGCGGAACACCGAGGAGAGATGGCCCCGGACCGTCGATTCCGACACGTAGAGCTCGGAGGCCATCGTACGGACCCGCTGCCCGTCGACGAGCCGGGACAGCACCTCGAGCTCGCGGTCGGTGAGTTCCGGGAAGCGCTCGGCGGTGACGAGCGTGGCACGGCGAGCGTCGGTGCATGCGAGCAGGTACGCCGCGGTGTCGTCGGGACCGGTGACCGCGCGCAGATCCGCGCGGTGGGGCGCCCAGGTGCCGTCGTCCTGGAGCAGGCGGACGCCGATGCTGATGTGATCGGGCGCACGCTCGGCGCTCAGCGCCTCGATGCCCTCGACGATCGCCGGCACGTCGCCGGGGTGCACGAGCAGGAGGGCGGAGACACCGATGATGGCTTCGCTCGACACGCCGCTGGTGGTGGCGCCGCGATCGGCGAGCACGATGTGACCGGCCCGGTCGAAGATGAGCACCGCGCGCACCGGACCCGTCGCGGTCGGCACGGCCGGCGCGTCGAGCACCCGGTCGGGAGCCGCCAGCACGAGCGCTGCGACCCGGGCGCCGTCCTCGGAGCGGGCTGCGCCGAACACGACGCCGAGGAGCACCGCGCCGTCGGCACGTCGCACCCGCACCGGCTCGGCCGGGGCGAGGGGTGATTCCGACGCCACGCGCTCGATGAGCGTCGCGAGACGGGCGCGGTCCTGGGGATGGACGAGATCGGTGATGCCGCGTCGCGGGACGCGCGTCGAGCCGAGGCCCAGCACCCGCGAGAGCGCGCCGTTCGCGGTGAGCACGACGCCGTTCGGGTCGAGCACCGCAACCGGCACGCCGTCACCGTCGAGCGCGGTGGCGTAGCGGTGCACGAGTCGCAGGAGGGCCGCATTGCGCTCGGAGGTCAGGTTCGGCAGGTTCGAAGTGCCGGATCGGGGTACTTCGTTGGACGCCATGCCTGCGTAGTTACCCCCGTCCCAACGATTCGTGGGAAACGTGGGGCAGATTTCCGGCCGAAACGCGCGGGAATGTGTCCTAGGTCCCGGAACCCGCATCGCTGGGCGGTTCCCGGGTTACCGGCGGGTAGCACCCGAGATCCGGGGCGGGGCCTGGAACGAGGACGCCGCGTGCGGAGCGTGTGGGTGCGCATCGGCACGTCGCGCGGCACCATCGGGGGCACGCAGCGCGACGGACCGCCGATCCGGTTCGGATGCGCCGTGGCGACGCGCCCGATCAGACGGCGAGGAGGTCGCGGGCGCCGGTGTCAGCCGACGGGTGGCGCAGCTTCGACATCGCCCGGGCCTCGATCTGGCGGATCCGTTCCCGGGTGAGGTTGAAGTGCTCCCCCACCTCCTCGAGGGTGCGCGGCTCACCGCGGTCGAGGCCGAACCGGAGCTGGAGGATCTGCTTCTCGCGCTCGTCGAGCGGGGAGAGCAGCTTCTCGATCTCCTCGGGGAGCAGCGCGGTCGCCGCCACCTCGAAGGGCGACTCGGCCGAACGGTCCTCGACGATGTCGCCGAGTTCGGCATCGCCGTCCTCGCGCAGCGGCTCGGACAACGAGAGGGGCTCGGCCGCGAAGCGCAGCGCCTCGGTGACCTTGTCCTCCGGCATCTCGACCTCGGCCGCGAGTTCGGCGAGCGTCGCGGGACGGCCGAGCTTGAGCTCGAGTCGCGACCGCGCCTTCTGCAGCCGGGCGAGCGTGTCGCCTGCGTGCACGGGGAGCCGGATGGTGCGACCGGTGTTCGCGATGCCGCGGGTGATCGCCTGACGGATCCACCACGTCGCATACGTCGAAAACTTGAAGCCCTTGCGCCAGTCGAACTTCTCGACCGCGTGGATGAGGCCGAGGTTGCCCTCCTGGATGAGGTCGAGCAGCGGCAGGCCGGAGGCTTGGTACTTCTTGGCGATCGACACCACGAGCCGGAGGTTCGACTGCACGAACGTGCGGGTCGCCTCCTCGCCCTCGCGGTCGGCCCGGCGCAGCTCGCGCTTCTTGGCCGGGGTCAACCCCTTGCCGCCGGCGGCGAGTTCGGCGCGCGCGTCGTTGCCCTTCTCGATGAGCTGGGCCAGCCGGACCTCGTCGTCCTTGGTGAGCAGGTTGTACTGCCCGATGTCGGTGAGGTAGAGCCGGACGAGATCCTCTTCGTCCCGATCCACACGATCCTTGGCCACGTCAACCCCTCGCGGAACGCCGTCTTGCAGGTTCGGAACCGCCCTGCCCGGCCCATGGCCGGGGGTGCGGTCCGATCGGACCCCCATGCTCGCCGCCACCCCGGTCCCCGCCGGTATCGGAGGGGGCTGATGTTGCGGATGAGCCTGTGGACAACTTTGAACCACCAGCAGGGGGAATCCATTCCCACCGCCCGTGGCCACTGTGGTCCCGAGCGCCGGGGACCCCCACCGGGGCCCGCCGACGACCCGGGCAGTGTCCATGTAGGGTAACGCCCCCGTCAAGCCGGGATTCGTCCACAGGGGCCTGTGGACGACGGGGATTCGGAAGGCCGACGGCGCCGGAACCGCAGAGGAGCGCGCACATGGGTGGTTCGAGCGGATCCGGACCGGCGAGCGGCGCCGACACAACGGACGGTACGGCCGAGCCCGAGGTGTGCCTGGTGGTCGGCACGTACTGCGCGCGGCCCGGGACGGAGGAGGCCCTCGCCGCGGTCCTGGCCCGGTACACGGTGGTGACCCGCACCGATCCCGGGTGCCGCAACGTCGACCTCACCGGGTCGATGCTCCACCCGGGCCGGTTCGTCATCGTCGAGAAGTGGATCGACGCCGAGGCCCAGCGACGGCACTACGACGGGCCGGAGATGGTGGCGATGGCCGAGGCCGCCGTCCCGCTGCTCGCCACCCCGCCCGAACTCGACCTCACGCTCGGCATCAGCGCGCACGACCTCGCCTGAGGGGCGGGACCCGGGCGCTACCGACGACGGCGCAGATCGTCGCGACGGCCCGACCGCGGGACGGCGGCCGCCGGGGCCAGCCGCTCGGCCGTCGTGGCGAGGTCGGCCCAGGAGATCGCGGCACCGCCGCGCAGGCGGTCGTACTCGGCGTCGGCCTCGTCGGTGAACCCGCAGGCCAGTCGGTAGACGTAGCGCGCCCGATCGGGCCGCATCGCGATCCCGGCGCGTTCGGCCCGACCCTCCGCCGACACGTCCCAGAGCGCGCGCTGTGCGTCGGTGAGCTCGTCGTCGGCGGGTGCGTCGCCGAACCCCGGCGCCAGGCGATCCATCCCGCGCAGCAGACCCATCGCGAACTCACGGCGGGCCCGGACGGGATCGAGGTGGCGTGCCCGCAGGGTGTCCTCCACGTTGCCACCCGAGTACCAGAGGTGGAGCACGCCGTCACGCACGTCGACGTAGGAGCCGGTGAGCGGTTGCGCGAGTTCCTCGTCGACCTCGAGCGACACCTCGACCGCATCGGGGAACCCGACGGCCGCGGCGACCTCCTCGATCACGGACCGGATGTGATCCGCGTCGTACAGGACGAGGGTGAACTCCTCCGGGACGATCGTGAGGCGCACGGCGGTCAGCCGGCGACGGCCTCGCGAGCCCGGGCGTCGGCGAGCGCCTCGGCCGCGAGCGCGGCGATCTCGTCGATCTCCTCGGTGTCGAATCCCGCGAGCTCCCGGAAGCGCCGCGCGATCTGCACCGGGTTCTCCTCGGTCTCCCCGCGGAACCCGCCGAGGCTGAACAACTTGTCGACCGTCCGCTGGAACTCGAGCGCACGGGCGCGGCGCTCCGGGTCCGCCTCGGTGAGGCGTCGCAGCCAGTCGGACCCCATCTTCACGTGGGTGACCTCGTCGGCGAGCATCCAGTCCTCGCAGAAGTGGAGCACCGGGTCGCCGGACGCGCCACCGAACTCCTTCATCGTGTTGAACACGTCGATGGCGAGTCCCTCGAGCGCGCGGTTCACCCCGGAGAGCCGCATCGCGGGGTCCGGGACGCAGGCGGCCTCGTACAGGAAGGTCGACTCGGTGTACTCGCCGATCTCGGTCCCCATGTGCTCGCCGAGCTTCACCGAGATCTCGACGTGACGTGCCTCGTCCCAGCACTGCCGGGCCATGTCGAGCTTGAGAGCGAACGGCGCGTCGGCATCGTCGAAGTCGTAGGTCGTGCGTCCGGCGCCCTCGAGGGCCTGGATCTCGCCCACGAAGATGCCGTGCATGAGCGACCGGGCACGATCGGGGGCCGCCGCACGTCCCGGCTCGAGTCGCGCGCTGCTGATCGCGCGCTCCGAGGCCCGGCCGTTGCGCGGGTCGTTGAAGCCGGCGACGATGCTCGTGCGCACGAAGCGCTCATCGCGGGCGAGTTCTTCGACGGGCAGGAACCGCTTCACGGGGTGACCTCCGGGTCCGGTGAGGTTCCCAGCGTACCGGGGCCGGCGATCCCGCCGGCCGCCACCGCCAGGGCCTCGAGTTCGCCCACCCGGGCGGCGGCCCGGGCCGCCGCCTCCGGCGTGGTGATGAGGGACTGCAGGAGCATCTCCCCCTCCCGCCAGTCCTCGAGTTCGTCCTGGAGGATGAACCGCAGGCTGCGTTGGGTCGGGGCGTCGGTGATGTTCGAGGTCGCGTTGAGGTGGTACGTGTACGCCGCGATCTTCCGGGGCAGGAGCACCCGGAACACACCGGTCAGCTTCTCGATGGTGTGCTCGGACGCCTCGGGTTCGACGACGGCCTCGACCAGCGCCCCGACCCCGTCGTTGGCGGGGACCGTGCACCGGGCCGGATTCATCTCGCGCAGTTCCGGCAACCGGGCCTGGAACTGCTCCGCGTGCCACGCGTGGTGGTAGCAGTGCCGACCGAGCACGAGCTTGACGTCGAGTTCCGGCACCGTCGCGATCCATCCGCCGAGGGCCTCGAAGAGTCGCTGCTCGACCCAGGAGTAGGCGCCGACCCGCCGGGCCGACTCCTCCACCGAGAAGAGGCCGGGGAGCTCGCGGCGGTCCCAGGGGGCGAAGGCGGGTCGGGGGCTGCGTCCGTCGTTCGGCATGCCCGCATCCTCACACCGGGCGCGGGGAGGGTCAAACCTCGACCGCGTCGGCGACCGGCCGGTGGGTCCCTCATTCGGCGATGAGGATCGCCACGACGATGAGCGTCGCCCCGACGTAGCCACCGACGCCGAGCCGCTCCCCCACCACGTACCCGACGACGCCGGCCACCACCGGTTCGACGAGGCTGATGATGGTGGTCCGCGACGGATCGACCCGCCGTTGGGCCCAGGCCGTGAGCGCGAACGCGACGGCGGTGCACGCGATGCCGGTGAATAGCACCGTGCCGATCACGTACGCGTCGATGTGCCCGAACCCGGCCGAGAGCGCGAAGGGCACCATAAACAGCGCGGCCACGAACAACTGGGTGCAGGTGAACACGACGATGTCCATCCGGTTCGTGAACGCACCGATCGCGACGTACCAGCCGCCGTAGAGCGCCGCGCAGGCCAGCGTGAAGAGGTCACCACGCCCGATCGAGAGCGACGCGCCGGTGAGCAGCCAGAGCCCGAGCATCGACACCGCGACCGCCCCGACGATCCCGATCCGCGGCCACCGCCGGTAGACCACCGACTCGATGATCGGCGTGAACACCACGAAGAGGCTCGTGATGAAGGCGGAGTTCGAGGTGGTCGTCGAGCGCAGCCCGACCGTCTGGACGTAGGCCCCGAACCCGGAGAACGCGCCGACGAGGATCGCGACGCCGACCACGAGGCGCCAGCCGTCCTTCGGGAGGGCGCGGGGGCCGCGCCATCCGCGACGGAGCGCGAACGGCAGGAGCACCAGGGCCCCGACCACGTAGCGCATGAGGACGAACCCGGAGGGACTCATCCGCTCGACCGAGACCTGCACGACCCTGAACGTCGCGCCGTAGAGCACCGACGCGAGGACGATGGCGAGTTCCGGGGTGTACGCGCGCCAGACGGAACCTGCGGGGCGCGGCGCGCCGACCTCTGCCACCCGGGTCCCCGCGCTCAGCCGGACCAGCGGTTGGTGATGGGCAGCCGCCGGTCCTTGCCGAACGCCTTCGGCGAGACCCGGACCCCGGGCGGCGCCTGCCGCCGCTTGTACTCGCTGCGGTCCACGAGCGCGACGACGCGGGCCACCACCGCGGGG
>JBJTOY010000084.1:0-11480 GCA_046074845.1 Actinomycetes bacterium | reverse complement strand
CTTCCCGGCCGACGTCCCGCTGCGGGTCACCGCGCAGAACGGGACCCACACCGACTCCCTCGACCCCGAGGTGGTGACGCGCCAACTCGAGTTCCTCGACTTCTACGTGGCGCGCCGCATCCCCGAGATCAACCCGCAGCTCCGGGCCCTCGCCCCACAGCTCTGGGGCACGATCACCGGGGTCCAGAACATCACGGTGCCCGAGGACCGGTTCAGCGACTTCTCCTCGTACCGCACCGCGCTCAAGTCCTTCGAGGCCGAGCCGCGGGTGCGCATCCTCTGGGAGAACGGCGCACGCCCCGGGACCCAGGCCGGCAGCCCGCTGCCCGCCACCGAGAGCACCGCGTCGCGGTGGCCGCTCCCCGGCACCTCCGCCGAGGTGTTCCACCTCGGCTCCGACGGGTCCCTCGGGGCCGAGGCGGCCGAGCGCGCCGAGACGCTGTCGTTCAACTACGAGCCGAACGCGCGGCCGCGCTCGACCTACACCGGCTCCAGCTCCGGTATCTGGCAGGCCACACCCTCCTACAACTGGGTACCGCTCGACTCGGCCTCCTCGCTCGCGTGGATCACGCCGCCACTCACCCGAACCATGGCGATCGCCGGTCCGGGCAGCGTCGACCTGACCCTGGCCTCGACCGCGAGCGACACCGACGTCGAGGTGACCCTCACCGAGGTGCGCCCCGACGGCTCCGAGGTCTACGTGCAGAGCGGCTGGCTGCGGGCCAGCCACCGCAAGCTCGATCGCCGGGCCTCCACCGTGACCGACCCACGCCAGACCCACCTCGAGGAGGACGCCCGGACGCTCGTGCCGGGCGAGCCGACCCGGATGCGGGTCGCGCTCTTCCCGGTGGCGCACGCCTTCCGGAAGGGCTCCCGGATCCGCCTCTCCGTCCAGGCGCCCGGCGGGAACCGTCCGCTCTGGACCTTCGAGACCATCCCGAACTCCGAGCCGGTGCGCAACACGGTGGTGACCGGTGGGCCGCGCGCATCGCGACTCGTGCTGTCCCGGGTGAAGGTGCCCAAGGGTCTGCCGATCGCGTACCCGCCCTGCCCGTCGCTGCGCGGCCAGGCCTGCCGGACCTACGTCGCACCGGCGCCGCAGACCCCGGGCCCGGCGCCGCGGTGAGCGCGTCCACCTGACGACGAGTCCCGACCCGAGCATCCCCACCCGGAACCCGACGAGGAGCGAGCGTGTCCAAGTCCGACAAGCGCGAGCGGCAGAAGCAGAACCGCGCCCAGGCCCAGGCCGCGAAGGAGGCCGCCGAGAAGCGGACGCGCCGCAACCGGACCTACCGGAACCTCGCCTTCGTCCTCATCCCGGTCGTGGCGATCTTCGCGTGGTCACAGCTGCGGGCCTCCGGTGACGACGGTGCGGACTCGAACACCACCAATCCGAACAAGCAGTACACCGCGACGATGCGCACGTCGAAGGGCACGATCGTGCTCGCGCTCGACGCGAAGAACGCGCCGGTCGCCACGAAACACTTCGTCCAGCTCGCAAGGAGCGGCTACTACGACGGGCTCACCTTCCACCGCGTCATCCCGGACTTCGTGATCCAAGGCGGCGACAAGAAGGGGGACGGCACGGGGAAGCCGCCGTCGTCGGTCGTCGGCGAGGTGCCGAAGGGCGCCTATCCGCTCGGGGCGATCGCGGCGGCCAAGACGGGGGCTGCGCCCGCCGGCACGTTCGGCGATCAGTTCTTCATCGTCACCGGCCCGCAGGGCGAGGCGCTGCCGCCGGAGTACGCGACCTGGGGTGTGGTCACCGAGGGTCTCGACGTCGCGCAGGCGATCTCCGAGGTGCCGACCGGCGCGAACGACCGCCCGACGAAGCCGGTCTACATCGACAAGGTGTCGATCACCGAGTCCGCGGCGTAGGAGCCGACCTGGGTCGCGGCGGGCCCGTCGGTGTGCGTGTAGACGGTGACCCAGCCGTCGCCGACGACCCGCCAGGTGCCATCGGCCTCGCGCACGAGTGCCGTGTGGTCGTCGACCCCGGCGAGGAACGAGCGCCGGGGCAGCAGTTCGAGCGACCGCTCGAGCAGGTGGGCCGGTGCGGTCGCGTGGTGCGGGAACACCGCGAGGTCGGACACGAGCCCGAACCCGACCGTGTAGGCACCGCCACGCGGGTCGACCATCGGATCGGCCAGCAGCGTCGCTCCGGCGCCCGAGGCCGCGAGCACCGCACCGTCGCGCCACGCGCCGCGGATCGCCTTGAACAGGGCGGAGTCCTTGAGCACCGACCGCAGGTGCAACGGCGAACCGTCGGCGAGGTAGATGAAGCGCGCCTCACGCACCGGGGCGACGAGATCCTTGTCCTCGGCCTCCTCGCGGTGCAGCGCGTCGATCACGACGACCTCCGCACCGAGTGCGGCGAAGCACTCCCGGGCCGCCGGGCCGACCCGCTCCGGGCCGCTGAACGCCGCCGCGGTCGGGATGACGACGACCGGTCCGCCGCCGGCCCGCTCCAGGAGGGTCCGGTCGAGACCGGTCGACAGGGGCGACCACTCACCCCCGCCCACGAACGCCAACGTTCCGCGCACCGCTTCCTCAGCCATGCACCGGACGCTAACAGCCGATCCGAGGGCGCCCCCTGTGGCATGCCGCGGCACCGCTCCGGTACGTTTCGGCCCCTTGCCGGGCGCGCCGTCGAAGCGCCGGGCCCGCGTCGAACGAAGGACGAGGAAGCGATGGGCGAGATCAAGCGGGTGGGCATCGTCGGATCGGGGATCATGGGTTCCGGCATCGCCGAGGTCGCGGCCAAGGCCGGCTTCGAGGTGATCCTGCGCAGCCGGTCCCAAGCGAGCGCGGACGCCATGGTGGCCGGCCTGCAGAAGTCGCTCGACAAGCAGGTCGAGAAGGGTCGCCTGGACCAGGACGCCCGCGACGCCGCCCTCGCGCTGGTGCGTGGCGTGTCCGACCTCAACGAGCTCGCGGACTGCGACCTCGTCATCGAGTCGATCCTCGAGGATCTGGGGACGAAGAAGCAGCTCTTCAACGACCTGGACCGCATCGTCAAGGACGGCGCCATCCTGGCCACGAACACCTCGACCCTCCCGGTGGTCGAGATGGCGATGGAGACCGGCCGACCCGAGCGGGTCTGCGGGGTGCACTTCTTCAACCCCGCCCCGGCCATGCCGCTGGTCGAGATCGTCCGGGCCATCACCTCATCGGACGAGACCATCGCCGAGACCCGTGCCTTCGCCGAGGCCTGCGGCAAGGGCCCGGTCGAGGTCAAGGACCAGGCCGGCTTCATCGTGAACGCGCTGCTGTTCCCCTACCTCAACAACGCCATCCGGCTCATGGACGCCGGCGTGGCGACCCGCGACGACATCGACGCCGCGATGAAGGGCGGCTGCAACTTCCCGATGGGACCGTTCGCGCTGCTCGACCTCGTCGGACTCGACACGAGCCTGTCGATCCTGGAGGCGCTGTACACCGAGTTCAAGGACCCGAACTACGCGCCCGCACCCCTGCTGCGTCGCATGGTCTCGGCCGAACGGCTCGGGCGCAAGAGCGGCATCGGGTTCTACGACTACCGCAAGTAGCGAACCGCGGCACCGCACGGTGTCGGACACCCGGAGGATGACGACGTGACGCGTGAACGCCCCTGGGTCATGCGGACCTACTCGGGCCACACCTCGGCCCGGGCGTCGAACGAGCTGTACCGGACCAACCTGGCCAAGGGACAGACCGGCCTCTCGGTCGCGTTCGACCTGCCCACCCAGACCGGGTACGACCCCGACCACATCCTCGCCCGTGGCGAGGTCGGCAAGGTCGGGGTGCCGGTCCCCCACCTCGGCGAGATGCGCGCACTCTTCGAGCAGATCCCGCTCGAGGACATGAACACCTCGATGACGATCAACGCGACGGCGATGTGGCTGCTCGCGCTCTACATCGCGTTGGCCGAGGAGCGCGGTGAGGACGTCGCCAAGCTCGCCGGCACCACGCAGAACGACATCGTGAAGGAGTACCTGTCCCGCGGCACGTTCATCTTCGGTCCGGAGGCGAGCCGTCGCCTCACCGTCGACGTCATCACGCACACCGTGCGCGAGGTGCCGAAGTGGAATCCGATCAACGTCTGCTCGTACCACCTCCAGGAGGCCGGCGCGACGCCGGTGCAGGAGATCGCGTACGCCATGGCGAACGCGATCGGGGTGCTCGACGGGGTGCTCGAGAGCGGTCAGGTCACCCCCGACGAGATGCCGGCGGTCGTCGGGCGCATCTCGTTCTTCGTGAACGCGGGGATCCGCTTCGTCGAGGAGATGTGCAAGCTCCGGGCGATGGGGCGCCTGTGGGACCGCATCGTGCAGGAGCGCTACGGCGTCACCGACGACAAGCTCCGCCGCTTCCGGTACGGGGTGCAGGTGAACTCGCTCGGCCTCACCGAGGCCCAGCCCGAGAACAACGTGCAACGCATCGTGCTCGAGACCCTCGCGGTCACCCTCGCCCGGGACTCCCGGGCCCGGGCGATCCAGTTGCCCGCATGGAACGAGGCCCTCGGCCTCCCCCGGCCCTGGGACCAGCAGTGGTCGCTGCGCATCCAGCAGGTGCTGGCATTCGAGACCGACCTGCTCGAGTACCCGGACCTGTTCGAGGGTTCGAAGGTCGTCGAGGCCAAGACCGCCGACCTCGAGGAGGCCGCCGAGGCCGAGCTCCAGTGGGTGCTCGACGGTGGCGGCGCGTTCGCCATGATCGATGAGCTCAAGGGTCGGCTCGTGCAGTCGCACGCCGACCGGGTCCGGCGGATCGAGGCCGGTGACATCACCGTCGTCGGGGTGAACGCGTACACCGAGACCGCACCGTCACCGCTCGCCGAGGGGATCGACGGCGAGGCGGCCATCCTCGTGGTCGATGCGGCGGCCGAGGCCGAGCAGCTCGAGCGCCTCGCCGCGTGGCGGGCGGCCCGGGACGAGGGCGCGGTGGCGAGCGCGCTCGACGAACTCGGACGGGTCGCGGCGACGGAGGCCAACCTCGTTCGGGCCACCATCGACCTCGCGCAGGCCGGCGGCACCGTCGGCGAGTGGTCCGACGCGCTGCGCGGCGTGTTCGGTGAGTACCGCGCCCCCACCGGCGTCGGCGGCGTGGCCTCGGCCCCGGGTGAGGCACTCGTCGAGGTGCGCGAGCGCATCCGCGCCGCCGCGGCCGAGACCGGCGGACCGATCCGCCTGCTCGTCGGCAAGCCCGGGCTCGACGGGCACTCCAACGGGGCCGAGCAGATCGCGGTGGCCGCGCGCGACGCCGGCCTCGAGGTCGTGTACCAGGGCATCCGGCTCACCCCGGCCCAGATCGCACGCGCCGCCGAGGACGAGGACGTCGACGTGGTCGG
Organism: Actinomycetes bacterium; assembly: GCA_046074845.1. Taxonomy (GTDB): domain Bacteria; phylum Actinomycetota; class Acidimicrobiia; order IMCC26256; family IMCC26256; genus IMCC26256. The sequence goes on along the minus strand of JBJTOY010000084.1, from coordinate 6,151 downwards.
CCTGTCCATCCTCTCCGGCTCCCACCTCGAACTCGTCCCCGAGACGGTCCGGCTCCTCCGGGAGGCCGGGGTGCGAGCACCGGTCGTGGTCGGTGGGATCATCCCCGAGCCCGACCAGCCGGTGCTGCTCGCCGCCGGGGTGGCCCGGGTCTACACGCCCAAGGATTTCCGGGTCTCCGAGATCGTGGCGGACCTCGCCGAACTCGGCCTCGAGCACCGGCGTGAGAACTTTTCCTCCACTCCGGGCGCCTGAGGACCGATGATGGTGGCCGTGAGCCGCCATCGCTTCACCCTGCTCGTCCTCGTCGGCGTGGCCGGCCTCGCCGTCGGCGTGGTCGGACTCGTGGCCGACGCGGCCATCCTCGGACTCGCCGCCGGCGTCCTGGCCATGGTCGCCGCCATGCTGGGCGCGTCCCTCGTCGGCCCCCACACCGCGGCCCGAGCCGACGCCGATCTGCTCGCCGCCGAGGTGCGGCGCCTGCACGAGGCACGGACCGAACCCGCATCGAGCGGTGCGGTCGACGTGACGACCGGACTGCTCGACTCCACGCTGCTCGAGCCGTTGCTGCTCCAGCGCGTCGCCGCCGCCCGCCGCCAACTCCACCCGGTCTCGCTCGTGCTCGTGCGCATCGACGGCATCGAGGGGTTCGCGGCCCGCGACCGCGAGCACGCGCTCGGTGCGCTCGGTGCGGTGCTGCGCAAGACGCTGCGCGAGGCCGACGGTGCGTTCCGCGCCGACGACGTGACGGTCGCCGCACTGCTCGAGAACACCTCCGAGGCCGGCGCGGTGTGGGCGACCGAGCGGTTGCGGGGCCTGCTCCATTCGAGCCCCGCCAGCGAGGGCATCACGGTCTCGGCCGGCGTCGCCTGCTACCCGTCGCACGCGCTGGACGCGGACGAACTCATCCTGCGGGCCGCGCACGCGCTCGACGACGCCATGGTGCGCGGCCGCGACCACGTGGTCGTCGCCCAGGTCGACTGACCGTCGCGCACGCCGGCGCATCCCCCGCGCAGTGCCGCTCGAGTACACCGGCGAGTGCCGTGCGGTCGGGCCCGATCACCTCGGGGCGCAGTACGGCGCGCTGACCGGGCCCGCGAGGGCCTGGATCACGTGTACAGGGACTCGATCTCGGCCGCGTACTTGGCCATGATCCCGCGGCGCTTCAACTTCATCGTCGGGGTGAGCTCCTCGGAGTCCGCCATCCACTCCTCGTGGAGCACCGCGAAGCGCTTGATGCCCTCGACCTGCGAGAAGTTCGAGTTCACGTGGTCGACGTCGGCCCGGATCTGGGCCAGCACCTCGGGGTTCTCGGCCAGCGCACGCACCGAGGTGTCCTGGATCCCCTCGCTCGCCGCCCAGACCGGGGCGACCTCGGGGTCGAGCACGAGCAGCGCCGTGAGGTACGGCCGACCGTCACCGATCACGCAGGCCTGCCCGATGAGGGCCGACGCCTTGAGCGCCGCCTCGATGTTCGCGGGCGAGATGTTCTTGCCCCCGGCGGTGATGATGAGTTCCTTCTTGCGGTCGACGATCTTGAGGTACCCATCCTCGTCGAGCACACCGATGTCCCCGGTGTGGAACCACTCCCCGGTCATCACCTCGGCCGTCTTGGCCGGGTCGTCGAGGTAGCCCTTGAAGATGTTGCCGCCCCGGCAGAGCACCTCGCCGTCGTCGCCGAGGCGCACCTCGGTGCCCGGGATCGCCGGCCCGACCGTTCCCACCTTCACGCGGAACGGCGTCCAGGTCATCGGGCCGTAGGTCTCGGACAACCCGTAGATCTCCGAGAGTTCGATCCCGAGCCCCCGGAAGAAGCGCAGGATCTCGAACGGGATCGGCGCCGCGCCGGTGATGGCCACACGGCACTGATCGAGGCCGAGGATCCCCCGCCACGGGGCGAGCAGCGTCGCGTCGACCTCGGCGTGGCGTGCCGCGAGGTCGGCCGGGACGTCCTCACCCCGGGCGCGGTGCTCGCTCACCTGCCACCCGAGGTCGATCGCCGCGTCGAAGGCCCTACCCTGTTCCGGGTCGCCGTGCACGAGCGAGGAGACGGTGGCGTAGGCCTTCTCCCAGACCCGCGGGACCGCGAAGAAGATCTCGGGCCTCGCCTTCGTCAGCCACTGGGTGACCTTGCCCGCCTCGGGGCAGGTCGTGATCTCGTACCCGTGGATGATCGCGGCGTAGTGGGAGGTCATCCGCTCGGCGATGTGGGCCATCGGCAGGTACGACACGAGCCGCATGCCGTCCACGTCGAAGCCGAACCGCTCGACGAGGGAGGAGGCCGTCCACATCACGCCGCCGTGGTCGAGCATCACACCCTTGGGCGGTCCCGTCGTGCCGGAGGTGTAGATCACCGTCGCGAGGTCGGCCGGTTCCGCGATGGAGGCCGCGGCGTCGAGGTCGACCGGGTCGAGCGCGAACTGATCGTCCCAGAGCAGCACGCCGTCGGGGAGTTCCGCCGGCGGCTCGATCACCGTGATCTGCTCGAGGGTGGGGAGGTCCGCGTGCACCGAGAGCATCGAGGTGAGGTACGCCTCGTGCTCGACGATCGCGAAGCGCGCCCGCGAGTGCGAGACCAGGTAGGCGATCTGCTCGGGTGACGACGAGGAGTAGATCGAGATCGGTGTCGCCCCGCAGAGCATCGCGGCGACGTCCGCGATGTGGAACTCGGGACGGTTGCTCATCATGAGCACGACGCGGTCGCCCCGACCCACCCCGTGCGCCCCGAGGCTCGCGGCGAGGCGGCAGGCCCGCTCGGCGTACTCGGCGTAGGTGAGTTCGGTGGCGGTGTCACCGTCGTAGGACCGGAGCGCCACCCGGTCGGGGTGGGCCCGGACGGTGTCCCGGAACGCCGTGGTGACGGTGGCTCCGGCCACCGCCGCGTCGATCTGTGCGGCCGTACGTTCGGTCATGGCTCCTGGACCTCTCGTCGTGTCGGGGGGGCCGACGGGGGACGTCATCGTGCCGCAGGCGGGGGGTCGCGCTCCACCCCCTCCCCAGCATCCCGTCCGGTCGTCCCCAGACGATCCACAGGCGGTGCCCCGATGTCCACGGGCTCGGAGGGGTCTGTCCCCAGACTGTCCACAGGCCGCACGGGCGCTGTCCACAGGCCCTGTGGACATCCGAGCACCGGCGACACCCGGAGTGGGGCGTGTGGTTCGAGTCGATCCGTCGGGTTCGGGTCAGCCCTCGTCGCGGGCGGGCCAGGAGGGGTCGGCGGCGAGGGCGGTGAGGACCGCCTCGGTGTCGGCGCCGAGGGGGCGGCCCGCGTGGCGGATCTCGCCCGGGGTCGCCATGAGACGTGCGACCGGGGCGGCCATGAGGACCCCATCGACCTCGACGAGGGCCTCGCGCTCGCGCAGGTGCGGGTCGGCCACGACGTCGGCGATGGAGTACACCCGGGCCGCGGCCGCCTCGGCCTGAGCGAACGCGCCCAGCGCATCCTCGGAGGTGCGCGCCGCGCACCACGCCCGGACGAGCGCATCGAGTTCGGCCCGATGCTCGGCACGACCCGTGAAGGTGGCGAAGCGCGGGTCGGTGGCCACGCCGAGCAGGTCGAGCACGCGCACGGCCACCGACTCCGCCGAGGCCGAGATCGCGATCCAGACACCGTCAGCGCACTCGTAGGTCCCGCGTGGCACCGTGTACGGGATGCCCGCACCGAGGCGCGGCTGGAGGTAGCCGAGGGCCGCGTAGGCCGCGGGCAGCGGACCCATGACCTGGAGGATCGACTCGAGCAGGTTGATGTCGACCACCTGGCCCTCCCCCGTCCGGTCACGGTGGTGCAACGCGACCATCACCGCGAAGGCCCCCACGATGCCGGTGAGTTCGTCGGTCAGCGCGATCGGCGGCAGCAGCGGCGCACCGTCGGGCTCGCCGCTCAGCCCGGCGAACCCGCTCAGCGCCTCCGCGATGGACGCGAACCCGGGTTGGGAGCGGTACGGGCCGGTCTGGCCGAACCCGGTGACCCGCAGCACGACGAGGCGCGGGTTGCGGGCGAGGAGGTGCTCGGGATCGAGACCGAGGCGCTCGAGCGTGCCCGGCCGGAAGTTCTCGATGAGCACGTCGGCGTGGTCGATGAGGGTCCGTGCGGCGCCGAGCCCGGCATCGGTCTTGAGGTCGAGCACGACGCTGCGCTTACCGCGCCCCACGGTCCGCCACATGTAGGCATCACCGCCGTCGGGGGGCACCCACCCCATGCGCCGGGTGCCGTCGCCCGCCGGGGCCTCCACCTTGATGACGTCGGCGCCGAAGTCCGCGAGGTACTTGGCCGCCGCCGGTCCGGCGAGGACCGTGGCGAGGTCGACCACCCGCAAGCCCTCGAGCGCCTGCATCGCCTACCAGAGCTCGGTGTAGCAGCGGTGCTCGAGCGGGCCGAGCGAGTAGTCGCGGTACAGCCCGGCGTAGAGGAAGCGGGTCCGTTCGGTCCAGTCCATCGCGGCCTGGGCCGAGATGCGGTGCACCTCCTGGATGAACCCGCCCTCGTGGATGCGGTACTCGGCCCACACCCCCGGGTAGTCCTTCGTCGCGCCGACCTCCACGCAGGGGATGAACCGGGCCCGCTCGGAACGGCGGATGCGATGCCGGTGGGTGTGCCCCGCGAAGTAGCCGACGATGTTCTCGCGACGCAGCACGACCTCGCCGAACGCCTCGGAGTCGTCGCAGTTCACGCCGAAGTACGAGGCGCTCCGCTCCTCGGCGTCGAGATCCCAGAGGTTGTGGTGCCCGAAGACGAACACGGCGTTGCTCGTGCCGGCCGAGTACTCGTCGAGCCAGTCGATCTGGTTCGGGGTGATCCGCCCGAACTCGGTACCGGGCCGCACGGTGTCGAGCATCACGAACGACACCCCGTCGCGCTCGACCGCGTACGGCGCGCCCTGGAGAGCCATCGTGTCGTCGCGCATGGCGTCGTGGTTGCCGCGCACGTGGTGCATGCGGTCACCGAGCCGGCCGTAGGCGTCGAGGAACTGCTGGTACTCCTCCGCGGTGCCCTCGCACGTGAGGTCGCCCTTCACGAGCACGAGGTCGGGGTCGAAGTCGATGATCTCGTCGATGGCCGCGTTGTTCATGGTCTGCGGGTATGGGGGCTCGTCGGGGCGCGGGATCGCGACGCCGAGTTCCTCGTCGGGCACGGTGTGGATGCGCCCGCACACGGTCTCGCCGAAGTGCACGTCGTTGGCCGTCGCCACGGTTGCGAGCAACCGGCCCGGCGGACGCACGAGCGTGGTGACGGTGCGCGGGAAGTGCGGATCGTCGCCGTGGGTCGCACCCTCGACGTCGACGCCGACCTCGGCGCCCGACTCCAGCCCGTCGACCCGGACGAGGTGGTACGGGCCGGTCGTGGTGACCTCGCGACCGCCGACCCGGGTGACGACGGGCGTGGGCTCCTCGGTGCGGAAGAACACCGTGACGTGGTCCGTCCCGACGCTCATCACCTCGGGGTGGACGATGTCGGGCATCGCGTCAGGCCCGGGCCCGCCGACCGAGGCGGCCGGACAGGCGGTACTCACCACGCTGGAGGCCGGCCCGCCGAGCCGTGAGTCGGGACGCGCGCACCCAGTTCGAGGTCGGCTCCGGAGCGTCGTCGACCGCGACGGCACGCTGCGCCTCGAGCACGGCGAAGGTCGCGAGCACCGCCGCGACCTCCTCGGGCGTGGCGTCCGGGGCGATGCCGACGAGCGGGGCCGGACTCACAGCGGGACGTTCCCGTGCTTGCGCTGCGGGAGCGACTCCTTCTTGGTCCGGAGGACCTCGAGGGAACGTGCGAGCACCCGACGTGTCTCGCGGGGGTCGATGACGTCGTCGACGTACCCGCGCTCGGCCGCGTTGTACGGGTTGGCGAACCGCTCCGTGTACTCCTCGATGAGTTCGGTCTGCCGGGTCGCCGCGTCGTCCCCGGCCTCCGCGATCTCCTTGCGGAAGATGATGTTGACGGCACCTTGGGCGCCCATCACCGCGATCTCGGCCGACGGCCACGCGAACGCGAGGTCCGCGCCGATCGACTTGGAGTTCATGACCACGTACGCGCCGCCGTACCCCTTGCGGGTGATGATCTGGATGCGCGGGACCGTCGCCTCGCAGTAGGCGTAGAGCAGCTTCGCCCCGTGGCGGATGATGCCGCCGTACTCCTGGTCGGTGCCGGGCAGGAAGCCC
>JBJTOY010000083.1:0-11340 GCA_046074845.1 Actinomycetes bacterium | reverse complement strand
ACCCCGTCGTCCCGGGAGCTCGCCGACCGCCCCACGACCTCCGAACCCTCAGCGGACCGCGAGGGCGGCGACGACCCCGTCGTCCCGGGAGCTCGCCGACCGCCCCACGACCTCCGAACCCTCAGCGGACCGCGAGGGCGGCGACGACCCCGTCGATCGGCAGTTCGTCCCGGTCGCCCGTGCGACGGACCTTGCGCTCGGCCACACCCCGGGCGAGCCCCTTGGCGCCGATGGTGATCTGGACCGGCATCCCGAGGAGGTCGGCGTCGGCGAACTTCACCCCGGGGCTCACGTCGCGGTCGTCGAGGAGCACCGACACGCCGGCCGCCTGCAGGTCCCGGTAGATGCGCTCGGCCGCGTCGAGCACGCCGGCGGCGGCGTCACCGCGCCCGGGGAGCACCACGAGGTGGGCGTCGTAGGGCGCGATCCCGGGCGGCCAGGCGATGCCCGCGTCGTCGGAGCACTCCTCGACCACCGCGGCGACGATGCGCGACACGCCGACGCCGTAGCAACCCATGACCATCGGGTGCTGGGCCCCCGCATCGTCGGTGTAGAGCGCGTCGAGCGCGGTCGAGTACTTCGTGCCGAGTTGGAACACGTGGCCGACCTCGATGCCGCGGTCGATCCGCAGCTCGCCCTCGCAGCGCGGGCACCGGTCCCCCGTCGCCACCACGACGAGGTCGGCGACGACGTCGGTCCGGAAGTCACGCCCGGGCGCGACGTGGCGGGTGTGGGCGTCGGGACGGTTCGCGCCAACGATCCACTCCGCTCCGGCGGAGACCGCGGGGTCGGCCACGACGAGCCGGACGTCGGGGTGGTGGGGACCGATGAATCCCTTCGGGAGACCCGGGTTGGCGGCGAAGTCCTCGTCGGTGAGGAGTCGCACGGTTCTCCCCGCCACGGCGCGGCGCAGCGCGAACTCGTTGACCTCCCGGTCGCCCGGCACGACGGCGAGCGCGATCTCGCCGTCGCAGTCGAAGGCGATCGACTTGAGCAGCGCTCCGGGCTCGACCTCGAGGAGCGCGGCGACGTCGGCGATGGCGCCGGCACCCGGGGTGTCGACGTCGGCGGGCGCGGGCACACCACCCGGGTCGGCCGTCGCCGTGTCGGCGGCGCGCACGGCGGCCTCGACGTTCGCCGCGTAGTCGCAGGCCGTGCACCAGACGAAGTCGTCCTCGCCGACGGGGGCGACCGCCATGAACTCGTGGTTCACGTCACCGCCGATCTCGCCGGCCTGGGCCTCGACGGCGCGCACGGTGAGCCCGCAGCGGGCGAAGATGCGCTCGTAGGCCTCGTACATGTCGCGGTAGGTGGTGCGCAGGTCCTCGGCGTCGACGTGGAAGGAGTACGCGTCCTTCATGAGGAACTCGCGCGACCGGAGCAGCCCGAACCGGGGACGCAGTTCGTCTCGGTACTTCCAGTTGATCTGGTAGAGGTTCACCGGGAGGTCGCGGTACGAGGAGTACTCGCTCGCGACGGTGGCGGTGATGACCTCCTCGGCCGTCGGCGCGAGCGCGAACCCGGTCTCCCGGCGGTCGGTCAGCCGGAACATCTGCGGGCCGTAGGCGGTGTCGCGCCCCGTGCGCTCCCAGAGTTCGAGGGGCTGGGCGATCGGGAGGATGACCTCCTGGGCCCCGGCGGCGTCCATCTCCTCCCGCACGATGGCCTCGACGTTGCGCAGCACCCGGTTGCCGAGCGGCAACCACGAGTAGATCCCCGACGCGACCCGGCGGATCGCACCCGAGCGGACGAGGAGCCGATGGCTGTCGATCTCCGCGTCGGCGGGATCGTCTCGCAGCGTGCGCAGGAACAATCGGGACATCCGCATCCCGGGGAGGCTAGCGGCGGGCCGCCGGAGGTCCGAGTGGGCCCGGTCGACCCGACGGTTCGGGACCTCCGTCCATGGCACGGTGACCTCCGGTGGAGGACGATGGCCGCACCGGGCGCCACGGCCCGAGTTCGGAGGGACTCGTGTTCATCGCCATCATCCCCATCCTCATCGCCGTCGTCGTCATCGTCGCGGTGCGTCGCCGCGCCGAGTCGGTGGATCGGACGGGCGACCCGGCGATGGCCGCGGCGCTCCTCGAACGCTGGCGGTCGGCTGCGCTCATCACGGCGGACGAGGCCGCCGCCATCGCCGAGTACGAGCGGGTGCACGCACCCACCCCCCCGCCTCCGCTCTCGCGCGGGCCGCTCGTGGCCGAGGTCCTCGGGTACGTGGGCGCCGTGCTCGCTGCGATCGGCATCGCCATCGTCGTCGCGCGGGTGGACCTGTCGGTGCAGACCGGGGCGATCCTGGCGCTCGCGATCGGCGCACTGCTCGTGGCGGTCGGTTTCGCCGTGCCCGAGCACGCGGGCGGGCCGTGGTGGCGGTTCCGCCAGGTCCTGCACCTGCTCGGGACGGCCGGGCTCACCATCGCCGCCGGGATCCAGGTCGGCGGGGTCGCGGAGGCTTCCGGACAGGCCGTCGCATTCGCCTGCGGCGCGACCGGGACGATCGTCGGCGGTCTGCTCTACTTCCGCCGGGACCGCCCGCTGCAGCTCGTGGCCTGGTTCGCCGGGCTCATCGCGCTGGCGGTCGGCGCCACCCTCGTCGTCTCGGGTGCGGGCCTGCTCACCGCCATCGCGCTCCTCGTCCTCGGCGGGGCGTGGACCTCCGCGGCATGGCGGGACCTGCTCCCTCGACGCGTGATCGCACTGCCGCTCGGGGCACTCCTCCTCGGCGCAGCCGCGGCACCCGCCGCCGAGACCTGGGGCGAGTTCACCGGGTTCGGCGTCGCCTCGATCATCTGCGCCGCGCTCGTCCTGCTCGGGTACCAGCGCCGGGAACCGACCGTGCTCGTCGCCGGCATCAGCGTCGGGACGATCATCCTGTCGGCCACGTTGTCCTTCGCCGAGGCCCCGTGGCAGTACGGCCTCAGCGCGGCCCTGCTGCTCGCGTTCGGCACGGCCGCGATCCGCGAGGCGTGGGACGGCGAGGAGGCGGAGACGATCGCGGTCCAGCTCGTCGGCGCGATCACCGTGCTCGTCGCCGCGGGCAACGTGTTCGCGCACATGGACCAGGACTCGGGCCGGGCCTTCGTGGCGCTCGCCCTCGGGGTCGTCATCGCCGGCGGCCTCACCGCCCTCGGTGCGCTCCGGTCGCGGCCGTGGCTCGCCGCCGCCGGCCTGCTCGGCATCCTCGTCTACGTGCCCTGGACGGTGGGCCAGTTCTTCGAGGGCCGGGCGGTCCCGGTCACCCTCGTCCTCGTGGGCCTCGTCGGGATCGGGGTGGCGGTGCGGTCGCTGCGCCACCGGGCCGGGCCGCCGGCCCCTCCGCTCCTCGGGCGCTGACCCGGCCGGACGATCCCCGACCCGTGAAATCTGACCTCGCTATTGGCATTTAGCCCGGTCAGGAATTAGCCTTCCGGGGCCAGCACCCCCACCCCGATCGAAGGCCCATGACGATCGACACCCCCCGCAGCCCGATCGCGATCGACCCCGTGGTCGAGGACGAGATCGCCCGCTTCGCCGCGGCCATCGAGGAGTACCTCGCCGGCGACCTCGACGAGGACGTGTTCCGGGTGACCCGACTGACCCAGGGCATCTACGGCCAGCGCCAGGGCGGCACGAACCAGATGGTGCGCGTCCGCATCCCCTACGGCGCCGTGACCCCCGCCCAGCTCGAGGCGTTCGCCACGATCGCCGACGAGCACTCGCGCGGCTGGGGACACCTCACGACGCGCCAGAACATCCAGTTCCACTTCGTGGAGCTGCGCGAGGTGCCCGAGGTGCTGCGCATCCTCGCCGGGGTCGGGCTCACGTCGCGGGAGGCCTGCGGCGACACCGTGCGCAACGTACAGGGGTGCCACCTCGCCGGCGCCTGCCCGTTCGAGGTCATCGACATCTCGGCGTGGGCGCAGGCCACGAACGACTACCTGCTGCGCAACCCGCTCGGTCAGCGTCTCCCCCGCAAGTTCAAGATCAACTTCTCCGGGTGCGCCACCGACTGCGGGCAGGCGATGTTCAACGACGTCGGCGTCATCGCGGTGTCCCGGGCCCTCCCCGACGGCACCACCGAGCCGGGCTTCCGGGTGTTCCTCGCCGGCGGCCTCGGCGCCAACCCCTTCCCCGCCCAGGCCCTCGAGGAGTTCACGAGCCGCGAGGACCTGCTCCCCACCGTCGAGGCGATCCTGCGGACCTTCGACCACTACGGGAACCGCGACAACAAGTTGCGGGCCCGCATGAAGTGGCTCGTCGAGACGATGGGCATCGACGAGGTCCGGGAGCGGATCCTCAAGGAGCGCAAGTTCCTGCGCGCCTCGGCCACCTGGCCCGGCGGCATCCCGGCGATCGTCTCCGAGCGGGGCGACGCCCCGGCCGGCGGTGACGGCGCGGTGAGCGCCGATGCCGTGCCGGTCACGATCTCGGGGCTCGACCCGTACCGCCGGTGGGAGCTCGCCAACGTCGTGCGCGGCCGGTCGAACGGCACCGTGAGCGCCTACGCGCACGCGCCGCTCGGCGACCTCACCTCGGAGCAGCTGCGCGGCCTGGCCACGCTCCAACGGGAACTCGCGGCCGACGTGCGCATCACGAACCGCCAGAACCTCGTGTTCCGCGGCCTGGCCGAGGGCGACCTCCCCCTCGTGCACGAGCGGCTCGAGGCGCTCGGCCTCGGCGCGCCCGGCGCCGAGCGCAGCCGCGACGTGGTGTCCTGCCCCGGCGCCGACACGTGCAACCTCGCGGTCACCCAGTCCCGGGGACTCGGCAGCGAGATCGACCGGGCGCTCGAGGAGGCCGGTCTCGCCGAGGTCGGCGGCGTCCGGGTGAACATCTCGGGCTGCACGAACTCCTGCGGCCAGCACCACATCGCCGACATCGGGTTCTTCGGTCTCGAGCGCCGGGCCCACGGCCGCAGCGCGCCCGGCTACCAGATGCTGCTCGGCGGGCGGGTCGGCGCGATGGAGATCGCGTTCGGCGAGAAGGCCACGAAGGTGCCGGCCCGCAACGCCGGCGTGGCGGTCGTGCGGGTGGTCCAGCGCTTCGCAGACGAGCGGAGCGCGGGCGAGACCTTCGGGGCCTGGCTCGACCGGAGCGGCGGCGCGGCCACGGTCGGTGCGGCCCTCGCCGACCTCGACGTGTTCCCGACCCCCGAGGAGAACCCGGACTTCTACACGGACTTCGGGGAGACGAGTCCCTACGTCAAGGACGTCGGCGCCGGGGAGTGCGCCACGTGACGCCCCCGACCGAGCCCGCGGTCGTCGAGACCCGGCGGGCGATCCCCGATCTCGGCGAACTCGCCCGCCGCAACGCCACCTTCGAGACCTCACCGGCGTCCCGCGTCATCGCGTGGGCGGCCGAGACCTTCGAGGACCGCATCGTGCTCGCGTCCTCCTTCCAGGACGCGGTGATGCTCGACCTCGTGGCGCGCACCGTGCCGAGCCTTCCGGTCGTGTTCCTCGACACCGGGTACCACTTCGCCGAGACCCTCTGGTACGTGGAGCGCCTCCGGGAGCGCTACGAGCTCGAGGTCGAGTTCGTGCGGTCCGAGGGCGTGCCCGACGACCTCTGGATGAGCGATCCCGATGCGTGCTGCGCGGCCCGCAAGGTCGAGCCGCTGCAGCGTGCGCTCGAGCACCGTGACGCGTGGATGACCGGCCTGCGGCGGGCCGAGACCGAGCAGCGGCGCAACGCGCCCATCGTCTCCTACGACGTGGGTCGCGGCGTCGTGAAGGTCAACCCGATCGCGAACTGGACCGACCTCGATGTGGCCGGGTACGTGAAGGACCACGACCTCCCGGTGCACCCGCTCGCCGACCGCGGCTACGCGTCGATCGGCTGCTGGCCCTGCACCCGATCCCCTTCGGGCGACGACCCGCGTTCGGGGCGGTGGGCCAGCCTCGGCAAGACCGAGTGCGGACTGCACGGCTGATCGCCGGCGCGCCGGCACGGACGGCCCGCGCCCACCTGCGATGATGCCCCGGTGAGCCTCCGCCGACGCGCCGCGATCCTCTCGGGACGGGCCGCGGGTTGGGCGTCCCGGGCGACCGGACGGGGGGCCGGCACCCAGGTGAGCGGGCGCATCATGCTCGCGGTCGACCCCGACCTGCTCCACACCCTCGGGACGGACGACCGTGTGGTGACGGTGTCGGCCACCAACGGCAAGACCACCACGACCCGGCTCCTCTGCGACGCGCTGGCCCACGCCGGGCTCCCGGTGGTCACGAACCACACCGGGGCGAACATGGCGAGCGGGATCGCCGGCGCGCTCGCCACGCCGCACCCGCCCTCGGTCGCGGTGCTCGAGGTCGACGAGCGCTGGCTCACCCACGTGGTCGAACCGCTGGACCCCGAGGTGCTCGTGTTCGGCAACCTGAGCCGCGACCAGTTGGACCGGTTCGGCGAGGTGCACGCGATCGTCGACCGGTGGCGGGCGATCACCGAGGCCGCACCCGATCGCCACGTGGTCGCGAACTCCTCGGACCCTCACGTGGTCCACGCGGCGCTCCCGGCCCGGACGATCACCTGGGTCGCCCTGGGCATCCCGTGGAAGCAGGACGCCACCACCTGCCCGCGCTGCGACGCCCTCCTCGAGTGGCCCGGGGGTCACTTCCGCTGTGCGGGCTGCGGGTTCGCCGAACCGCCGGCCGACTTCCGCCTCGAGGACGACGTGCTCGTGGCGGGACCGCGACGCATCCCGCTCGACCTCGCCATCCCGGGCACCTGGAACCGCATGAACGCGGCGCTCGCGGCGACGGTCGCCGAGTCCCACTTCGGGGTGCCCGCCGAGGACGCCGTCGCCGGCATGGCCACGGTCGAGGTCGTCTCCGGACGCTTCGCCCAGCACCGCCTGCCGGACGGCCGGGCGGCCCGCGTCGTGCTCGCGAAGAACCCGGCGGGCTGGACCGAGGTGCTGCACTGGCTGGCCGGACGCGACACCGGCGTGGTCCTCGCCGTGAACGCCCACATCGCCGACGGCCGCGACCCGTCGTGGCTCTACGACGTGCCGTTCGAGGTGCTGCGCGGCCTGCCCGTGATCGCGAGCGGCGAACGCTCGCTCGACGTGGCGGTGCGACTGCACTACGGCGACGTCGAGTGCACGGTGGAGCCCGACCCGCTCGCCGCGGCGCGCGCGGTCGCGGGCGCGGAGGTCCACATCGTCGCCTCGTACACGCAGTTCACCCACCTCACGAAGGAGTTCTGGTGATGACGAGCGCCCTGCGCATCGCACTCGTCTACCCCGATCTCCTCGGCACCTACGGCGACCGGGGCAACGCGCTCGTGCTCGCGCACCGGGCCCGGGCCCGCGGCATCGGGGCCGACATCGTCGAGGTCCCGGCCGGCTCACCACTCCCCGACGCCTGCGACATCTACCTGCTCGGCGGCGGCGAGGACGCCCCCCAGGTCGCTGCGGCCGAGGGCCTCCGGGCCGGGCGCGCGGCCCTGGTCCGGGCCCTCGACGCCGGCGCCGCGCTCCTGGCGGTCTGCGCCGGCTTCCAACTCGTCGGCCACCACTACGCGGCGGCGGGCGGACGGACGATGGAGGGGCTCGGCCTCGTCGACCTGCACACCGTGCCCGGACCCGACCGCATCATCGGGGAGGTGCTCGTCGAACCGGACCCGGCCACCGGGCTCCCCACGATCACCGGGTTCGAGAACCACGGCGGCCGCACCCACCTCGGTCCCGACGCGCGTCCGCTCGGGCGCGTGCTGCGCGGCGGGGGCAACGGCGACGGCACCGACGGCGTCCTGGCGGGCGGCATCGTCGGCACGTACCTCCACGGTCCGGTCCTGCCCCGCAACCCCGCGCTCGCCGACCACCTGCTCGCCCACGTCACCGGCGCCGCGCTCGGTCCGATCGACGAGCCCATCGTGGACCGCTACCGGGCCGAGCGGCTGTCCTTCGCGACCCTCACCGGTCCGGCCCGGCGGCGGGCCGAACGGCGACTGCACCGGGGCTGATCAAACCCGGGCGTCGATCCACGCGAGGAGGTCCGCGGTGACCTCGTCGCGGTTGGTCTCGTTGAGGAGTTCGTGGCGGGCGTCGGGGTAGAGCCGCAGCGTCGCATCGACCCCGGCGGCCCCGAGCGCGTCCGCGAGCGCCGTCGGGTGCGCGCCCATGCCGGCGGCGGGGTCACGGTCCCCGGCGATCACGTACACGGGGCACCCGATCGCGCCGAGCGATTCCATCGCCGGCGCGAGCACGGACGCGATACCGGCGAAGTAGGAGTAGCTGAGTGGGTGGGCGTCGCCGCAGTACGGATCGGCGAGGTACGCGTCGACCTCGTCTGGATCGCGACTCAGCCAGTCGAAGGGCGTGCGCGCGGGCTCGAACGGTTCGTTGTTGGCGCTGAGCGCGTCCATCGGGGCGTCGCCCATGCCGGCGTCGACCGCACCCCGGAGCAGTTCGGCCAGGACGGCCGCGCCGGCCGGGTCGATCGGGAACCCGCAGAGCACGCCCGCGACCACCGTCCCGGAGTGACCGGCCAGGTACCCGAGGCCGATGAGCGCGCCGAGCGAGTGGCCGAACAGGACGAGCGGCGCGTCGCCCGCCTCGGCCCGGGCGAGCGCCCCGAGTTCGACGAGGTCAGCGACGACCGCCTCCCCACCTCCAGGACCGAGCACCCCGACCCCCGTGACCGCCGACGTGGCGCCCTGCCCGCGGTGGTCGATCGCGACCGCCGCGTACCCGGCCACGTTGAGCGCCCGGGCGAAGCGGTCGTACCGACCGCCGTGCTCCGAGGCACCGTGCGCGATGAGCACCACCGCACGCGGCGCGTCGATCATCCACCAGTGGCTCGACACGTCGACGCCGTACGCGTCGACGAACGTGCGCTCCTGCATCCCGAGTCCCCTCGTTCAGTCGGAGAGTCCACGGATGCGGGCGATCCGCTCCTCCGAGTGGTTGGCGTCCTCACCCTGGGTGCGGAGCAGTTCGACCCGCGTGGCCGCGGCCTCCTCGGCCGCGCCCGCCTCGGCGGTCGCGATCACCGCGTCGATCCCCTCGGCCATGACGCGCTCGGCGGTCTCGATGAGTGCGCCGACCATCTCGGCCTCCGGCACGACCCGGACCACGTGGCCCTTCACGAACAGGTGACCCTTGCCCCGACCCGAGGCGATGCCGAGGTCGGCCTCGCGGGCCTCGCCGGGGCCGTTGACCACGCACCCCATCACCGCCACCTGCAGCGGGATGTTGCGGGACTCGAGCGCCGACATCACCTCGTTGGCCACTGCGATGACGTCGACCTCGGCGCGCCCGCACGACGGGCAGGCGATGAGATCGAGGCCGCGCCGTTCGCGCAGACCCAGGGCCTCGAGCAGCGTGCGGCCGGCCCGGGCCTCCTCCACCGGATCGGCGGTGAGCGAGTAGCGGATGGTGTCGCCGATGCCCTCGGCGAGCAGGGTCCCGATGCCTGCGGTCGACTTCACGAGTCCGGCGGGCGGCGGACCGGCCTCGGTCACCCCGAGGTGGAGCGGGAAGTCGACGGTCTCCGAGAGCAGCCGGTACGCATCGATCATCACCGGCACCGTGGAGGACTTCACGGAGATCTTGCAGTCCTCGAAGCCGACCTCGCCGAAGTACGCGAGTTCGCGCTGGGCCGAGGCGACGAGCGCCTCCGGCGTGGCACCGCCGAACCGTTCGGCGATGTCCGGGTCGAGGCTGCCCGCGTTCACGCCGATGCGGATGGGCAGGCCCCGGTCGCCGGCCTCGCGGGCGACGAGCTTGATGTGCTCGGGCTTGCGGATGTTGCCCGGGTTGAGCCGCAGCGCGTGCACCCCGGCCTCCATCGCCGCGAGGGCGAGCTTGTACTGGAAGTGGATGTCGGCGACGATCGGCACGGGCGACCGGGGCACGATCCGGGCGAGCCCCTCGGCCGCCTCCTCGTCGTTGCACGTGCAGCGGACGATGTCGACGCCGGCGGCGGCGAGCGCGTAGATCTGCTGGAGGGTGCCCTCGACGTCGGCGGTCTTGGTGGTCGTCATCGACTGCACCGAGATCGGCGCGTCGCCGCCGACGGGGACCGAGCCCACCATGAGCCGACGGGTCGGGCGGCGGGGCGAACGGGTGGTCGGGCGTTCGGCGGCGTCCATCGACTCTCAGCCTACGACGGTCGCGTCATCCGCCTTGGATGATGCCCCGGACGTCGAGGTACATGGTCGAGACGCCGAGCAGCAGCAGCATGGCCACCACTGCGGCCGTGATCGGCATGAGCCGACGGTGGTCGACCCGCACTGCACGCCCCGAGATCCTCGAGGCGACCGCCTCGTAGGTGGCCACCACCGCGTGCCCGCCGTCGAAGGGCAGCAGCGGGATGAGGTTGAACAGCGCGAGGAACAGGTTGATCGCGCCGAGCAGGGCCAGCAACCCCCAGAACGAGTTGCCGACGATGTCGCCGCCGTCGGCCACGATCCCGATCACCGAACGCGGCCGGGTGTCGTCCGAGTAGGTGCCGCCGGTGCCGTTCGCGTCCGGGTTCGCCACCGTGCGCGAGTACTGCGTCACGCCGTCCGGGGTGACGAGTCGGCCGATGCCGGCCACGGTCTGCTGGGTGCCGGTCCAGAGCACCGAGAAGGTCCGCGGCACCGCCCGGAGCGGCGGCACGGGCTCGGCCGCCACCCCCGCGGTCACCCCCATCCGGCGCACGCCGTCGACCACGGTCGGGGTGAGCGTGACGGTGCGGGTCGCCCCGTCGCGCTCGAGGGTGACCTCGATGGAGCCGTCGCCCGTCCGGACGGCCGGGGCGACCTGCTCCCAGTCGGAGATCCGTCGCCCGTCGATGCCGACGATGCGGTCGTCGACGCGGATGCCGGCCTCCGCCGCGGGCGAACCGGCGAGCACCGAGCCGACGTCGGTCGTGATCCGTTGGGGACCGTGGCCCACGAGGAAGGTGAACGTGAGCAGGAACGCGAGCACGAGGTTCACCGTGACCCCGGCGAGGATCATCACCATGCGCCGGCCGTAGGTCGCGGCCCGGTAGGTGCGGGACTCGTCGGCGGGATCGACGTCCTCGAGGTTGTTCATGCCGATGACGCGCACGTAGCCGCCGGCCGGGATGGCCTTGATGCCGAACTCGGTCTCCCCCCGCCGGATCGACCAGAGCCGCGGGCCGAAGCCGAGGAAGAACTCCGTCGCCTTCATGCCCCCACGCTTGGCCCCGATGAGGTGCCCCGCCTCGTGCAGCATGATGGTGACGACGAGGCCGAGGGCGATGAGCACCGTCATGGTGATGGACGGTCGCAGCACCACCGCCACGACGATGAGCACGAGTACGCCGACGAGGCCGAGGGTGGCCCGCCGCGAGCTGACTTCGGTGCTCTCGCCCAGGGGGTCCCTCACGCTGCGCTCCTCATCGTCTCGGT
>JBJTOY010000082.1:0-6759 GCA_046074845.1 Actinomycetes bacterium | reverse complement strand
CATGGGCTCGCCCAGGACCACCACGTCCTCGAGCGCGAACACCCCACCGGGCGCGAGCAGGTCGGCCTCGATCCTCGCCAACCCCTCGGGGACCCCGACTGCCTCCACGAGGCCTCCTCTCGTCGTCACTCGCTGCGCCCGCCCCGGCCCGCCGCTGCGGGCCCGCAATCGGCGCAGGCTACCGGCGCGCCGGACGGCCCTCCGGACGCCCACGGGCCGGCCGTCGCGTGGAGGATTCCCGCGGATCGAGCGGATCCCCTTGACGAAACCTTTCCCTCCGCGTTCCGTCACGGGTCGGCCTCCGGCGGTCAGGATGTCGGCCGTCCCGGGACGTTCCGCAGTTTCCCTGCCCGGTCTGCGGAACGCCCGGGACATCTCGCCCCGTTCAAGGCCGGGGGCGGTTCCGGCCGATACCCGGTCATGGCCATGCAGTCGCCCCGTGGTGCGGCCCTCCTCGTGAGCGGCCTCGCGCTGCTCGCCGTCGCCTTCGTCGGGTGGACCGTCGAGACCACCGTGCTCTCCCCCACGGCACTGCACGACGCGACCGACGACCTGCTCGCCCAGCCGACCGCCCGCGTCGCCACGGAGAGCGCCGTCGCCCGGGGCCTCACGCTCGCGCTGCCCGGACTCGACCCGACGGCCACGGACGAACTGTCGGCGGCGATGGTGGAACGTCCCGAGTTCCACGCGGCCTTCGCCGACGCAATCGTGACCGTGCGTGATCGGGTGGTGCGCGGCACGCCGCCCGACCACGCGGGCACGCCGCTGGGGGTCGACGCGTCGCCCGACACCCCCCGTGACGACCCCCGGTTCACCGTCGACGCCGCCCGCATCGACGCCGCGCTCCATGCGGTCGCCGCCACCGATCCGCGTTTCGCCGGCCTGGCGACCGCGAGCGTCGGCCTCGTCGGCATCCCCGCGAACGCCGTGCCCGATCTCCACCGCGAGTTCCGCGTGACCCAGGTGCTGCTGCGCCTCGCCGGCGTCGTCGGCCTCGTGCTCACGATCCTCGGCGTCGCAGTGACCCGGCGCCGCTCCGACGCACTCGCCCGCATCGGGCGCTGGGCCTTCTTCACCGGTGCACTCACGTTCCTCGCCTACCGCATCCTGCCGAACCTCCTCGAGGTCGGCGGCGGCTGGTGGGGCGCCGGCGGCGCACTGCTGCGCGCCGGCGACGGCCTCACGCTCGTGGCCCTCGCGCTCGTGCTGCTCGGCGGTCTCGCGATGCTCGTCGCGCGCGAGTGGGCCCGCCACGAACGTCGGGGGGTCCTCGCCGCCGTCCCGGTCGCCACCGCCGGACGGCACCGCTCACGCGGCTGGCACCCGGCCGCCTGAGCGGAGGCGCCCGGTCGGATCAGCGCGTGCTGACCGTCGCGGTGTCCCGCCCGGACCGCAGCACCGTCCCAGACAGCGCGCCGGTCGCGGCGTTGTCACGGACCGTCTCGACGCCGTTCACGAACACGTGGGCGATGCCCTCGGCCGCCGCAGTGAGCCGCGCCGTGCCCGCCGGCAGATCCTCGACCAGGGTCGCCGGCGCCGAGCCGATGGACGCCGGATCGAACACGACGACGTCGGCGCAGTAGCCCTCGGCGAGCCGACCCCGGTCCCGGAGCCCCATGAGCCGGGCCGGGTCGTCGGTGATCATCTGCACGGCGTGCTCGAGACTCACGAGCCGTCGTCCGCGCAGCATGTCGCCGAGGAACCGCGTCGTGTACGGCGCCCCACACATGCGATCGAGGTGCGCCCCCGCGTCGGAGCCGCCGATCATCGCCCGCTCGTCCTGCCAGACCTGGTGGCGCAGACCCCACGAGGCGTCGTCGTTGTCGGTCGCACTCGGCCACAGCACGGTCCGCAGGTCGTCCGCGATGACGATCTCGACCAGCGCCGCGAAGTCATCGATGCCCCGCTCCTCGGCGACGTCGCTCACCCGCCGGCCCTTGAGTCCCTCGTTGGCGTCCGAGAACGTGTCCCCGATCACGTACCCGCCCCATCCGGTGAGCCGGCGGAACACGCCGGCCTCCTCGCTCACGGCCCGCTCCTGCATCCAGGCCCGCACCTCCGGGTCCCGGAGCCGCTCGATGCGCTCGGGAACCGGCAGGCCGAGCACCTGCTGCCAGTCCGGCATGAGGAAGAGCGCGCAGTGGTTGAGGAACGACATGTTCATGGGGACGAGCACCGGCATCGTGAGGGCGACGATCCGACCCCCCTCGGCCGCGGCGCGCGTCGACGCCGAGAGTTGCCGCGGGATCCGGTCCGGCACCGAGGAGTCGACGGTGAGCACGTTCCAGTTGATCGGTCGGCCCGCCGCCGCCGTCATCCGCACGAGCAGGTCGATCTCGTCGTCGGCGAAGCGGTCGAGGCAGCCGTCGACGATCCCCTCGAGCTGGGTGCCCTCGTGCTCCCCGACCGCCCGGCAGAGCGCGAGCACCTCGTCCTCGCCGGCCCAGCGCGAAGCCACCGGCTCGCCGTCACCGTCCGAGTGGGTGCGCGAGAGGGTGGTCGAGAAGCCGAGGCCACCGGCCTCGAGCGAACGGTGGAGTTCGGCGACCATCGCGTCGATCTCGGCGGGCGTCGCCTCCCGACCGATCGCCTCGGTCCCCATCACGTAGCGGCGCAGCGCGCAGTGGCCGACCATGAACGCTGCGTTCACCGCGACCCGGCTGTCGAGTCCGTCGAGGTACTCGCCGAAGGTCTCCCAGGTCCACGGCACGCCCTCGGCCAATGCGGCGAGCGGCATCCCCTCGACCCGGGCCAGCATCTCGGCGGTGTAGGTGCGATCCTCGGGCCGCACCGGGGCGAGGGTGAAGCCGCAGTTCCCGCCGATGATGGTGGTCACCCCGTGCACGTTCGAGGGCGTCGCCATCGGGTCCCACCAGATCTGCGCGTCGTAGTGCGTGTGGAGGTCGACGAACCCCGGACTCACCACGAGGCCGGTCGCGTCGATCTCCCGGCGCGCCTCCTCGGCGACTGCGCCGATGGCCACGATGCGTCCGTCCCGGATGCCGAGGTCCGCGACGCGGGCCGGCGCGCCCGTCCCATCGACGATCTGACCGCCGCGGATCACCACATCGAGCATCGGAGCCTCCTCGTCGCCGGCGGCCGGTCGCCGCAGGCATGGGACCGGCATCTTCGCCCGCCGTCCCGCCGATCGCCAACGCGGACGCCCGCCGGCCGGCGCCGTGGCCCCGGGTAGCCTGCCGCGCACCGAGGGCGCCGGCGTGCGCGCCCGACGACCGGAGGCGAAACATGACGGGGTTCCGAGCCGATCTCGAGTGGGGCACCACGCCCCGCCTGCTGCGGAGCAGCGCCGAGCGGTTCGGCGACGCGATCGCCGCCGCCGACGGCACGACCTCACTGTCGTTCACCGACCTGCTCGCGGCCTCGAACCGGGTCGCGGCCGCGCTGCTCTCGCTCGGCGTCGCACCCGGGGACCGGGTCGCGATCTGGGCCCCGAACCTCTGGGAGTGGATCCCGGTCGCCCTCGGCCTCCAGTCGGTCGGCGCAGTGCTCGTTCCTCTCAACACGCGCTACAAGGGCCGCGAGGCCGCCTACATCCTCGGTCGCAGCCGGGCCCGCGTCCTGGTCACCGTGGCCGGGTTCCTCGGGAACGACTACGTGCGGTTGCTCCACGACGCGGTCGACGTCGCCACCGAACTGCCCGGACTCGAGGCGACCGTGGTGCTGCGCACCGACGCGGCGCCGTCCGGCACGATCGGCTGGGACGAGTTCCTCGCACGGGGTGCGGGTGTGGACCCCGAGGAGGTCGAGGCCCGCGCGCAGTCAGTGGCCCCCGACGATCTCTCCGACCTGCTCTTCACCTCGGGTACGACCGGCAATCCGAAGGGTGTCATGCAGACGCACGCGGCGACGCTGCGCGCGTTCTGGACCTGGGGCGACGTCGTCGGCCTGCGGGCCGGCGACCGGTACCTCGTCGTGAACCCGTTCTTCCACGCGTTCGGGTACAAGGCGGGCTGGCTGGTCTGCCTCATGATGGGGGCGACCGTCATCCCGCAGGCCGTGTTCGACGGCGACGAGGTGATGGCCCGCATCGGACGGGACCGCATCTCGGTGCTGCCCGGGCCGCCGACCCTGCTCCAGGGCATCCTGAACCACCCAGACCGGGACACCTACGACCTCTCCTCGCTGCGGCTCACGGTCACGGGCGCGGCCGCCATCCCGGTGGAGCTCATCACGCGCCTGCGCGACGAGTTGACCTTCGAGACGATCGTCACCGGCTACGGCCTCACCGAGACCTGCGGCATCGCGACGATGTGCCGCCACGACGACGATCCGGAGACCATCGCCACCACCTCCGGTCGAGCCATCCCGGACGTCGAGGTGCTCGTCGTCGACGAGGAGGGGCACGAGGTGCCCCGGGGCGAGGCCGGCGAGATCGTGGTGCGCGGGTACCAGGTCATGCGGGGCTACTTCGAGGACGAGGCCGAGACCCGGGCCACCATCGACGAGGCCGGCTGGCTCCACACCGGCGACGTCGGGATCATGGATGACCGGGGGTACCTGCGGATCACCGACCGGATCAAGGACATGTTCATCGTCGGCGGGTTCAACGCCTACCCGGCCGAGATCGAGAACCTCATGCTGCGCCACCCCGGCATCGCCCAGGTGGCGGTCGTCGGCGTTCCCGACGACCGCATGGGCGAGGTCGGCATGGCCTTCGTCGTGGCCCGGGCCGGCGCCGCCGTGGATCCCGACGAGGTCCTCGCGTGGTGCCGGGCCGAGATGGCCAACTACAAGGCACCCCGCTACGTCGAGGTCCTCGACGCGCTGCCGCTCAATGCCATGGGCAAGGTGACCAAGTTCGAGCTGCGCGACCGGGGTCGTGCCATCGTGGCCGACGGACTCACCCCGTGACCATCACCCACGTCCCGGCCGCCGCGCGGTTCCACACCCGCATCGCCTGGCTCGACTCCTGGCACTCGTTCTCGTTCGGGTCGCACTTCGATCCGACCAACACCCACCACGGCCTGCTCCTCGTACACAACGACGACGTCATCGCGCCGGGTGAGGGATTCCCGACCCACGGGCACGCGGACATGGAGATCGTGACCTGGGTGCTCGAGGGTGCACTCGAGCACCACGACAGCACCGGCGGTCACGGGATCATCACCCCCGGGCTCGCCCAGCGCATGAGCGCCGGCAAGGGCGTCCGCCACTCCGAGTACAACGCGAGCCGCGGTGAGTCGGTGCGCCTCGTGCAGATGTGGGTACTCCCCGACACCGCCGGCGTCGATCCCGGATACGAGGAGGTCGACGTGTCCAGCGACCTCGCGGACGGCGGACTCGTGACCGTGGCCGCCGGCGACGGAACGGGCGCGGTCCGCATCCACCAGCGCGGCGCCCGGCTGCGGGTCGGGCGCCTCGCTCCCGGGGCGACCGTCACGGTCGCCGACGCCCCGCACGCGCACGTGTTCGCCGCCATCGGTTCGCTGCGCGTCGAAGAGGGCCCGACCCTGACGGCCGGGGACGCGGCCCGATGCACCGGGGCGGGGAGCCTCGCCCTCACCGCCGGGGCCGACGGGGCCGAGGTGATCGTGTGGGAGACCGCCTGAGCGCTCAGGTCCCGATCTGATCGGAGGCGAAGCCCGCACCCATCTCGGCCGCGACGAGGACGCCGGCCCGCTCGGCCTCGGCCCGCCGCAGCAGCGCCTTGTTCCCGGCGTAGGCCCGGGTCGGGATCTCGGCCAGACCCGCGGCGACCTCGGCCACCCGGCCCGCGTGGTCCTCCGGTGCGACGGCCTCGTCGAGGAACCCGACGCGCACCGCACCCTCGGGATCCACGAGGTCGCCGGCGAGGATCGTCTCGTTCCAGGCGCTCGGTCGGATACCGGCCTGCGCGATGACGAGTGCCCAGGTCGGGAACACCATGCGCAGCCGGGTCTCGTTGATCCCGATCTTCCACGCGCCCGCGGTCCCGATGCGCCGGTCGCAGGCGAGCGCGAGGATCGCTCCCCCGGCGATGGCGTGACCGGTGACGGCCGCCACCGTGGGGATCGGCGCGGTCCACACGGCGAGGAGCGTGTGGGCGACGGTCTGCAGACCCGCAGCCCGCCGCTGCGGGTCCTCGGCACGCACGAGGGACAGATCGATGCCACCGGAGAACATCCCGGTGCGCCCGTGGACCACGAGCGCACCGCACCGGGCCTCGGCCGCCGCGTCGATCCCGCCGCGCAGCGCCGCGCAGGTCTCCTCGTTCAGGACGTTCGCCTTGCCGTCGTCGAGCAGGACGTGGGCGACGCCGTCGTCGTCGATCCGGTACTCGTGCATGCTGGGTCGGCTCCTCGTTCCGGGCGGACCCCGGCGCGTCCCGGCGGCGGTCCGCCGGACGGCGGCGAGGTTAGATCGCACCACCCGACGACCCCCACCCGTCGTCGACCGACGCCCGCGCACCCGGCGGCACGCCGCCGCCCACCTCGCCTAGGGTCACCCGGACGGAGCCGGTGCGACTGGGGGGTACGCCGGGATGACGACGGCCGAGGGCCGCGGATGGCTCGATGGCGTGGTGTCCGAGCGCGCGCTCGGCCTCGCCGCCCTCGTCGCCGTCGCGCTGGCCGTGAGCGTCTGGCCGTTCCCGGCACCGCTCGGGGTGATCGTGGGCGGGATGCTCGTCGGTGGCCGCATCGCCCTCATCGCACTCGGGTTCGCCCTCGTCTACCGGGCGAGCCGGGTCGTCAACTTCGCCCAGGGGGACCTCGGTCAGGTCCCGGCGACGCTCGTCGTGCTGCTCGTGCTCTCCGCCGG
>JBJTOY010000081.1:0-21031 GCA_046074845.1 Actinomycetes bacterium | reverse complement strand
TCGATCGCGATCCGCTCCCCCTCCGGGGTCGCCACCGGCCGCTCGACGGGTCCCGCCCGCACGACCTCGAGACCACCGAGCAGGGGTACGAGCGCGTCGGCGGTCGTGAGGACCGCAGGATCCTGCGGACCGCCGAACCCCCGGTCGAGGTTCGCGAGGTCGTGCCCGATCACGAGGAGCGTGCCACCGGGCGCGAGCGCCGTGGCGGCCGCCGTGAACACCGTCCGCCGGGCGGCCTCGGGCAGGTGGAGGTACGCGACGAGCACGAGGTCGAAGGCGCCCGGGGCGGACCAGGTCGTGAGGTCGGCGACGGTCGGGCGCGGGCAGGCGGCGACCCCACGGTGCGCAGCGAGGCGGGCACCCTTCTCGAGCCCGACCCTCGAGAAGTCGACCGCATCGACCTCCCACCCGCGCTCGGCGAGCCACACCGCGTTGCGACATTCCCCGGCCGCGAGGTCGACCGCCCGGCCGGGCTCGAGGTCCGCCGCCTCGGCGACGAGGAAGCGGTTCGCCTCCGCCGTCCACACGAGCTCGGCGCCCGAGTACCGCTCGTCCCAAGCGTGCTGGTCCATCGGCCGAGGGTAGGTCATGCTGACCCCCGTGGATCCACAGGCCATCCGCTTCGAACCGGTGCCCGACGCCGCCGCGGTCGAGTTCCTCTACGAGCGCGTGACCGAGTTCAACCTCGCAGCGACCGGCCTGCCCCCGGCCGACCGGCTCCTCGCGCTCGAGCGCGACGACGTCGGCGAGATCGTCGCCGGCATCAACGGTTGGGTGTGGGGCGGCACGGCCGAGGTCGACCTGCTGTGGGTCGAGGAGTCACGGCGACGGCACGGGCGCGGCGCGGCCCTCCTCGCTGCGTTCGAGCGGGAGGCGGCTCGACGCGGCGCCACGCAGGTCGTGCTCGACACCGCCGACTTCCAGGCCCCCGCGTTCTACGCACGCGCCGGGTACACCGAGGCGGGGCGGGTCGACGACTACCCGCGCGGCCAGGCCCTCCGTCGGTTCCGCAAGGCGATCGGACCCGACGCCCCGGACTAGGCGCGCCCGGCGCGCCTCACGGCTCGAGCGGCAGGAGCAGCACGCGACGCGGCCCCGGCTCGTGCGTCGTGACGTGGCCCCGACCGGTGAGGTCCTCGACCAGCACCGAACTGCCGGCCGGCAGCGTGCGCACCTCGCCGTCGCTCACCTCGATCCGCACCCAGCCGTCGAGGAAGACCACGAACTGACGACGGGGCGCGGTGTGCCAGTCCGGGTCCTGGAGGTCTCCGTCGAGCTCGAGGAACTGCGCCCGGTCGACCGCCACCGGATCGGCGAGGTGCAGGGCGGCCACGCCGGGCTCGGCGGGCTGCACGACCACGGGCCGTGTCACCTCCTCGAAGTGGCTCTCCCCCGCCGTGTCGGCCCAGATCCGCAGGTAGTGCACGCCACCAGCGTGCCACCTCGTCCACGCCGAGGCCGTAGCCTCCCGATCCGTGCGCCGCTCCCCGATCCGCCTCATCGCCCTCACCCTCGCCCTCGGCCTCGCCGGGACCCTCGCCGCATGCGGGTCGGGTTCATCGCAGAGCACCGAGGACGCCCAGGCGCGGGCGGCGGCCGCGGGCCCGCGTCCCGACCGACCCGGCCCGTTCGCGGTCGGCCGCGACACCTACACCGTGCCGAACGCCGGTCAGCCCGGCCGCACCCTCACCGTGGACGTCTGGTACCCGGCCGACCCGTCCCGCGCCGAGGGCGCCCGGGCCGCGGGGTACACCGTCATCCCCGGCATCGTCATCCCGGCCCGCAACGCCTACAGCGGCCTGCCGGTCTCGACCAAGGGCCCGTTCCCGCTCGTCGTGTACTCGCACGGCTCGGGCGGGCTCCGGTTCGTCTCCTCGTTCCTGACCGAGACCCTCGCCAGCCACGGATTCGTGGTGATCGCCGCCGATCACACCGGCAACACCGCGCTCGACGGGGTCACCGGTCAGACGGTCGCGCGGGCCCAGAACGAGATCAACCGACTCAGCGACGTGACTGCGATCATCGACGATGCGATCACCCGCAGCGCCGGCGGCGGCGACCTGCTGTCCGGTTCGATCCGCCCGGACGCGATCGGCGTCATCGGTCACTCGTACGGCGGGTTCACGGCACTGGCCACACCGACCGGGCACCGTGGGGTCGCGGCCAACGCGAAGGTCCGCGCCGTCGTCGGCCTCGCGCCGTACACGATCCCGATGACCGATGCGGAGCTCGAGCGCCTCGACGTGCCGACCATGATCATCAGCGGCACGAAGGACGCCACGACGACGATCGAGGACAACACCGAGCGGCCGTGGGAACTCATCCCGGGTCGACCGCTGTACCGGGTCGACCTCGAGAACGCGGCCCACCACTCGTTCGACGACGTCTGCTACTACCAGTCGCTCAAGCCACAGTTCCCGGACGCCCCCGAGATCCTCATCACGACGGTCGAGGAGTACGCGAAGGCCGGGTGCGCTCCGGGCCTCATGCCGATCGCGCGGGCGAACCGTCTCATCGAGGAGTACACGGTCGCGTTCCTGCTCGTGCAACTCGCCGGGCAACCGGACTACGAGGCCTACCTGACCCCGGAGTTCGCGGCGAGCCAGCCCGGCGTGCAGTTCTCGGTCGAGACGGCGGAGTAGTCCCGGGCGTCGTGCGCATCCACGACCTCCTCCTGCACGCGACGGTCCGGTCCCCCGACGCGCCCGCGGTGCTCGTCGACGCCACGACGGTCACCTTCGCCGAACTGGCCGACCGGGTCGATCGGCTGGCCCGGGCCCTGGCCGCGATCACGGCCGTGGGTGACCGCGTCGCGTTCCTCTCGGAGAACACCCTGCCGTTCGTCGACGCGTACTACGCCGTGCCCCGCGCCGGGCGGGTCCTCGTGCCCCTCAACTACCGGCTGCACCCGAGCGAGTGGGCCGGCCAGATCGCTCGGACCCGCGCCACCGTGCTGATCGGCGAGGCCGCACTGGTCGAGGATCTCCGACCCCGCCTCGTCGGTTCGAGTGTGCACACGATCGTCACGATCGACGGGCCGGCACCCGGGTACGCCGAGTTCACCGCCGATCCCCCGGACCTCGATCTGCCCGAACCGAGCGCCGAGGACCTGGCCTGGGTGCTGTTCACCAGCGGTACGACCGGTTCACCCAAGGGCGCGCTGCTCACCCACCGGGCGATGGTCGCGGCGGCGACGAACACGGCACTCGGTCGTCGGGTCGCCCCGGACGACGTGTACCTGCTGGCGTTCGCGCTGTGCCACGTGGCCGGGTACAACCTGCTCATCATGCACCTGCACGGACGGCCGGTGGTGCTCGTGCGACGCTTCGACGCGGCCGAGTTCATCGCGCTCACGGTCGAGCACCGGGTGTCGAACACCTCGCTCGCGCCGACGATGGTCTCGGCCCTGCTCGAACACCCCGACGCCACTCCGGCCGCACTGGCCAGCCTCCGCCAGATCGCCTACGGGTCCGCGGCGGTGCCGGCCGAGGTGCTGCGGCGCGCCATGGACCGGTGGGCCTGCGACTTCGCCCAGGGGTACGGGATGACCGAACTCGGCGGGAACGCCGTGTTCCTCGGCGCGGCAGAGCACCGGCGCGGTGTGGCCGACGAGCCCCGTCTGCTCCACGCCGCCGGACGGCCCGGCCCGCTCGCCGCGGTGCGCATCGTGGACGCGGACGCTGAGGCCCTCGTCGACCTCCCGACCGGCTCGACCGGTGAGATCGCGGTGCATGGACCCCAGGTGTTCGACGGGTACTGGGAGGACCCGGACGCCACGCGCACGACCCTCGTCGACGGCTGGCTGCGAACCGGCGACCTCGGTCACCTCGACGCCGACGGACTGCTCACCATCGTCGACCGCAAGAAGGACATCATCGTGAGCGGCGGCGAGAACGTCGCCTCCCGCGAGGTGGAGGAGGTGCTGCATCGCCACCCCGGTGTCCTCGAGGTCGCCGTCGTCGGCGTCCCGGACGACCACTGGGGCGAGGTCGTGTGCGCGGCGGTCGTCCCCCGCCCCGGCGTCCCGATCGACGCCGCCTCGGTGGTCGAGACCTCGCGCGAGCACCTCGCGTCCTACAAGAAGCCCCGCCACGTCGTGTTCGTGGAGTCGCTGCCGCGCAACACCTCGGGCAAGGTCATGAAGCACGTCCTGCGCGAGCAGGTCGCCGAGCAGTTGGAGGGCTCCTGATGTCGGATGCCTTCGAACCGGCAGCCACCGACGGCGCGGTCGAGCACTACCGCGCCGAGGGGTACGTGGTGCTGCGCGGGGTGCACACCGACGCCGAACTCGGTGCTCTGACCGCCGACATGGAACGGCTCCAGCGGGCGGTGCTCGCCGGCGAGCTCGACGATCAGCACGCCGACACCGTGCTCGACGACCCCGACGTCCCCCGGGCGGTGGACCGTACGGTGAACTACGTCTACTACGCGACGCGGCACTCGGTGATCGCCGACGCCGTGGTGCGCGCCGAGTCCGTGACGGCCGTGGTGCGCGCCATCCTCGGTCCGGACACCTGGCTGCTCGACCACGAACGGTTCGGCGTCGTCTACCAGGACGCGCGCCCGGGCCCCCGATCCGGGTACTCACGCATCGGGTGGCACACCGATCGACAGTCCGGTCCGCACCTCGACATCTGGCCGTCGACCGCGTTCACGATCCACCTCGACGCGACCTCGCCGGCGAACGGCTTCCTGCGGGTGGTGCCCGGCAGCCACCGCGGGACGACCGACGGCATCGCTCCCGGCTTCGAGCGCATCCCGGGCGAGCGGGCGCTGTACTGCGAGTACGGCGACGTCCTGCTCCACGACGCAGACCTCTGGCACTCGGCGGCACGGGCCACCGAGGACCCGCCGGGCGGTGTACGCCGGCACCTCAGGGGCGGCTGGTACTCCGGCGTCCCGCTGGCCGTCGGCCACGGGGTCGACGACTTCGTCAAGAACGCGCGACGCTGAGCGGCCCGACCGCGATCCCTCGAGGCGCTCGATGACCCCGCAACCCGACGCCCTCATCGCCGAGATCTTCGGCACGCCGGAGGGCAAGCGCGACCCGTACCCGCGCTACCGGGCGCTGCGCGAGCAGGCGCCGGTGCACCGGGGTCCCGGCGGCCTCTGGTACCTGTCCCGCTTCGACGACTGCCGCACGGCGCTGCTCGACGGTCGTCTCGGGAAGACGCCGCCGGACGTGGAACCGCCGTCCCTCGACGGTCGGGGCGGTTCGCGCCGTCGGGCCGTCGACGCCGAGGAGCAGGGCACCCGCTCGATCCTGTTCCTCAACCCGCCGGATCACACGCGCCTGCGCGGTCTCATCGCCCGGGAGTTCACGCCGAAGCGCATCGAGGACCTCCGCCCGCGCATCGACGAGCTCACCGCGCCGCTGCTGGATCGCATGGCCGCCGAGGGCACGGTCGACGTCATGGAGGCCCTCGCGTGGCGCCTGCCCGCCACCGTCATCAGTGAACTCGTCGGCGTGCCCGCCGCAGAGCGCGAGGCGTTCCGCGGCGTGGTGCGCGACATCATCGTGCTCCTCGAGGTCGGCGCGGCACCCGAGGCCTACGAGCGCGGGCTCGCCGCCGGGGCGCGGATGCGCACCTACTTCACGGAGCTCGTGGCCCGGAAGCGGGCCGAGCCGGGCGACGACCTGCTCTCGGCCCTCATCGAGGTCGAGGAGGCGGGCGACCGGCTCACGGAGAACGAACTCATCACGACGATGGTGCTGCTGTTCGCGGCCGGGTTCGAGACGACGACGAACCTCATCGGCAACGGCCTGTGGCTGCTCATGCGCCACCCCGACCAACTCGCGCTGCTCCGGGAGGACTCGGCGCGCATGCCCGGGTTCATCGAGGAGGCCCTCCGGTACGAGGCCCCCGTGCAGCTCGACGCCCGCTACGTGTTCGAGGACGTCGAACTCGGGGGCGCGACCATCCCGGCCGGGTCGACCGTCGTCGAGTTCCTCGGCGGCGCCAACCGGGACCCACTCCGGTTCCCGGATCCCGAGTCGTTCGACATCACCCGCACCGACAACCAGCCGCTGTCCTTCGGCTTCGGCATCCACCACTGCCTCGGCGCGCACCTCGCCCGGGCCGAGGGCGCGGCGGTGTTCGGCGCGCTGCTCGACCGGTTCGCCACGATCGAACCCACCGAGGCCGACCCGCCCTGGCGTGGGTTCACGCTGCGGGGGCTCGAGCGTCTCCCGGTCCGCCTCGCCTGACTCAGGCGTCGCCGAAGGCCAGCAGCGTCTGCGTGTACCCGGTGAGGGTGTTGTTGTCCACGTAGAGGTGCTGGGTGCCCGCCGAGATGTCGCGGAAGCACCGACCGACCACGCTCGGCTCGCGCAGCCCGTCCGAACCGGCCCACGTGTAGGCGAAGCGGGCCGCATCGGCGGCGACCCGGGTCGCGTACGTCGTCGCCTGGCGCATGCGCTGGGCCTCGACCGGGGTCGGCGCGCCCTCGGCGTGCGCGGTGGCCTCGGCCCGCTCGAATGCCTCGAAGGTGAACGCCCGTGCCGCACGCATCGCTCCGTCGTGCATCGCGAAGTCGTGGAGGAACAGTTGCTGCTCGGCGATCGGGTCGCCGCCGAGGCGCTGCTTGCGGCGCGCGATGTCGAGGACCTCGTCGAGGGCCCGGCGACCCACGCCGAGCGCGAACCCTGCGTGCCCACCTGCGGTGATGCCGAACAGCCCGATGCGGAAGTTCGCGCCGCCCCGGCGCTGCTCCGCCTCGAGGAGCGGGAACGTGAACGCCGGGTCGACCCGCTCGCCGTGCACCGCGTAGTCGAACGAGCCGGTGCCCTGGAGCCCGAGCACGTGCCACCCGTCGCGCAGTTCGACGTGGTCCCGGGGCACGAAGGCGACGCGCATCGCCGGCATCCCGGACTCGGCGACCACCGGCTCGCCGTCGCGGGTCTCCATGAATCCCGCGCCGAACCAGGTCGAGTGCGCACATCCGCTCCCGAAGCGGTACTCGCCGTCCACGACGTACGCGTCGCCGTCGAGCACGCCGGACCCGATCGGGCCGAGCATGCCCGCGTGGATGCCGAGGCCGTCCGGACCGAACATGGTCCGCACCGCCGCGTCCTCGAGGTAGATCCCGGCGAAGCAGGAACTCGTGGCGTTGGCCATGAGCGACCACCCGGTGGAGCCGTCGGCGTAGGCGAGTTCCTCGAACACGCCGAGCGCGGTGCGGATGTCGACCTCGCCGCCGCCGAGTTCGGCCGGCACCTGCACCCAGAACAGCCCGGCGTCCCGGAGTGCCGAGATCACGCGGGGCGTCATGGTGCGGGCGTCCTCGGTCGTGCGCGCCTCGGCCTCGATGAGGTCGCGCAGCGCCCGGGCCCGGGCGACGGGATCGGCGGTCGGAGCGGTCGTCGTCATGCGACGAGCATAGGGACCTCGGCGCTACCGTCGCACCCATGACCGATCCGTTCTCGCCCCGCACCTACCCCGACTTCCCCGGACGCGTGGGCCGCACGTTCGCCGGCTCGGAGGGCTGGTGGCCGGAACGTCCGGTCCCCCGTCGGGGCGCGCCGAACGTGGTCGTCATGCTCGCCGACGACCTCGGGTTCGCCGACCTCGGCTGCTACGGCTCCGAGATCAGCACGCCGAACCTCGACGCGCTCGCGGCGCGCGGCGTGCGCATGACCGACTTCCACTCGACCCCGATGTGCTCGCCCACGCGGGCCGCGCTCCTCACCGGGCTCAGCCCGCACCGGGCCGGGTTCGGCTCGGTCGCGCACTCGGACGCCGGGTTCCCCGGGTACGCGATGGAACTGCCCGACACGGTCGAGACCCTCGCCGAGGGCCTGCGCGCCCGCGGGTACGCCACCCTGATGGTCGGCAAGTGGCACCTCTGCAAGGACTCCGACGCATCGGCCGCCGGCCCCCAGCACTCGTGGCCGTGCCAGCGGGGCTTCGACCGGTTCTACGGGTTCCTCGACGCGTTCACGAACCTGCACCAACCGCACCGGCTGACCCGGGACAACTCCCCGGTCGAGATCGACGAGTACCCCGAGGACTACTACCTCACGGACGATCTCACCGATCGGGCGATCTCCATGATCCGGGAGCGGAAGGCCTCGAACCCCGAGCAGCCGTTCTTCCTCTACTTCGCGCACGGTGCGGTGCACGCTCCCCTCCAGGCGAAGGCCGCTGACATCGACCGCTACCGGGACCGCTACCACGAGGGCTGGGATGCGTTACGGGCCGAGCGCTTCGCGCGCCAGCAGGCACTCGGCATCGTGGAGCCGGACACCGAGGTGGCCCCCCGGAACACCGAGCCCCAGCACGACGTCGTCCCGTGGGACTCCCTCGGCGAGCAGGAGCGTGAACTCTTCGCCCGTCACATGGCGGTCTACGCGGCGATGGTCGACAACATCGACCAGAACGTCGGCCGACTCGTCGCCGCGCTCGAGCAACTCGGCGAACTCGACGACACGCTGTTCATCTTCACCTCCGACAACGGCGCGTCCCGCGAGGGCGAGGAGGTCGGAACGTCCTCGTACTACGTGCACCTGCTCCAGGGCGACGACGTCGAGGCGGACCACGCCCGGCTCGACCTGCTCGGCGGACCGCGCACCACCCCGCACTACCCGCGGGGCTGGGCGATGGCCTCGAGCACACCGTTCCGCCTCTACAAGATCAACACGCACCGCGGCGGGCACTCGGTGCCGTTCATCGCGTCGTGGCCCGCGGGTCTCCCGACCGACGGGACGATCCGACGGCAGTGGGGCCACGTCACCGATCTGCTCCCCACGATCCTCGACGCGGTCGATGGCGTCGCACCCACCGAGCAGGCCGACGGTTCGGCCCTCGACGGCACCACGCTCCTGCCGGCCTGGCGCGCCGCGGACGCCCCGAGCACCCACACCGAGCAGGTCTTCGAGATGAACGGCCACCGGGGGTACTACCGGGACGGCTGGGAGGCGGTCACGCTGCACCTGCCGATGACGCCGTTCGCGGACGAGCGCTGGGAGCTCTACGACCTCGGTGCCGATCCGACCGAGTTGCACGACCTCGCCGAGCGGGAGCCCGAGCGCCTCGCCGAGCTGGTTCGGGCCTGGGAGGAGGCGGCATGGGCCGGCCGGATCTACCCGCTCGACGAGGGCACCTCGCTGAAGTACCTCGTCCGTCCCCCGCGCTCGGAGGTCTACCGGGGTCCGGTGACGATCGCACCCGGGACCCCGACGCTCGAGCGGTGGCGCTCGGTGCAGTTGATCTGGTTCCGTTCCTGCACGATCACGATCGGTGCGACCCTGCTGCGGCCCGAGGACCACGGTCACCTCGTCGCCCACGGCGATCAGGGCGCGGGCTACGCGGTCTACGTGCTCGACGGCCACGTCCACTTCGTCCACAACGACGGCCGCGGCCTGCTGCGCACCCTCGACGGGGGCCCGATCGGCCCCGGACGCCACGAGGTCGTCTGCGACCTGCGGGCGGCGGCGGGCAACACCTGGACCGTCGCGCTGGCGGTCGACGGCGGCGAACCCGCGATCCTCGACGGGGTGCCGTTCCTCTACGGCATGGCGCCGTTCGAGGGCATCGACGTCGGGATCGACCGCCGCTCCCCCGTCTCCTGGGACCTGTTCGAACGCTTCGGAGCCTTCCCGTTCACCGGCGAGATGGGCCCGGTCCGCTTCGAGCCCGGGGCGGACGCACCCGGCGCGCCAGCCAGCCTCGTGGGCATGCTCCGGGACATCGGCCTGAAGTTCGAGTGAGCCCGGGGGCGCTGCCCCTAGAGTCCGGATCGGCGCGGACGCGCCGTAGACCGTGCCTGATCCGCACGAGTACCAACCCATCCTTCGGAGCGCCGGGAAGTCTGGTCGGCAGGGAGTCCACGAGATGGCCCGCGTCATCACCGCACCGCACGTCTTCCTCCGCCGGTTCGTCGAGGTCGAGACGCGCGCCGCGTTCGCGATCGTGCTCGCCGCGGTCCTCGGGGTGCTGCTCGCCTCGATGCCCTTCGGCGACGACCTCACCCGTCACCTCACCGATCTGCACCTCCGTGCCGTCATCACCGAGATCGCGGTGTGCGGGTTCTTCCTGCTCATCGGGCTCGAACTGCGCCGCGAGGCGGCCCACGGTGCACTGTCGGGACCGGTGGCCTCGGTCGCCGCGACCGCGGCCGTGCTCGGCATGGCCGTGCCGACGGCGGTCTACCTGCTCGCCGCGCCGAGCGGGGCCCGAGCCGGGTGGGTCGCGGTGGTCGCGACCGACATCGCGGTGGCCAGCGCGATCGCCCTGCTCGGCGTCCCCACCGAACCCGCGCGCGTGCTCCTGCTCACGATCGCGATCTTCGACGACCTCGGCGCCGTCGCCGCACTGGCGTTCTTCGGGGGCCACGCGCCGGACCTCGTCTGGCTGCCGGTCATCGTGGGCCTGATCGCGGGTTACGCCTGGGCGGCCCGCCGGTACCGGCTCGGCGGGCTCGTGGCCCTCATCGTCGTCGTCGGCGCGAGCGCGCTGTCGATCAAGGCCGGGTTCCACCCGTCGCTCGCCGCGTTCGCCGTCGGGTTCGCCGTCCCGCGGGCGGCCGGCCGGCGCAGCGACGAACCGGTGGACGAGCGGATCGAACGGCGACTCCACCCGTGGATCGCCGGGCTCGCACTCCCGCTGTTCGTGCTCGTGCAGACGATGGTGCCGCTGCGGCTCCGACCGGGCAGCCCGGCCTCGCTCATCCTCATCACGCTCGTCGCGGTGTTCTTGGGCAAGACCGTCGGGGTCGCCGGCGTGCTCGCCGTCACCCGTCGGATCCACGGCATCACGCCCACCGAGTGCGTGGCCATCGGGTTCGCCGCGGCCGCTGCGCTCACGGTCGCACTCATCGGGGTCGACGCGACCCTGCGCCGCACCCCGTTCGCCCAACCCGTCTCGCTCGGCATCCTCGCGGCAACGGCGCTCGCCGCCGTGGCCGGCGTCACCGCCGGGCGACTCGCAACCCGACGCGCCACCCGAAGGTCCCCAGGCTGAGGCCACAGGCCAGCACGACCGTGAAGGCCGAGAACATCGCCCGACCCGGCGTGAAGGCGCGCAGCAACCCGCCGAGCAGCACGGCGGTGAGGATCGTGCCGAGCAGTCGGCCGAACTCGCCGGTGCGAGCCCGGTAGAGCGACAGCGTGAGCGCACCGACCGCCCAAGCGAGCGCGATCGGCCAGAGCACGGTGAGGAACCAGCGCAGGCCCGTCTCCTCGAGGCCGTGCGAGCGCCGACCGATCGCCACGAACACGACGAGCACGACGGCGTCCGCGAGCGGCGCCCACCGGGGCGGCCGGGCCGCGCTCGGGGCGTCGGACCGGACCTCGGTCGGGGTGGTCATGGGGTCCCTCCCATCTCGAACCGTCGGCCGACCTCGGGGATGAGGGCGGCCTCGACGTTGCCGAACGCGAGGCGCAGCCACCGGTCCTGCCCCGGCCCGAACGCCTCACCCGGGATGCAGAGCACCCCGACCTCGGCGAGCAGTCGTCGGGCGACCTCGGTGGCGGCGCGATCCGGGAACGGGTGCTCGACGTACGCGAAGAACGCACCGGACGCGCCCAGCCGGAACCCGCCCGGCCGATGGGCGAGCACGGTGCGCCCGGCGGTCACGCGCTCGTGCATCTCGGTGCGGCGCGCCTCCATCCAGTCCGCGAGGTGGGTCAGGCCGAAGGCCACAGCCTCCTGCGCAGCCCGGGGCGCACAGATCGTCTGGCAGTCGAGCAACTTCGCGACCTCGCGACGCAGCGCGGGCCCGGCGAGCAGCGCGCCGACGCGGGCCCCCGGGATCGCCAACGACTTCGAGAACGACGCGAGGTGGACGACGTGGTCGCGCCAGTCGTCGCGCGCGAGCTCACCGTGCGGCGGGCCCGCGTGCTCCCGGAACTCGCGGTAGGTCTCGTCGAGGATGAGCAGCACATCGCGGGCACGTGCGATCTCGGCGATGGCCCCGATGACCGCGGCCGGATACTCCGCCCCGGTCGGGTTGTTGGGGGTCACGAGCACGATCGCCCGGGTCCGCTCCGTCACTGCGGCCGCGATCGCGTCCGGATCGGGCACGAAGTCGGCGCCGGTCGGCACGTACACCGGGGTCAGGGCGCCGGCGCGCAGCCACATGTCGTGGTCGAAGTAGTACGGGACGGGCACGATGACCTCGTCGCCCGCCACGCACGTCGCACCGATCGCGAGGCAGAACGCCTGGTTGCACCCGGCGGTGACGATGACGTCGTCGGCCTCGACGACGGCCCCGTAGGCCCGGGAGGCGTCCTCGGCGATCGCCGCCCGCACGTGCTCGAGCCCGACCCCGAGCACGTAGCCGTAGACCTCGGGTCGGAGGGCGAGTTCCGCGAGGTGCTCGCGCAGGGCCTCGGCCGGCGCATAGGACGGGGCGGCCTGGGCCAGCTCGATCGTGGGCCGGCCCGGCACCGGCGGGGTCTCGGCCAGCCAGCGACGGCTGATCGTGACTGGCGGATCGGTGACGCCCGCCACCCAGGGGTTCATCTCGACCATCGCCGCCCCACCCTAGGGGCGCCCCCGTCCGGACCCGGTTCCCAGAATGCGAGAACGCGTTCTACACTTCCAGCATGAACGCGATCAACGATCTCGGCTTCCCGGTCTTCGACTGCGACAACCACTACTACGAGGCGCTCGACGCCTTCACCCGGTACCTGCCGGACGGCGGGAGCCCCCGCACCGTGCAGTGGGCGACCATCAACGGCCGCCAGTACCCGGTGATCGGCGGCCGGGTGAGCCGGGTCGTGACGAACGCGACGTTCGACCCGATCGCCAAGGCCGGCGCGATGTACGACTACTTCCGCGGCAACCCCGACCAGCGGTTCCCGCTCGACTTCCTCAAGGACCGTGAACCGATCCGGCCCGAGTACCGCGACCGCGACGCCCGCCTGCGCGTCATGGACGATCAGGGTCTCGAGCAGGTCTGGATGTTCCCGACGCTGGGCATGCTGTACGAGGAACTGCTCAAGCACGACACGCCCGCGCTCACCCAGGTCTTCACCGCGTTCAACCGTTGGGTCGAGGACGACTGGGGCTTCAACCACGCGGACCGCATCTTCGCCGCGCCCTACATCACCCTCGCCGACGTCGACCACGCGGTCGCCGAGCTCGAGTACGCGCTGGCCCGCGACGCCCGGGTGGTCGTGATGCGACCGGCCGCGGCCTTCACGCCGAACGGGCCCCGCACGCCGGCCGACCCGGCGTTCGATCCGTTCTGGGCCCGGGTCAACGAGTCCGGCATCACCGTCGTCGTGCACGCGGGCGACTCCGGGTACCTGTCGAACGGCTACGCGGCCGACGGGTTCGCCGCGACCTTCGAGGGTGCGGAGCGGCCGAGCATCAAGATGCTCACGATGGAGCGGGCGATCTACGACTTCCTGGCCTCGCTCATCTTCGACCGGCTCTTCGAGCGGTTCCCGAACGTGCGGGTGGCCTCGGTCGAGAACGGCGCCGAGTTCCTCCCGGACCTCTTCCGCAAGCTGTCCTCCACCCACAAGCGCATCCCGGGCTTCTTCCCCGAGGACCCGATCGAGACGTTCCGGCGCAACATCTGGATCAACCCGTTCTGGGAGGACGACCCGTACGAGATCGCGGACCTCGTCGGCACCGAGCGGGTGCTGTTCGGGTCGGACTGGCCCCACATCGAGTGCGTGCCCGAGCCGCTGTCGTACGAGCGCGAACTCAAGGACTTCTCCGACGCGGCCCGCCGGCAGATCCTCCACGACAACGCGGCGGAGCTCAACGTCCTGCGTCCGGCCTGAGCGGGTCCGACCTCAGGTCGGGACGATCCGACCGTCGAGCATCGACACGACCCGATCGGCACGGGCCGCGACCCGCGGGTCGTGGCTGACCACCACGAGGGTCATGCCGCGCTCCGACCGGATGCGATCAAGCAGGTCGAGCACCCGGGCACCGGTGCGGGAGTCGAGCCGACCGGTCGGCTCGTCGGCGAGCAGCAGGGACGGTTCGTTCGCGAGCGCCCGTGCGATCGCCACCCGTTGACGCTCGCCGCCCGAGAGTGCGGGTGGCCGCGAACCGGCCCGATCGGCCATCCCGACCTCACCGAGGAGTTCGAGCGCCCGTTCCCAGCGCGTCCGGGCCGAGCGCACGACGCCGACCATCGGGACCTCGACGTTCTCCAAGGCCGACAGCGTGGGCAGCAGGTTGTCGAGCTGGAACACCAGGCCGACGTCGACCGCGCGCACGTGGTCGAGGTCGCGATGGGAGCGTAGGTCGTGCCCGCCCACCAGCAGCGTGCCGTCGTCGGGTTCGTCGAGGGCACCGAGGAGGTTGAGCAGCGTCGACTTGCCGCACCCGGACGGTCCGACGATCGCGACGAACTCGCCGGGACGGACCTCGAGGTCGACGCCGTCGACGGCCCGCACCCGACCCTGCTCGAAGGTCTTCACGACGCCCCGGGCGGTCACGATGGCACCCGCCTCACTCATGGCGGAGCGCCTCCATCGGGGTGAGGCGGCTCGCCCGGATCGCCGGGTACAGCGCACCGAGGAGGCCGACGACGATCGCGACGACGAAGCCCTGGACGAAGACGCGCACCGGGTAGTCGGGGGCGAGGAACCCGCCGACCGACGGCAGTCGGGTGGCCAGCGACGCGATGCCGGCGCCCACGGCCGCGCCGAGGACCCCGGCGCCGAGGCAGAGGAACACGGATTCGCTCACGATCATGCGCAGCACCCGTGACCGCCGCCACCCGACCGCGCGCAGCACCCCGATCTCGCGTGTCCGTTCGAAGATCGACATCACCATGGTGTTCATCACCCCGATGCCGCCGATCACGACGGCGAGGAAGGAGATGGCGAGGTTCGCGGCGTCGAGCATGGCGAACCCCTGATCCACCTTCGAGTAGTCCGCCGCGCTCGCGATCGAGACCACGCCCGAAACCTCCCGGTCGACCCTGCGGGCCACCGCCTCCACGTCGGCGCCCGACCCGACCCGCACGTAGACGATCGTCACGGTGTCCGGCGATCGTTGCATCGCCTGCGCGACCTCGAGGAGGACGACGGCCCCCGCTCGTTCCCACTGGCTCGCGGCCTCGTAGATGCCGACGACGCGCAGCCGTTGACGGTCGATCGTCACCATCTGGCCGACCCGCACCCCGGCGTCGGTGCCGAACACGCCCTCGGCGGGCGACCGGGGCAACCGACCGGCGCGCAGGGTCAGGGGGTTGTCGGTGATGTCCTCGCGGCCACGGCCCATGATGAAGAAGTACGGATTGCCGCCGAACTGCGTGATGTGGAGGACCACCCCGTGCGCGCTGCGCACGCCCGGGACGGCCGCGACCTCGGCGACCGTGCCCTCCGGCAGGCGGCTGAACGACAGGTCGGACGCGCCCTCCTGGGCCACCATGAAGTCCGCGCCCCCCGAGGTGGCGAGGCTGCCGGCGGTGCTGCGCATCCCTGCGGTGACGCACCCGAGCGCGACGACGGTCGTGATGCCGAGGCTGATCCCGAGCAGCGTGAGCATCGAACGGGTGCCCTGCCGGAGCAGGTTCTTCAGGATGAGCCCCACGAACGACATCGCCGACAGCCTCCCGCATCGGCGCTGGGCCGGGGCAGGGCCGAACGTCCCGATGCGCCGCGGGCCGACCCCGCCGCCCGTCTAGCGTTCCGCGCATGACGACCGCCACCGCGTCCACCGCTTCCACCCCGACCACCCCGAAGCGCGCCCGCTGGCGCACGGTCCTGGCCTGGGTCCTGCTCGTGGTGGGCCTCGTCCTCACCCCCGTGACCGTGAGTGCGATCTGGGTCCGGAACGCACTGCTCGACACCGACCACTACGTCGAGACGATGGCTCCGCTCGCTCGGAACGAGAGCATCCAGGTGGCGCTGGCCACGAGGATCACGAACGAGATCTTCGCCGACCAACGGGTGCAGGACGCCATCGCCGAGCAACTCCCGGACCCGATCTCGTTCCTCGCCGCCCCGGCCTCGGAGGCCCTGCGCCAAACCACCTACAACGTCACGCTCAAGATCACCCAGTCGCCGCAGTTCGCCAAGCTCTGGGATCAGGCGAACCGCCTCGCGCACGCCAGCGTCGAACGAGTCCTCACCGGGTCCGGCAACATCAAGATCGAGACCAAGAACGGTCAGATCGTGCTCGACCTCACCCCGATCTACGCCAAGGTCGCCGAGCGCCTCGACCAGACCTCCCTCGGCATCACGAACCGGCTGCCCTTGGGTGCGCTGAACAAGACCTTCGTCATCGCCGACATCTCGACGATCCAGGGCGCACAGACCGCGACCCGCATCCTCGACGCGACCGCGGATGTCCTCCCCTGGCTCGTCGTCGCGCTGCTCGTGGGGTCGATCGTCGCCGCCAAGGACCGTCGTCGGGGGGCCCTGCGGGTCGGGGTCGGCCTGCTCCTCGTCACGCTGGGCTTCGCCGCCCTCCTCGCGCTCGGGCGGGCCGCCTACGTGGACGCAGTCGCCCAGCCCGGCCAGATCAGCATCGATGCGAACCGCGCGGTCTACGACATCTCCCTCCGCTTCCTGCGCCTCGGCAACCGGACGGTCATGGCGATCGGACTCGTGGTGGCGATCGCCGCCGCCCTCGCCGGGGCGTCCCGGGCCGCCCTCGCCGTGCGGGGTGCGTTCACGCGGGTGTCGGACCGGGCCGCGGCCGAGGGCGAGCAGCGGGGCGTGCTCGGCGGACCGGCGAGCGCGTTCGTGGCCCGGAACCTGCTGCTGCTCGAGATGAGCGTCGTAGTGCTTGCGTTCCTCGTGCTGTCGTTCGCCCCGACGCCGAGCCCGATGACGGTGCTGTGGCTGACCCTCGGAACGCTCGCGATCGTCGTCGCGCTGCTCGTCGTCGCCCGCGCCGGACGCACGACCCGGACGGCCTGACCGGCCCGGCGGACCGGACCCGAGGATCAGACCCCGCGGTTCTCGATCGTGTTCGGGCGGGGGTGGCCCTCCGCCTCGCACAGCGCGTAGTAGGTGTCGCGCACCGTCTGCGCGTCGATGACGAGCTCGACCGCACCGCTCGCGTCGAGCTGCAGGTTGGCGCCGTAGATCGCGAACCATGCGTCGGTGAGGCCCTCGTTCTCCTCGGGCACCACGAGGGTGTGCACCGAACCCGCCGGCTCGAACAGGTACGACCCCGCCGTGTTGACCTCCGGGTACTCGGCGTACTTCCACGACCCGGCGAGCGTGAACGCGAACACCTGGCCCGTGTGCCGATGGGTCGGGACGATGACGCCCGGCTCGAACCTCGTGCGGATGACCCAGAGCCCCTGCTCGATGTCGACGTGGAGCAGCTGGAGGTGGGTGCCGTCGCCGAGGGCGACGAAGGGGAGCTCGTCCTCGCCACGGTGGATCGCCATGGGGATGTTCAGCATCTGCGTCATGGCGGCAGCGTACCGGCGGGCGCCCGGGTCCGTCCGATGGCCCGCGGCACAACGCGCGTCGGGCCTAGGGGCGCTTGAAGGAGGTCCAGCCCCGGTCGCAGGTGATCAGGGCCCCGTTGAGGCTCCGGGAGGCGTCCGAGGCGAGGAACACCACGAGGTCGCCGATCTCCTCCGGGGTCTGGAACGTCCCGTCGGCGTGGCCGGCCGCGAACGCCGCCGTGAGCTCCGGCACGTCGAGGATGACCCCGTTCATCGGGGTGTCCACGTACCCCGGGCCGATCGCGTTCACCCGCACGCCGAGCGGCCCGCACCCGACGGCCATCGACTTCGTGAGCAGGGCGACGCCGCCCTTGGACGCCGCGTACGCGTCGAGGCCCCCGAGCGGCAGCGTCGACATCGAGGATCCCGTCGTGATGATCGAACCCCCGCCGGAGGCGACCATCGCCGGGATGGCGTGGTGGCAGCAGTAGAAGACCCCCGAGAGGTTCACCCGGATGACGCGGTCCCAGATCTCGGGATCGGCATCGGGCGCGAAGGCGTCGCCGCGGAACGGCATCGCGATCCCGGCGTTCGCGTGGAGGACGTGCAGACCACCGAACTCGGCGACGGTCGCCGCCACCAGACGACCGCAGTCCTCGACGTCGCCCACGTCGACCTGCACCGCGAGGGCGGATCCGCCGGCGCGGCCGATGCCCTCGGCGACCGCGCGCGCACCGGACTCGTCGAGGTCGGCGACCACCACGCTCGCGCCCGCGCCCGCCAGAGCCTCGGCGGACGCCCGACCGATGCCCGATGCGCCGCCGGTGACGATCGCGACCCGACCGGCGAGGACGCCGTCGGTCATGCGGTCGGGGCGGCGGTCCGGTCGTCGACGTCCTGCACCGCCCGCAGGATCCGGCGTCCGAAGTCGGGGCTGGCGCAGGCGAGGTGGGTGTCGTCCATGCGGTGGATGCTGGCCCCGGGGATCGCGAGGGCGAGGCGGTGCTGGGCGTCGGGGCTCACCGCACGGTCGCGGGTCGTGACCACGACGGTGGTGGGCACGTCGATACGGCCGATCCAACGACGCGACGAGAAGGTGCTCACCGCCCGGCCCGCCTCGGCGACGAGGCGGAGGTCGTGACGGCGGAACTCCTCCCGGGCCCAGGTCGTCATGGAGCCGGGGCGCGTGGGCGCATGGCCGAAGATGCGTCGGCCGATGGCGTGGGGGACGTGGCCGACCATGCCGCCGACCCGCAGCCCGCCCGCGGCCAGCATCATTGACGCGGCGAAGGCCCGTCGTTCCGGGTGGCCGGTCACGAACTCGGCCCCCGTCGCACACAGCACGAGGCCGGCGACGAGGTGCGGGTGCCGCTTCCAGAGGAGTTGGGAGATCGGACCGCCCATGGAGTACCCCACG
Source organism: Actinomycetes bacterium (assembly GCA_046074845.1). Taxonomy (GTDB): domain Bacteria; phylum Actinomycetota; class Acidimicrobiia; order IMCC26256; family IMCC26256; genus IMCC26256. The sequence goes on along the minus strand of JBJTOY010000081.1, from coordinate 2,292 downwards.
GCGATGACCGGGCCGCAGCCCTCGGCCTCGATGATCGCTGCGAGGTCATCCGCGCAGTCCCGCAGGCTGAACCGGTCGTTCGTGCGGATGCCACGGCCGTGGCCACGCAGGTCCGGGGCCAGGACGGAGCAGTGCTCGCCGAGCGCGTCGAAGGTCTGGTACCAGTTGAGCCCCCCGCTCGCGCACCAGCCGTGCACGAGCAGGACCGTCGGTGCTCCCTCGGGCCCCGCCACCCGGCGCAGGAACGTCGTGCCCCGCCCCGGGAGGACGACCCGCTCGCCGAGGGGCAGCGGCGGGCCCGGCACCTCGTCCGCGTCGAGCCACGCGCTCTGGGTCTGCAGGGCGACCATAGGGGGACCAGCGTAGGCCCCTTCCTGGCCGATTCCGGACCAATCCGGACCCGGGTCCGATCCTGCCCGGCAGCCCAGCCCATCCGGGTCCGAACGGGGTCGCACCGGGTCCGACCTGCGAAGATGCCCGGGTGACGAACCGTCCCCCCGCCGTCGTCGTCGAGCACCTCGTGCGTCGGTTCGGCGACTTCACCGCCGTCGACGACGTCTCGTTCCAGGTCGAGGCGGGCGAGCTGTTCGGCTTCCTCGGGCCGAACGGCGCGGGCAAGACCACGACGATCTCGATCCTCTGCACCCTCCAGCGCCCGTCGGCCGGTACCGCCCGGGTCGCCGGTCACGACGTCGTGACCGAGCGGGACGAGGTGCGTCGGAACATCGGCCTCGTCTTCCAGGAGATCACGCTCGACGACTACCTCACGGCGGCGGAGAACCTCCGGTTCCACGCGGTGCTGTACGGCATCCCGCCGGCCGAGGTGCAGGCCCGCATGGCGCCGCTCCTCGACATGGTCGGCCTCTCCGACCGCGCCGACCAGCAGGTGCGGTTCTTCTCGGGTGGCATGAAGCGCCGTCTCGAGATCGCGCGCGGCCTGCTGCACATGCCGCGGGTGCTGTTCCTCGACGAGCCGACCATCGGACTCGACCCCCAGACCCGCACCCACATCTGGGACTACGTCGATGAGCTGCGGGCCCGCGAGCACGTGACGATGTTCCTCACCACCCACTACATGGACGAGGCCGAGCGCTGCGACCGCATCGCAATCATCGATCAGGGTCGCATCGTCGCCATCGACACCCCGACCAGGCTCAAGGCATCGGTCGGCGCCGACACGATCACGCTCGCCACCCACGACGATGCCGTCGCCGCGCGGGAACTCGCCGCCGAGTTCGGGATCTCCGCAGACGCCAAGGGCGACCACCTCGTGCTGCGCGTCCCGGACGGCGAGGCCTTCGTGCCCCGCATCTTCTCGACCCTCAGCGTGGGCGTCACGAGCGTGAACGTCCGGCGACCGAGTCTCGACGACGTCTTCCTCAAGTACACGGGCCGCGACCTCCGCGACGCGGACTCGGCCGGCGGTCTCGCCGCGAACCCGATGGTGCGGGCGTTCCGGAGCGGTCGATGACCACGACGACGGCCGTGCCGGCCCGGGCCGCCGCCGGGCCGATGCTGCGCAACCTGCGGACGATCCGGATGATCTGGTTCCGGGAGCTCATCCGCCTGCGGCGCATGCCCACCCGCATCGTCTCGAGCATCGCCCAGCCGATCATCTTCCTGCTCGTGATGGGCGCGGGCATCGGTTCGCTCGTCGGCGATCGCGGTGCGGGCGGCGTCTCCTACCAGGTGTTCATCTTCCCCGGCATCCTTGCGATGTCGATCATCACGTCGTCGTTGTTCTCCGCCATGTCGATCGTGTGGGATCGCGAGTTCGGGTTCCTGCGCGAGATGCTCGTCGCCCCGGTCACCCGCGGTTCACTCGTGCTCGGGAAGGCCGTCGGCGGCGGCACCGTGTCGGTGGCCCAGGGGCTGCTGCTCATCGTGTTCGCACCGTTCATCGGGGTGAGCCTCAATCCCGTGCGCGTGCTCGGGCTCGTGATCGCGCTGCTCCTGCTCGCGTTCGCACTCACCTCGCTCGGCATCGTGCTCTCGAGTCGCATCAACCGCATGGAGTCGTTCCAGATGGTGATGTCGCTCGTCATGCAGCCGATGATCTTCCTGTCGGGCGCGGTGTTCCCGCTCACCTCGCTGCCGGCCTGGCTCGCAGTGCTGACCCGGCTCAATCCGGCGACCTACGGCGTGGACCTCTGCAGGCGGGTGCTCATCCCCGAGGCTCCGCCGCTCACCCTCTTCGGCCACGTCGTGCCGCTCTGGGGCGACGCCGCGATCATCCTGGCGTTCGGGGCGTTCACGCTCGCGCTCGCCGTGAGACTCTTCGCCAACGCCGAG
>JBJTOY010000080.1:0-6754 GCA_046074845.1 Actinomycetes bacterium | reverse complement strand
GAGTCCCGAGCGGAGCGGATTCCTCCGGGTCATTAGCGAACCCCGGAGAGATCAGACGCGAAGGGGGAATTTCCCGATGAAGAAGAACATCGTCCGCGTGACGCTGCTCGTCTCGAGTGCGGCTGCGCTGCTGCTCAGCGGTGGCGCAGGCATGGGTTGGAAGTAACTGCCTGTGTTTCCCGAACCGCTGGGGCTCTGCCGCCTCCGCCGTGAACGTTCGAACCGCCGGATCGATACGTGTCCGCGACCACGGTGAACCACCGCTTCGACAGGCTCACCACCTTCATCCTCGTGCTCACGGGGGCGACGGTGGCGCTCGGCGTGTCGTTGCGACTCGGTGCGCCGATGCCGGCCATGGCCCAGGTCGCGGTGTTCGCGGCGCTGTTCGCCCTCGCCGAGAACCAGGTCGCCGTCCTCCCGAACCGTGCCAGCGCGAGCGCGTCGTTCATGCTCGCCATGGCCGCGATCGTGGCCTTCCAGCAGGACGGCCCGGCCCTCGCGGCGCTCATCGTCGGTCTCGCCGGGGGTCTGTACTGGCCGCACATCCGCTCGGGCGACTGGCGCAAGATTCTCTTCAACTCCTCCAACTTCGCCCTGAGTTCCTGCGCCGCGGCGGTCGTGTTCTCGCCGCTGGTCGGCCACTCGGGGGAGCGGGCCTCGACGGTGCTGCTGCTGGCCTCGCTGCCGGCCGCACTCGCCTTCAGCGTGGTGAACCTCGTGCTGCTGGCGGTGGTGGTGTCGCTCGCCACCTCGACGACCTTCGCCGAGACCCTGCGCGAGTTGCGGCCCCGGTTCGTGCAGATCCTGCCCTTCGCGCTGCTCGGCGTGTTCATGGGGCGCCTGTACCTCGACTACGGCGCGATCGTCATCCCGCTGTTCGTCGTGCCGATCCTCGTCGCGCGCCAGGCGTTCGCGTCGTACCTCGCGCTCAAGGACTCCCACCAGGCGACGGTGCGGATCCTCATCGGTGCGCTCGAGGCCAAGGACCCATACACGGCCGGCCACGCCGAGCGGGTCGCCGACTACGCCGTGATGGTCGGGCGCGAGATGCGCTTCACCACGCCGCGCCTCGAGCGGCTCCGGTTCGCAGCCCTCATGCACGACGTGGGCAAGTTGGTCGTGCCGAACCACCTCCTCAACAAGCCCGGCAAGCTGACCGCCGAGGAGTTCGACATCGTGCGCCGCCACGAGGCGGTCTCGGTCGAGATCCTCACCCGCATCGACTTCCTGAAGCCGGTCGCGCCGAGTGCGACGAGCGAGGCCCACCGGATGCCGGACGGCGCGGACGACGCCGACCGGCCCATCGAGCCGTTCATCGTCGCGGTGGCGGACGCCTACGACGCCATGACCTCGACCCGGTCCTACCGCAAGGCCCTGCCCCAGGACGTCGCCTTCGAGGAGCTCCGCAAGAACGCGGGCAAGCAGTTCCACCCCAAGGTGGTCGAGGCGCTCATCGCCGCGATCGAGCGGACGGGGGCGCGTCACGGCGCCGGGTTCGAGGCCCAGCCGCACGCGTTCGCGGTGGAGCCCCCGACGGTCGGCACCGGCTCGGCGGGCCTCGGCGACCTCGCCGACGTGCGCAGTGTCCCGCCGCACGCGGAGGCCGCACCGTGAGTCGCCGGGCCCGCATTGCCGTCCCGATCGTGCTGGGCGTGCTCGCCGCGCTGGCGGTCGAGGCCGTGGCCCCGAAGGGTCCGTGGCTCGTCCTCGTGCTCCTCGGCGCGGCCATCACCCTCGGCGAACTGCTCGAACTGCGGCCGGCCGGTCGGGCGCCGCTCCCGCTGTCGTACGCCTTCATCATCGTGCTGGTGCGGGCCGGTACGCCGAGCGAGGTGCTCCTCACCGCGACGGCCGCCCTCGCGTTGGGCTTCGTCCTGCGTCCCGAGCCCACGCTGTGGCGTCGTTGCTACACGACCGCGGTCCGACTCGCTGCGGTCATCGCGGCGCTCGTCACGTACACGTCGGTGATGGAGCGGGTCTCCATCACCGACGAGCGGTGGTTGGTGCTGCTCGCGCTCGTCTCCGCCGGCGTCGCCGAGATCGCGGCCTCGGACCTGCTCACCGCGCTGTCCATCCGGCACTCGGCGTTCGCCACCCAGGGCCGCACCGCGGATCTCGCGATCATCGCGTCGGGCGCCCTCATGGCGATCTCGCTGGACGGCATCGGCGGGCGTGACGGCATGGGTCTGTGGGGTCCGACGCTGTTCGCGATCCCGCTCCTCGCGGCGTGGTTCGCGTTCGAGCAGGTGGCGGCCATCCGCCGGACGCACGACCAGACGATCGCGGCGCTCTCGGTCGTGCCGGAGCTCGCGGGCCTCGTGCGCACCGGGCACGCCGAGCGGGTCGCGGCGCTCAGCGAGCGACTCGGGGCCGAACTCGGCTTCGAGCACGAGCGGATCGCCGTGCTGCGCAGCGCAGCGCTGCTGCACCATCTCGGACACCTCTGCCTCGACGACGAGACGACGCGTGACCGTCCGGTCGAGCCCTGGGAGGTCGCCTCGAAGGGCGCCGAGATCCTGCGCCAGACCGAGGAGCTCACGCCGGCCGCGGCCATCCTCGATGGTTCCGAGGGTTCGGTGGCGAGCCACATCCTGCGGGTGGCCAGCGCGTACGACGAACTCTCCGAGGGCGACCCGTCGAAGCGCGACGCCGCGATCGAGGCGCTGCACCTCGGTCCGGGTTACGTCTACGACGTCAGGGTGCTCGCCGCGCTCGAACGCGCCTGAGTCCCCGCGCCCGACGGGCGTCGACTCCCGCGGTAGCACAGGTCGATGAGACCCACCGCGATGATGAGATCGCCGAACGAGATCGACGTGCGCAGGGGTGGGAGCACGATGCGGTCCGAGATGATGGTGAGCACGTCGTCACTTCGCTCGGGTCGGTGCTTCACGCTGGCCGGCATCTCGCGACCGACCGGAGCCCGGTAGGGCATCCCGAGGTTGAGTGCGATCACCGTTGCGTTGAGCGCGATGCCGATGAGGATGACGCCCATCCCGGTGATGCGCAGGTTCGACGCGCAGAACCCGAGGATGCACGCGTACGACAGGAGCAGCACGGCGGCCGGGACGTAGGCATCCTGTCCGCCCCCGACCCGCACGAACTCGAGGCCGGCCTGGATGGTGACGCCCACGCCGAGCAGCCACGGCCGACGCCATCCGAGTTCGGTGATCCGCCCGAGCGAACCCCTCGTCGCGACGGCGACGCCGAGCGCGAGGATCAGGGTGAGGCCGGTGAACACCACGACCGACACGGTACGACGCGGGGGCCGGCCGCGCCGGTGACCACGGGGCCTACGATGCGCGCATGGCCGAGGATCGGGTGTTCCCAGCCGGACGGGACGGTGACGGGGCGGTGGTGCTCCGGGTGGGCGACGGGGTGGCGACGGTCACCATCGACCGCATCGACCGGCACAACGCCATGTCGTTCGGGATCATGCAGGGCCTGCGCGACGCGGTCGCGTCGGTGCGGGCCGACGATGCGGCCCGGGTGCTCGTGCTGACCGGCGCAGGTGAGCGGGCCTTCTGCTCGGGCGCGGACCTCGGTGGTATCGGGGACGAGGACGACACGGCGCACGAGGCGCGCCGCCTCCTCGCGGACCTGTTCCGCGACCTGTGGGCACTCGGCAAGCCGACGATCGCCCGGGTGCGCGGGGTGGCGCTCGCCGGGGGACTCGGGATCGCGCTCGCCTGCGACATCGTCGTCGCCGCCGACGACGCGTCCTTCGGGGCGCCGGAGGTCGGCGTCGGGCTCTGGCCGTACATGATCACCGTGCCGATGCTGCGGTCGATGCCACCGAAGGTCGCGCTCGAACTCGCGATGACCGGCCGACGCGTGGATGCGGCCGAAGCGCTGCGGCTCGGCTTCGTGAGCCGGGTGGTCCCCGTCGATGCGCTCGACGCCGTCGTGGCCGAACTCGCCACCGGTCTCGCGAGCCGATCGCCGTTGGTCCTGCGTCTCGGACGCGATGCGTTCTACGACGTGCTCGACCTCGACGCCGACGCCGCACTCACGCTGCTCCACGAGCGATTGAACGAGCACGTGAGGACCGAGGACGCCCGCGAGGGCCTCGCCGCCTACGCCGAGAAGCGCCCGCCGCGCTGGACCGGGCGCTGACCGGTCGCACCGAGGCCGGGGCGCGTCGATCGACGACGGCCCTACCTGCGGGCCCTGCCGGCGTCAGAGCCCGGCGCTAGGGTGCGCGCCCATGGTCGAGATCCGCACTGAGATCACGGCGAACGTCTGGAAGGTCGTCGTCGACGAGGGCCAAGCCGTGGCCGAGGGCGATGAGATCGCCATCCTCGAGTCGATGAAGATGGAGATCCCGGTGGTGACCGAGATCCCCGGCATCGTGCGGGAGCTCCACGTCACCGAGGGACAGACCGTGCACGAGGGTGACCTCATCGCGCTGATCGACGAATCATGATCCGCTTCGAGATCCGGGACCGGGTCGCGCTCGCGACCATCGATCGGACCGAGCGGCGTAACGCGCTCAACGCCGAACTCTGCGACGTGCTGCACGACCACCTCGGGACACTCGACGTCGACGTCGTCGGCGCGATCGTCATCACCGGCGCGGGCAGCGCGTTCTGCTCGGGGGCGGATCTGGCCCGGCGGGCCGCCGACACCGGGGGCGACGGCGGCGGGATCGAGCACGGCGGTGGCGATTCCTTCCGCCCCGCCTTCGACCGCCTGCTCCAGACCATCGTCGAGCACCCGCTTCCCGTCATCGCCGCGGTGAACGGTCCGGCGATGGGTGCGGGCATGCAGCTCGCGGTCGCGTGCGACTTCCGGGTCGTCGGGCCCAAGGCCCGGTTCGCGATCCCCGCGGCGCGCCTCGGGGTGGTCCTGTCCTCGCCGAACATCGCGCGGCTCGAGCGGCTCGTCGGCCCCGGGGTCGCGCGTGACGTGCTGCTCGCGGCGGCCACCCTCGACGTGGAGGCCGCGGATCGCGCCGGTCTCGTGCATCGTCGGGCCGAGGACGCGTTGGGGGCCGCCATGGTCTGGGGTGACGAACTCGCCCGGCTCGCGCCGATCACGGTGCGCGGGCACAAGCACGCCCTCAACCTCGTGGCCCGCGGCCTCACGCCCGACGCGGTGGTCGAGCTGCGCGCGCTCGAGGAGCGGGCCTTCATGAGCGACGACCTCGGCGAAGGCCTCGCCGCCTTCGACGAGAAGCGGCCGCCGGAGTTCCGGGGGCGCTAGTCCGCAGCGAACCAGTTGCCGTGGAAGCCGAAGGGCACCCGGCGAGGCATGTGCACGCGGGCGATCGGACCGGAGGCGACGGCGTGCGCGTCGAACACGCACAGGTCACTGGCCGAAGCGTCCCCGGAGTGCACGAAACCGAGGAGCCATCCGTCATCCTCGGCGATGCCCGCGGGGTCGGGCGCGAACGCGAACTCGCCGACCGTGCAGCCCGGGAACACGAACTCCTCGCTCGCCCCGGTGCCCAGGTCGTACTTCACGAGCGCGTCGAAGCCGTTCTCCGTCGAGTCGCCGGCGTACCAGGCCACGTAGCCGTACCGATTCGGCAGGCCATTGCGGTCGTCGTTGATGCGCGGGAAGTCGCCGATCCGGTCGTCGAGCGCCTCGCGGGTGACCGCGCCCGAGGCGAGGTCGATGCGGATGCGGGAGAGCACACCCTCGGCCGCGGCGGCCCGGCCGTCGGCGGCGAGGCCGAAGTTGAACTCATCCATCGCGCAGCCCTCGACCACGATGCCGGCGTCGTCCTCGTACCCGTTGAGGAAGTGTGCGATCCAGGTGTTGTCCGTGTCGAACCAGCGCACGTCGGCCGATCCGCCGTCACGGGGCATCACGCCGATGCGGGTCCCCAACTCCGGTCGCCACGACGCGAGCGGCCCGCCGTCGAAGAAGGTCGCGAAGTCCATGACCGCGGGCGCGTCGAGGAACACGACGTGGTCGCGGGTGGTGACGAAGTCGTGCATCATCGTCGGGTGCGGGGTCTCGATCGGCACGCTGCGCACGAGCCCACCGGCGGCGTCCACCACGTGGTACGTGAGGCGCGGCAGGTACCCGAAGAACAGCATCTCGCCGGTCTCCGGGTCGATCTTCGGGTGCGCGGTGCACGAGGTGCGCAGTCCACCGCCGAAGTCCCACTCGCCCTCGGTCGACAGGTCGTCGGCGATGCGGGTGGGCTTGGCGGCCTCCATGAGCGCGTAGATCCGCCCCGCGTGCCGCACGACGTGGGTGTTGCCGGTGTTCTTCATCGCGCCGGCGTCGCCAACCTCACTCGGATCCGGATACACCTGCTCGAACATGCCGCCGTAGAGCGCACGCCCGGCCCGCTCCTCGGCGGCCAGCCCGGCCGACCGGATCCAGCGGTTGCGGTAGGACGCCCGTCCGTCGGCGAACGTCACCGCGTGGAGCATGCCGTCGCCATCGAAGATGTGGTAGCGGCCGATCGGCTCGAATCGCGGGTTCGGTCCCGTGCGCACGTAGGACCCGCGCAGGCCCGGGGGCAGCGCGCCGGTGACCGCGAGCGTCGCGACGTCGAGTTCGTCGGTGACCGGCGCGAACACTCCCGCCAGCCAAGGTTGTCCCCGGTGGTTCACCACGTTCGTCATCGAAGGGGAGGCTAGGCGTGGTGGGTCCGGACCGCCACGGATCGGTCAGAGACCGCTCGGCAGTGCCCGGTCGAGGTGGCCGAACCAGACGAAGCACACGAGGACGAAGGGCCCGAACCCGAGGACCCAGGTCGTCCAGTGGCGTCGGCGTCGGTAGACCCACCACCACCCGA
>JBJTOY010000079.1:0-6070 GCA_046074845.1 Actinomycetes bacterium | reverse complement strand
CCCGCGTGTCGATCTCGACCACGCGACCCGAGGAGGACCAGTGAGGCCCGGCACCGTCATCACCCTCGGCCTGCTCATGGCGGCCATCCTCATCGCCGCGCTGCTCCAGTTCGTCCTCAAGCTCGGCTGAACGCGGCCGCTGAGCGCTGCGACCTGATCCTCCGCGTCGCTCCGTGGTCGTGTGCCTGGCCGGCGTGGTGCGGGGGTGCGACCTGATCCTCTGCGTCGCTCCGTGGTCGTGTGCCTGGCCGGCGTGGTGCGGGGGTGCGACCTGATCCTCTGCGTCGCTCCGTGGTCGTGTGCTGGGGCACACGACCACTGCGCGACGATGCCCCGGCGGGCATCCGGGGCATCGTCTCTCGTTACCGTCTGACAGGGGCGGGTTCGCCGGGGGGCGAGGCCTACCCGTCGAGCGCTCGGAGGCGCTCCAGAACCGCCGTCAACCGCTCCGGGGCGGGCGGGGGCGGCGGTGGCGCAACCGGGACGCTGCTCACCGTCGAACGGCTGGGGGCGGCGGTGGATCCACCGCTCCGCGGGGCCGAGGCGACGGGTCGCGGGGACCCGGTCTGCGGGCTCGTGGTCCCGGCCGTGGGCGCCGGGGCGCTCGGCTGGGACTTGGTCTGCATGAACACCTCGGCGACGTAGAGGCCGCCCGGCGTGTCGACGACCCCGACCCCGATGTGGGTGAACCCGGGGTCGACCAGGTTCTTGAGGTGGCCGGCGGAGGCCACGAAGGCGTTGTGCACGGTCACGACGTCCCCGCCGCGCCCGACGTTCTCGCCGACCCGCTGCCAGTTGCCCGGGAGCCCGGCGGTGAGGGTCGAGTGGGCCAGCACGTTGTTGTCGGCCATGTACTGCGCCCAGCCCTGGGCCTTCGCGGTGAGGGTGCCGTCGACCTGGAGGCCGGGCAGCCCGCGGCTGGCCCGCAGGGAGTTCGTGAGCGAGATGAACTGGGAGGCGGCCGCCGTGTTGGTGGCGCCGGCGGTGGTGGCGGGCACGAAGCCCACGACCGCGGTGAGCAGGGCCGTCCCGACCAGCAGGCTCCGCAGGGTCCGTCGAGTTCGCATCGCTCACCTCCCGTGTCCTCGGGGGCACTCGGCTGTGCCCCGTTCCAGAGGGGATATCGGTCGGGACCGGTCGTCACTTGAACCGTCCGACCCAGGAATCGCGATCCGGGCCAGAACCTTGCTCCTGCAAGGTTCAGAGCCATGCAGATGTGCTGGTGCCGGGTTCGGGCGCTACCTTCCCGGCGCATGAGCAACCACCGACCCGGCCGGGTGGCCGAGATCCTCGGCGTGAGCGTGGACACCGTGCGGCGCTGGGCGGACGTGGGTCGCCTCGAGACCGTGCGCACCGAGGGCGGCCAACGCCTCATCGACGGCGCCTCGGTGGCCCGGTTCCTCGCCGAACGGCACGCCGGGGGCGCGTCGGCCCCGCAGTCGGCCCGGAACCGACTGCCGGGGATCGTCACCCGGGTGGAACGCGATGGACTCACCGCGGTCGTGGAGATCCAGGCCGGGCCGCACCGGATCGTCTCGATGATCACCCGGGAGGCCGCCGACGACCTCGGGCTCGCGGTGGGGGACCTCGCCACCGCCGTGGTGAAGGCGACGAACGTGATCGTGGAGACCGAGTGAACCGTCCGCGGCGAGCCGGCCTCGCGGTGCTGCTCGCCACCATCGCGTTGGCGGCGACGCGGGCGGGCGCCACGACCTCGACCACCATCCCGCGATCCGGCACCCTCACCGTGTCGGCGGCCTCCTCCCTCACCGGCGTGATGGATCGGATCGCGCGCCGCTTCGAGCGCACGCACCCGGGGGTGCGTGTTCGACTGAACCTCGGATCGTCATCGACGCTCGCGACCCAACTCGCCCAGGGCGCGCCGGTCGACGTGTTCGCCTCGGCGTCCGAGTCATCGTGGGCCCTCGCCGCCGTCGCCGGACGCGTCGCACCGAGTGGTCCGGGCACGTGGTTCGCCCGTAACCGCCTCGTCGTCGCGGTGCGGCGCGACAGCCCGATCCGGTTGCGGTCCGTGCGGGACGTGCGTCGGGCCCGCGTGCTCGCGATGTGCGTGACGAGCGCGCCCTGCGGCGGGCTCGGTGAGGTGCTGCTGCGACGGGCCGAGGTGGCGTTCCCGGAGTCGAGCATCACCCGGGCCGCGGACGCGCGCGCGACCCTCGCCGCGCTGACCCGGGGCGATGCCGACGCAGCGATCGTGTACCGCTCCGACGCGCGGGCCGCGGGACGGCGGGTGCGGTACCTCGACGTCGGGAACCACGACAACGTCGAGGACCTCTCGCTCTACTCCGTCGGACCGACCACCGAGGCCGCCGATCCCGCGCTCGCCCGTGCCTTCGTCGCGACCGTGCGATCGCGCTGGGCCCGGAAGGTGATCCTCGGGGCCGGGTTCATGCGGCCACCGGCGACCCGGCGATGAACCTCGGGCTGCGCCGGCCACCGTGGGGCGTCATCGCCCTCGCCGTCGTCGGGTTCGCGTTCCTCCTCATCCCCCTCCTCGGACTCCTGCGGCAGGTCGCGTGGAGTGATCTCGGCGCGACCCTCGGGAGTGCCGAGGCGATCACCGCGCTGCGCCTCTCGCTCGTCTGCTCGGTGCTCGCGACCCTGGCGTCGGTCGTGCTCGGCGTGCCGCTCGCCTGGGTGCTCGCGCGCCTCGAGTTCCCCGGTCGTCGGATCGTGCGCGCGCTCGTCCTCCTCCCCATCGTGCTGCCCCCGGTGGTCGGCGGCGTGGCCCTCTTCGCCGCGTTCGGTCGGTCCGGACTCGTCGGCGGTGCGCTGTACGACTGGTTCGACGTCCAACTCACCTTCTCGCCCGCGGGAGTGGTGCTCGCCGAGACCTTCGTCGCGATGCCCTTCCTCGTCATCACGGTCGAGGCCGCGCTGCGGGCCCTCGATCCCCACCTCGAGGAGGTCGCCGAGGAACTCGGCGCGTCGCGCGCCACGGTGCTGCGCCGCGTGACGCTGCCGCTCATCGCGCCGGCGATCGCCGCGGGCGCGGCGCTCGCGTGGGCCCGGGCCCTCGGCGAGTTCGGTGCCACCATCACCTTCGCCGGCAACGTCTCCGAACGGACCCGCACCGTCCCGCTCGCCGTGTACCTGTTGCTGGACGCCGATCCGGAGGTCGCCGTGGCGCTCAGCGTGCTGCTGCTCGGCATCTGCGTGGTCGTGCTCGTGGCCCTGCGCGACCGCTGGTGGCCGAGCCGGTGAGGTGGGGTCGGCAGGCGGGCCGGCTCCCGGTTCTGCGAGACTCGGCGCCGTGAACCTCGTCTCGATGCTGCTCCGGTCGACCGGAGCCGACCCGGATGCGCCCGCCCTCATCGATGCCGGCCGCACGCTCTCCTTCGCCGAGCTCGAGGCGCTCGCCGCGTCGACGGGGGGCAGTCTCACCCGCCTCGGCGTGCACCCCGGCGACCGTGTCGCGATCGCCAGCGGGAACGACCTCGCGTTCGTCTCGACCTACCTCGGCGCGCTCTGGGCGGGCGCGGTCGCGGTGCCGCTGAACCCGCAGGTGCCGAGCCCGGTGATCGCCGAGGAACTCGCCCGGGTGGAGGCCCGTGTCCTCGTGTGCGGACCGGCGGGCGCGGCCCACCTCGGGCTGCCCGGCGCGGTCGCGTACGACGCACTCCCGCCGGGCGACGCGATGGCCGTCGAGGTGGAGCGGGACGACGACGAGGTCGCGGTCCTGCTCTACACCTCGGGCACCGCCGGTATGCCGAAGGCGGCGATGCTCACCCACGGCAACCTGGCCGCGAACATCGGTCAGGTCCTCGGCGATCCGGGGCTCGCGGTGCGGTCGGAGGACCGCACGCTCGGCGTGCTCCCGTTCTTCCACGTCTTCGGCCTCAACGTGGTGCTGGGCGTCGCGCTCACCGCCGGAGCGGCGGTGGTGGCGATCGAACCGTTCGACCCGGCGCGCGCCGTCGCCGCGGTGCGCGAGCACGGGGTCACGGTCATCGCCGCGGTCCCGCTGATGTACGACCTGTTCACCGCGCTGCCCGACGCACCCGCGGACGCGTTCGCCGGGGTCCGCCTCGCCGTGTCGGGTGCGGCGGCACTCGACCCGGCCCGGGCCCGTGCCTTCACCGAGCGCTACGGCCTCGACATCCACGAGGGGTACGGCCTCACCGAGGCGGCCCCGATCGTCACCAGCACCGCCGCCGGCGGGGCGACTCGTCACGGCTCGATCGGTCCGAGCGTGCCCGGCGTGGAGGTGCGCCTCGTCGACGCGAACGGTCACGACGTGGTCGCGGGCGACCCGGGGGAGATCTGGGTGCGGGGTCCGAACGTCTTCGCCGGGTACTGGGAGGATCCCGAGGCCACGGCCCGGGTCATCACGCCCGACGGCTGGCTGCGCACGGGTGACGTGGCGGTGGCCGACGCCGATGGCTACCTGTCGCTCGTCGACCGTCTCAAGGACCTCATCATCGTCTCCGGGTTCAACGTCTACCCGGTCGAGGTGGAGGAGGCGCTCCTCACCCACGACGCGGTGGCCGACGCGGGGGTCGCCGCGCTCCCGGACGCTCGCACCGGTGAGGCTGTCGGCGCGTGGGTCGTGGCGAACCCGGGGATGACCATCGATCCTGACGCACTGCGGACCCACGTCGGGGCGCGCCTCGCGCGCTACAAGGTGCCGACGCGGGTGACGATCGTCGGGTCGCTGCCCCGGAGCCCTGCCGGCAAGTTGCTGCGGCGCGCGCTCACCGAGTCCGCCTGAACCCTCAGGACGGGCTGGCGTCGCGTGCGCCGGGCGGGCGCACCGGGCCGGTCGCGGCGACGAGGAAGCCTGCGTAGATCACGCTGATGCCCAGCGCGAGGGAGAGCGCGAACGCCTCGTCCTTGCCGACGACGCCCTGGATGAGTCCGCCCCCGGAGAGGATGAGGGTGCCGACCGCGATGAGCACGTTGGCGACGACCCGGCGCCGCGCCGTGCGCTCCGGCCGCCGGGCGAAGCGCGCCGCGGACACGAGCGCACCGACGATGATGACGATCGCGCCGATGCCGCTCGCCGCGGCGGCGAGCACCCGGGGGAGCACCGGCAGCACGTCGCGTCCGACCGGGATGGTGGTGCCGGTGATCGGTCCGTCGATCGCGCAGGTGAGCATCGCTCCGACCGCGAGGCCGGAGAATCCGACGAGCACCCACTGGACCCGTCGCCCGACCGTGCGCCCGAGCAGCAGGTACACCGTGCCGAGCGCGAGCCAGGGCACCGACAGGATCGCCCCGAGCAGGTAGAAGGCCCGGAAGGTGCCGTTGTCCCACCCGGTGGTCACGCCGATCGCGAGCGCGGCGGAGGCCAGTGCGAACAGGAACAGTGCGAACGCCCATGCTCCCTCGTGCGGGCTGCGGTTCCGGGTGGCCCGGGCCAGCGTGGCCTGTGCGAACAGGGTCGCCACGGCGGTGGCACCGAACGCGAGCGCGCTGACCATGGCGGGGGAGCGTAGAGGCGGCACCCGTCGCCGGGTACGGTCGGAGCCGTGACGGACCCCACGGACCGCCCGGTGCACCACCCGTACCCCGTCGGCCTCGTCGTGGCCGGCCGCCGGGTGGTGCTCGTCGGGGGCGGCCGGATCGCGGCCCGCCGGCTCACCGCCCTCCTCGAGGCCGGGGCCGTCGTCGAGGTCGTCGCGCCCGAGGTCGGCGACCCCGTCCGGGACGCCGTCGCGGCCGGGCTCGTCACCTGGCGGGAGCGGGGCTTCGAGGCGGCCGACCTCGACGGGGCCTGGTTCGCCCTCTCGGCCACCGGGAACCCGGCCGTGGACGCCGCGGTGGCCGCGGCGGCCGCCGAACGGCAGGTGTGGGTGGCCTCGGCCGACGACCCGACGGCCTCCACCGCCACCGTGCCGTCCGTGCTCCGGGAGGGCGACGTCACCGTGACCGTCAGCACCGGCGGGCGCAGCCCGGCGCTCGCCGCGTGGCTGCGGGACCGGATCGCCGCCGACCTCGGTCCGGAGGTCGCAACCCTCCTCGACCTCATGGCCGAGGTGCGGGAGGAGGAGCGGGCCGCAGGGCGTCCGACCGAGGCGCTGGATTGGCGACGGGCGCTGGATTCGGG
>JBJTOY010000078.1:0-5844 GCA_046074845.1 Actinomycetes bacterium | reverse complement strand
TGCGCTTGAGCTCGACGAGCGAGTCACCGCCGAACTTGCGGGTGACCTCGGTCGCGAGGACGAGGGCGGTCATGGTTTCGGCCACCACGCCCGCGGCCGGCACCGCCGTGACGTCGGTGCGCTCCTTCCAGGAGACCGTCTGCTCCTTCGTCTCGGTGTCGACGGTCCGCAGCACGGGCTTGTTGAGCGAGGCGAGCGGCTTCATGGCGACCCGGGCGACGAGCAGGTCGCCGGTGGTCATCCCGCCCTCGGTCCCCCCGGCACGGTGCGAGGCCCGGGAGTAGCCGCTCGTGTCGTCCCAGAGGATCTCGTCGTGGGCCTCGCTGCCGCGCCGGGACGCGACCGCCCAACCGTCCCCGATCTCGACGCCCTTCATGGCCTGGATGCTCATGAGCGCCTGGGCCAGGAGACCGTCGATCTTGCGGTCCCAGTGGACGTGCGAGCCGAGCCCCGGCGTGACGCCGAACCCGAGCACCTCGACGATCCCGCCGAGGGAGTCACCGGCCTTGGCCGCACCCTCGACCGCCGCGATCATCGCGGCCTCGCTGTCGGCGTCGAAGCAGCGCACCGGCGACTCGTCGATGCGGGCCAGGTCCTCGGGGCCGGGTCGGGACGCATCCGCCGGCACCGACGCCTCGCCCATCCGCACGACGTGGCTGATCACGGTGGTACCCAGCTCGGCGAGCAGGGCCTTGGCCACCGCTCCGGCGGCGCAGCGGGCCGCGGTCTCCCGGGCGCTCGCGCGCTCGAGCACGTTGCGCGCGTCGTCGAAGCCGTACTTCTGCATGCCGACGAGATCGGCGTGCCCCGGCCGGGGCTGACGGAGCGGCTTGTCGGTGGCGCCGGGCGCAGCGCTCATCTCCTCCTGCCACTTCGGCCACTCGGTGTTGTGGATCACGATCGAGAGCGGCGACCCGAGCGTGAGTCCGTGGCGCACCCCGCCGAGGAACTCGACGTCGTCGCGCTCGAAGCGCATGCGCGGACCCCGTCCGTACCCGAGGCGACGCCGAGCGAGTTCGTCGCCGATGACCTCGATGGTGATGGGAAGTCCGGCCGGGAGGCCCTCGACCACGACCACGAGGGCCGGGCCGTGGGATTCGCCGGCGGTCAGGTACCGCAGCACGTGCGCTCCTGCGTTCGGGGATGCGAGCCCCCGCAGCCTACCGGCGGGCCCGGGTCCGACCCGGCCCGTTCCGGACCGACCGGACGGCGGGTCGGGCTACTTGATGACCTCTTCGCCCTTGCACAGCTGGAACGGCGAGTCGCCGTAGAGCAGTTGCGCGCAACTCCCGGAGATGGCCACGACCTGGTACGAGGTCGCGAAGGTCTGGCCCGCCGTGACGGTGTAGACGGTCGAGCCCACCCGGATCGCCGCCGTCGGCGTGCCCGCCTGGTCGAACACGTCCACCACCGCGACGGCGGTGCCGGCACTCGGCGTCGTCCCGCCGCCACTCGCGCCGGTCGCACCCGACGCACCCGTCGCACCCGACGCACCCGTGGCACCACCGGTGTCGATCTGGATGACCGGGGCGAACGGGTCCTTGGTCGCGAAGACGTCGAACGAGTCGCCCGGGACCTCCGGCGGCGCGACCGTCGTGGTGGTCGTCGACGGGATGACGCCGGTCGGGATCGTGATCGGCTCGCCCCCTCCGCCCCCGCTCATGAGGCGGAAGACGAGCAGCGCGAGCACGAGGCCGGCCCCGACGGCGCCGAGGACGATGAGGCGCTTGCGGTCCTGCGGTTGGCCGGCCACGTCAGTTCCCCCCGGTCGTCGTCGTCCCGGTGGCCCCGGTGGCCCCCGAGGTGCCCGTCGCACCGGTGACCCCGGTCACCCCGGTGGTCCCGGTCGAACCCGCCGGCGCGGCGCGCGTGTACATCTGCGCGGCGAGCGTCACCGAGAGCGCGTCGGGATCCGTCGTCGCGCCGCCGGTCGTCCCCGTGGCCCCGGCGCCGGCCGCGCCGCCCTGGGCCGCCAGGCTGACGGTGTCGACGATGACGATGCGCTCGAGTTCCTCGAGCCGGTTGAGGTAGTCGACGACGGCGAAGAAGTCCCCCCGCACCTGGATGGAGAGCCCGATGCTGGTCGGCTGCCCCGCCGCCGCGGCCTGCGCCGGCGGCGAGGGCGCGATCGAGAGGAAGTCCACACCCGCCTGCGAGGCGATCTCGTTCGCCGAGAGGATGAAGGTAGCGAGGTCGGGCGTCGCCGGGATCGCAGCGTTGAGGGCACGCAGGTCCGCCTCGGTCTGCGGACGGTTGCGGTCGAGTTCCCGGAGTCGGGCGAGCGTGACCTCGAGGTCACGACCGCGGGCCTCCGCGGCGGTGCGTTCCGAGTTGGCCGTGGCGGTCGCCGAACGGCGCGGTGCGTAGATGGCGAACCACCAGACGAGGATGATGGCGAGCGAGCCACCGATCACGGCGAGGAGGGTGCGACGGTTCATCGGGCCCCTCCGTACTGCGCCGCCCGCTCGGAGATGGCGCTCGTCGTGATGTCCGCGGTCGACGAGTAGGTGACGAGCGATCGACTCGTGGCCGAACTCGAATCCTTCGTCGCGTTCGGGACCCAGAGATTCGTGAACGACGGGATCTCGCCGATGCGCTGGATCCAGGAGGCGACGGAGGTGAAGTCGAGCCCGGTCACACCGAAGGACGCCGTGCCGATCTTGGTGCCAGCCACCGGAGTGCCGGCGACACCGGTCGTGCCGGCGATCGTCGTGGTGCCGGGTGCCGCGGTGGTGGCCCCGGCATCGGCGACGCTGCCCTGGAACGTGGTGAGCCATGAGTCGTTCGGGATGGTGCGTGCGATCTCCTGGAGCATGCGCGCCCAGGACACGTCGGTGGCGAGGACCGCCTCGGCTTGGGTCCGCAGGCCCTCGACCGCCGCCGCCTGAGCCTGGGCATCCGCGTACTTCGCCGCCTCCGCCTCGAGTGCCGCGTTGCGGGCCTGAGCCTCGTCGCGGGCCGATCGGGCGTCGGAGAGTCGGCTGCTCGCGAGCAGGGTGAGCAGCCCGAGCACCACGATCAGGCCACCGCCGACCGCGGCGCCGATCGTCGTGAGCGTGCGGCGGTCGAGCGTCGAGCCCTGCGCGCCGAGGAGGTTGATCCGACGGCCGGGCTCGAGCCCGGCGAGCGCGAGGCCGACCGGCACCGCGAGGTACGGGTCGAGCTGGGGGACCTCGGCCGGCCCGAACCCGATGTCGCCGAGCGCGATGAGCGAACGCGGCTGAGCGGCGACGACGGGGAGGTCGACCGCGGCGCCGATCGCATCGGCGAGTCCGGCCTGGAGGGATCCACCGCCCGTGAGCGTGACCCGCACGACGGGCAACGCCTCGGCCTGACCACGGTAGAAGTCCACCGATCCGCGCACCGCCTCGACGATGTCCCGGCGCGGAGCGGCGATCGCGGCGTCGACGGCCGCGGCCGTGCTCGGGTCGGCGGCGGGCTCGCGCTTGAGGACCTCGGCCTCGTCGGTGCCGACCGAGAGGGCCGACTCGATCGCCGCGGTCATCGCCCGGCCGCCACCGCCGACGACGCGCACGAACCGGGGCAGCCCGGACTCCTGGACCACGATGACGGTGGTGCCCGACCCGATCGACACGATCGCCTCGGCCGCGGGTCCGTTCGTGCCCACGCGTCGCCCGAGGGCGCGCACGAGAGCGAGCGGCACGATGTCGACGGCGACCGGGCGCACCCCGGCGGCGCGGACGGCATCGGCGAGGGCCTCGACCATGACGCGCGGCGCCGCTGCGATGAGCACTCGCTGCATGGCGCCGGCCGGTTCACCGTCATCGCCCGTGGCACCGGGTGCCGCAGGGACGGACTCGAGGACCTGGAAGTCGAACGCTGCGTCCTCGAGCGGGATCGGGAGCAGGTCGCCGGCCTGGAATCGGAGCGCGCCCTCGAGGTCGGCGTCGGCCATCTCCGGAACCTCGAGGGTGCGGACGAGGACCCGCGGGCTCGCGATGCCGAGGCGCACCTCGCCCTTGCCCAGCCCGAGCTCGGTCCAGAGTCGCTGCACCGCCTTCGTGACCGCGGTCGCGTCGACGACCTCGCCCTCGCGCATCGCGTCGTAGGGCAGCGCGACCTGTCCGAACGCGGTGACGCGGGGTGGATCCTCGAGCTCGACCTCGGCCACGCGCACCGCGTGGGTCCCGACGTCGAGACCGATCACGCGGCGGGCCACGGGCCGTCCTCCTCATCCGGGGCCTGCACGAGGCGGGCGTCGAGGTAGGCGGCGAGGTCCGCCGACCGGATGCGCAGGTGCTTGCCGACGCGGATCGCCGGCAACTCGCCCGACTTCACGAGCCGGTACACGGTCATCGTGGAGACCCGCATGGTCTCGGCGACCTCACGCGGGGTCAGCAGTTCGATTCCGTCCACAATAGCCACGACAGTGCTCGCTCCTTGACCTGAACAACAGTAGAGGTCATCAACCACAAAACGCAACTGTGGTCACTGGTCGCACCATCGGCATCCGTGGCCGGTTCCTGAACGGGCCGATCGGAGGGTTCCGCGGTGCCCCGCCGGCCCGGGCCGGGCCCGCCTCGACGCCCCACGGGCCTCCGGGGAGGGCCGGAGGGCCCGGTCGGTCAGCGGCCGACGGCCCGGAGGAGCGGTTCGCCCACGAGCAGGGCGAGCAGGGTGCCGGCGGCCAGGAAGGGACCGAACGGGACGTGGTCACGCCGGGAGCGCACCCTGGTGACGATGAGCAGGATCCCGACCACCGATCCGAGCAGGAACGCCAGGAAGAACCCGAGGAACACGGTCGGTCCGGAGACCCAACCGAGGGAGACCCCGAGCACGAAGGACAGTTTGACGTCGCCGAAGCCCATGCCACGGGGCGATACGAGGTGGAGCAGGAGGAACACGGCGAACGCGGATGCGCCGCCGATGAGCGCGCGCACGAGGGCCGACCCGTCGTCCCCGAGCACGGCCGCGACCCCGAACAGCGCGACGACCGCGATCGTCAGCGGGTAGACGATCCGGTTCGGCAGCAGGAACGTGTCGAGGTCGATCAGCGAGAGTGCGATGAAGCCCGCTGAGAGCACGAGGTAGGCACCGAGTGCCCACGAGTCGTGGAACCGCAGCGCGAGCAGCGCCCAGACGACACCGGTGCCGGCTTCGACGAGCGGGTAGCGGGCGCTGATGTGCACACCGCAGCGGCGGCAGCGGCCGCGCAGGATCAGCCACGACAGGACCGGGATGTTGTCGTAGGGCGCGATCTCGGCGTCGCACCCGGGACAGTGCGAGGGCGGCGACACCACGGACTCGTGCCGGGGGACGCGCCAGATGACCACGTTGAGGAAGGAGCCGATCGCGAGCCCGAGGAGTGCACTCGCGACGACCATGAGGGCCGTCACGTCGGTGAGGCTAGGCGGGGGCGACGCCGCCGAGGATCACCGGTCCGGACTCCGCATGGCACCCCGGAACGTCGGGGAACATGGAGAGGGCCCGGGGCGTGTGCCCCGGGCCCTCTCCGTCACCTACCGGGTGACTCCTACCACTGGTCGGCCCAGGTGACCGCGTTGCCGCTGGCCGTCGAGGCGTCGCAGGTGCCGCTGATCGTGGCGAACTGCGTGCCCGGACCCTGGGTGTTGTCCCGCATGGCGAAGCACTTGCCGGACGCCGACTTCGACACCATCACGACCAGGTTCGAGGCCGGGGTCGCGATGCTGACCTCCTTGTTCTTCGTCGAGGCGGTCGTGCCGGCGACGAAGGTGAGGCTGGGCTCCGCGTCGGCCATCGCCGCGACGGTGGCCGAGGTGTAGTCCTGGTTGTCGGTGTAGAGCGTCTTCGCCGAGGCCAGCGCGTTGCGGAGGCTCGACTGCGCCGCCCGGTCCTGGGCCC
>JBJTOY010000077.1:0-10111 GCA_046074845.1 Actinomycetes bacterium | reverse complement strand
GGCGGCCTCGCCCCCCGGCTGCTCGTCACCGAGGCGGATCGCCGCGGCGTGTACCGGATCCCCGACGGCCTCTCGCTCGAGGCGGCCGCGTTCGCCGAACCGCTCGGGGTGGGGATGCACGCCGTGGCCCAGGTCGAGGCGACTCCGGAGGACGGTGTCGCGGTCTTCGGGTGCGGGCCGATCGGCCTCGCCGCGATCGCCACGCTGGTCGATGCCGGCAACGAACGGGTCGTGGCGATCGATCCGAGCGCCACGCGGCGAGGCTTGGCCCAGGGCCTCGGCGCACTCGCGACGGTCGATCCGACCACCGGCGACGTGTGGACGGCCCTCGCGGATCTGCACGGCACGACGCCGTTCATGTTCGGTCCGACCCCGGCCACCACCGCCTTCATCGAGGCGACCGGGGTCGCCTCCGTGCTCACCTCCATCATCGAGCGGGGCGCGCCCGGGGGTCGCCTCGCCGTCGTCGCGCTCCACTACGCGCCGATCCCGACGAGTTTCCTCACGCTGCTCATGAAGCAGTTCACCGTGCGGGGCTCCATGGAGTACCCGGAGCGGTTCGAGGATGCCGTCGACCTGCTGGCCCGCCGGGATCTCACCGCGCTCACGACCCACCGGTACCCGCTGACCGACCTCGACGAGGCGCTCGGTCTGCTCCGGGACTCGAGGGACTGCGGCAAGGTCTGCATCGATCCGACCTGAGCCCCGCCCCCCTGCGGGGCCGCGGGCGGCGGCTGGGTAGCCTCCGGGGCGAAGCCGCTCCCGGCACCACCTGCACCCGCGGAAGAGAAGGCATGACCGCACACAAGGCGACGATCGTCTACACGCTCACCGACGAGGCCCCCCTGCTGGCCACGTACTCGTTCCTCCCGATCATCCAGGCCTACGCCGGCGTGTGCGGGGTCGAGGTCGAGACCCGCAACATCTCCCTCGCGAACCGGGTCCTCGCCCAGTTCCCCGAGCACCTCACCGAGGCCCAGCGCGTGTCCGACGACCTCGCCGAACTCGGCCGCCTCGCCCTGCTCCCCGAGGCGAACATCATCAAGCTCCCGAACATCAGCGCGTCGATGCCGCAACTCAAGGCCGCGATCGCCGAGTTGCAGGGCAAGGGGTACGCCCTCCCCGACTACCCGGACGACCCGACGACGGACGTCGAGCGCGACGCGAAGGCACGCTACGACCGGGTGAAGGGCAGCGCGGTGAACCCGGTGCTGCGCGAGGGGAACTCGGACCGCCGCGCGCCGGCCTCGGTGAAGGCCTACGCCCGCTCGCACCCCCACTCGATGGGCGCGTGGAGCGCGGACTCGCGCACCCACGTCGCGTCGATGACCGGTGGCGACTTCTTCGGGAACGAGCAGTCCGTGACCGTGCCGGCGGCCACCGAGGTCCGCATCGAGCACGTCGCCCCCGACGGCGCCGTGACCGTCCTCAAGGACCGCACGGCGCTGCAGGCGGGCGAGATCATCGACTCGACGTTCATGAGCAGGCGTGCGCTCGTCGCCTTCCTCGGCGAGCAGATCGCAGCGGCTCGCGAGGAGGGCGTGCTGTTCTCGCTCCACCTCAAGGCCACGATGATGAAGGTGTCGGACCCGATCCTGTTCGGACACGCGGTGCGCGTCTTCTTCGCCGACGTGTTCACCGAGTTCGGTGAGGAGCTCGCCTCCGTCGGCGCCGACCCGAACAACGGGCTCGGCGCAGTGATCGAGGCGGCGGGCCAGCTCCCGGCCGACCGGCGCGACGCCGTGCTCGCCGCGATCGAGGCCGCCATCGCGGCGGGACCGCCCCTGGCCATGGTGGACTCGGACCGCGGCATCACGAACCTCCACGTGCCGAGCGACGTCATCGTCGACGCATCGATGCCGGCGATGATCCGCACCTCGGGCCACATGTGGAACAAGGACGGGGCCGAGCAGGACACCAAGGCGGTCATCCCGGACCGCTCCTACTCCGGCGTGTACCAGGCCGTCATCGACGACTGCCGGGCCAACGGCGCCTTCGACCCGACCACGATGGGCTCGGTGCCGAACGTCGGCCTCATGGCGCAGGCCGCCGAGGAGTACGGCTCCCACGACAAGACCTTCGAGGTCCCGGCCGACGGGACGATGCGGGTCGTCGATGCCGGCGGGACGGTCCTGATGGAGCACGTGGTCGAGGCCGGCGACATCTGGCGCATGTGCCAGACCAAGGACGCCGCGGTACGCGACTGGGTGAAGCTGGCGGTCACCCGCGCCCGGGCGACCGGCGACCCGATCGTGTTCTGGCTCGACGAGCATCGGCCCCACGACGCGTCGCTGCTCGCGAAGGTGCGCGAGTACCTCCCGCTCCACGACCTCAGCGGCGTGCGGGTCGAGACGCTCGCCCCCGCCGCCGCGTGCCGCTTCTCACTCGGTCGGATCCGCGAGGGCCTGAACTCGATCTCCGTGACCGGCAACGTGCTGCGCGACTACCTCACGGACCTGTTCCCGATCATGGAACTCGGCACGAGCGCCAAGATGCTGTCGATCGTGCCGCTCATGGCCGGCGGCGGCCTGTTCGAGACCGGCGCGGGCGGTTCGGCCCCGAAGCACGTGCAGCAGCTCGTGAAGGAGAACTACCTGCGGTGGGACTCCCTCGGGGAGTTCCTGGCGCTGGCCGCGTCGTTCGAGCACCTCGCCGAGTACGCCGGCAACCCGGGCGCCAAGGTGCTCGCGACCACCCTCGATCGGGCCACCGGCTCGCTGCTCGAGCAGGAGAAGTCACCGGCCCGCAAGGTCGGCCAGATCGACAACCGCGGCAGCCACTTCTACCTCGCGCTCTACTGGGCCCGTGAGCTCGCCACCCAGACCGACGACCCCGCGCTCGCGGCACGGTTCGCCCCGCTCGCCGACGCGCTCGCGGCGCAGGAGACGACGATCGCCGCCGAGCTCATCGCGGTGCAGGGGGCCCCAACCGACGTCGGCGGTTACTACGCGCCCGACCCCGGAGCGACGACGACGGTCATGCGCCCGAGCCCGACGTTCAACGCCGCGCTCGACCTGCTGGCCTGAGCCCCGGACGACTCAGCTCGCCACGATGTCGGCGGCGCGCGGCCTCGACGCCCGCGAGGCGCCCGACCAGCGCGGCCGGGACCACGCGACCACCGTGGCGGCCAGCACCGCGCCGTAGACGAACCACCGAGACGGCCCCAGACCGAACCACGTCGCGAGTTCGCGGGCATTGGTGAGCAGGAGCAGCCCCGCGACCGCGATCCCCATGCCGTGCTTGGGGAGCCGCCGCACGAGGGCCGCGGCGATCGGTGCGGCGAGCACGCCCCCGACCAGCATCGCGATGAGGATCCCGACGTCGAGCCCGCCGCCTCGCATGGTCGTGGCGAGCGAGCCGACCGACACGACGGCGACCGCGACCTCGGCGGCGTTCACCGACCCGACCGTGAAGCGCGCCGCCAGACCCTTGTGGAGCAGCACCGGGGTCACGACCGGACCCCACGCGCCGATGAGACCGTTCGTGACACCCCCGGCGAACCCGGCCGCGCCGACCCCGCGGGGATCGATGTCGCGCGGGGCGTCCGCGATCACGCCACCGGGATCGACGCGGCTGAACCGGACGAGGATCCGCAGCGCCACTGCGATGAGCATGACGGCGAGGACGGGCTTGAGCGTCGCGCCGTCCACGTTGCGCAGCACCGTCACCCCGACGAGCGCGCCGACCATGCCGGGCAACGCGAGCCGCAGCGCGAGGCGGCGGTCGACGTTGCCGAAGCGCCAGTGGGAGATCCCGCCGGCGAGGCCGGTCGCGACCTTGGCGACGTTCACGGTGGCCGAGACCGCGACGGGCGACAGCCCCGTGCCGAGCAGGATCGTCGAGGAGGTCGGCCCGAAGCCCATGCCGAGGGCGCCATCGACCATGCAGGCCAGGAACCCGGCGAGGGCGACGAGCAGGTACTCGGTCATACGGACAATCTCTATTGGTCCGATAGAGATTGTCAATGGGCCGGTCGACCCGGGTCAGGCCCAGCCGAGCTCCTCGAGCCGGTCCTCCGAGAGGCCGAGGTGGTGCCCGACCTCGTGGAGGACGGTCACCCGGACGAGTTCGGCCAGATCCTCGGCGTCGGCGGCCTCGGCGCCGTGGGGGTGCCGGTAGATCGAGATCCGATCCGGTAGAGCGGGCGGGTCGAGCGGGGATCGCTCCGTGATCGGGACGCCCTCGTAGAGGCCCAGGAGGTCCTCGCCCGGCGGCGGGTCGTCCTCCACGACGACCACGAGGTTCTCGAGGGCCGGCCAGAACTCCTCCGGCACCTCGTCCAGGGCGGCGGCGACGAGGGCCTCGAACCGGTCGGCGGGGACGTGGTGCGGCACGGCGCCGAACCTAGGGGCTCGGGCCCGTCTGGGCCCGGCGACCCATCCCGGGGGCGCAAAACGTCCTCGGTGGGGCGGGCCGGCGGGCTCCGAGGTCTTGACACCCCCACCCGATGGCCTACGCTGACCGCACTATGCGACGAACGCTCACCGTGCTCGTGCTCGCGCTCCTTGCGATGGTCCCGACCGTCGCGGCGGCTGCGCCCAGTGGCGAGCGGACCTTCATCGTCACCTTCCGTGCCGGCACTGACGCGAAGCGTGAGGCCGCGGAACTCCGTGCGGCAGGCCGCACGGTCCGGTTCACGTACACCAACGCGCTGCGCGGCGTCGCCGTCGACCTCAGCCCCGCAGCCGTCGACGCGCTCCGTCGGAACCCGGCCGTGACGCGCATCGAGGCCGACGGTCTCGCGACGGCGACCGGGACCCAGACCTCCGCGCCCTGGGGCCTCGACCGCATCGACCAGACGGCGCTGCCCCTCTCCGGCACGTACACCTGGAACGACGCAGCCGCCGGTGCCGGCGTCACCGCGTACAT
Source organism: Actinomycetes bacterium (assembly GCA_046074845.1). Taxonomy (GTDB): domain Bacteria; phylum Actinomycetota; class Acidimicrobiia; order IMCC26256; family IMCC26256; genus IMCC26256. Next base: position 5,242 of record JBJTOY010000077.1, on the reverse strand, counting down.
CGTCGACGGTGGGGTCCGCGCCGATCACACCGAGTTCTCAGGCCGCGTCGCCGCCGGATACACCGCGTTCGCGGACGGCGGCGGCACGAACGATTGCAGCGGCCACGGCACCCACGTCGCCGGCACCACCGCCGGCGCGACGTACGGCGTCGCGAAGTCGGCGACGATCGTCCCGGTCCGGGTGCTGGACTGCACCGGGTCAGGCGCGTGGTCGGGGATCATCGCCGGCCTCGACTGGATCGTCGCCCACCACGTGTCCGGCCCCGCGGTTGCGAACATGAGTCTCGGCGGCGGCGCGCTCACGAGCGTGGATGACGCGGTCCGGCGGGTCATCGCCGACGGTGTCACCGTGGTCGTGGCCGCCGGCAACTCGAACGCCAACGCATGCAACTACTCGCCGGCGCGGGTGGCCGAGGCGATCACCGTTGGCGCGACGACCTCGACCGACGCCCGGGCCTCGTACTCGAACTACGGATCGTGCCTCGACCTCTTCGCACCGGGATCGTCGGTGTTGTCGGCGTGGTACACGTCGTCCACCGCCACCAACACGATCTCGGGGACCTCGATGGCCTCGCCGCACACCGCCGGCGCGATCGCCCTCCTGCTGTCGGCGACACCCACGGCGACCCCCGCCGAGATCGCCAACCGCATCGTGACCGCCGCGACCACCGGCAAGGTGACGAGTGCCGGGACCGGTTCACCGAACCGACTCCTGAGCACCCTCCCGTCGGGCACGACCATCACCGGGCCGACCGCGCCGTCAGCGCCGACGAACGTCGTCGCGACGGCGGGACGGCGCGCCGCGAGCCTCACGTGGACCAAGGGCGCCGATGGCGGCTCCGCCCTCACGGGCCAGACGGTGCGGGTCTACGCGAACGGGACCTTCGTCGGTTCGGTCGCCGTATCGGCTGCCGCGACGAGCGTGTCGATCGGCGGGCTGACCGGTGGCGTCCCCTACCGGTTCGGCGTCACCGCCACCAACGCCGTCGGAACGAGCCCGGAGTCGGCCCTCTCGACCGCCGTGACCCCGACCAAGTAGCGCCGGGGTTCGGGTGCCGGCGAGCCCGGTACGCTCCTGCACCGTGACTGCGACCACCCCTCCTCGCAGGTGCGCAAGCGCCCGATCCGGCAGGTGCACGGTGCGCCTCCCACCGACCTCGGCCGACGCCTGAGATGTCGGCCGAGGTGCGCCGCCTGTCGGGTTCGCTCGGGGCCGAGGTCCGTGGCCTCGCGCTCGCCCGGGCGACGGAGGACGACGCGACGGCGATCCACGACCTGCTCCTCGAGCACATGGTGCTGTTCTTCCCCGAGCAGCACCTGTCCCCCGATGAGCACGTCGCGTTCGGGCGACTGTTCGGCGAACTCGAGGCCCACCCGAACCTCGACCTGGCGAGGGAACGACCCGAGTTCTTCGAACTGCGCGCGGTCGACGGCTCGGGCGGCGTCGCCGACGAATGGCACAGCGACCTCACCTGCGCCGAGCACCCGTCCAAGATCGCGATCCTCCAGGCGAAGGTGGTCCCGGAGGTGGGCGGCGACACGCTCTGGACGAACACCTGCCGCGCCTACGACGAACTCTCGGCCCCGCTGCGCGAGTTGTGCGACGGGTTGACCGCGTTCCACGACGCCGGACCGCACCTCGCGCCGGAGCGGGGGCACATCCACCCGGTCGTGCGAGTCCACCCGGAGACCGGTCGACGGGCTCTGTTCGTGAACGAGCACTTCACCCGCCGCATCGTCGAACTCAGTGATGCCGAGTCGACCGCGGTGCTCGGGTACCTCACCCGGTGGGTGCACCAGCCGCGATTCACGGTGCGCTACCGCTGGACGGCCGGCACCGTGGCGATGTGGGACAACCGCTGCACGCAGCACCACGTGCTGAACGACTTCGAGGGTGAGCGGGTCGTGCAGCGGGTGACGGTCATGGGTGACGATCCGCAGCCCGCCGTGCCGCTCCCCCGCTGGGAACCCTCGGGGTCGCGGACCGCGACCTTCTGGCGGGACGACGCGTTCCGGCGTCAGCTCAAGGCCCAACGCTCGCCGTCGAGTTGACCTCGTCGCCTCCAGCGGCGATCAACCGAAGGGCGTGAGGCTCCCGAGGTACGGCACCGCGGCGGTGGCCACCGTGAGCCCGACGTTGTCCCAGTCCGTCACGTTGGTCGCGTTGCCCCCGGTGTCGCCGACGGTCAGGCTGCGCACGCTCGTGGCCGCCTGCCCGCCGAGGGCGATGGAGGTCTGGCTCACACCGTCGACCCTCCAGTCGACGGTGTGCGTGGTCGAACCGAAGTCACCCTTCAGCTCGATCAGGTGCCAAACCCCGTCGTCGCACCGGAACGCGGTCGTCACCGTCTGGCCGCCGAGCTTGACCGAGCACCGGCCCGTCTTCGAGTTCGTGAACAGGTACATGGACTTCCCGGCGGCGTTGCGCAGATCCACGAGGCTCACCGACTGGTTCGAAGCCCGGGAGTTGATCCGGAAGTAGGCGCGCAGGCTCCAGGATCGCCGCCCCTGGTCGAGGACCGTCGCGGGCCACGAGAGGTACGCCGGACCCGACACCGCAGTGAGTCGGGCGAAGTACCCGCTCACCGAACCGGCGACGAGGCTGGCGGCGGCGGTCGTCCAGCGCCCGTCGGTGAAGTTGCCCGCGCTGAAGGTGTCGGCGTACTGGGTCGCCAGCATCGCCGGCGTGGAGACCGACACCGGACCGGCGAGGCTCGAGGTGTTGCCGGCCGCGTCACGCGCCCGGACGGTGTAGGCATACGACTGGCCCGCGACGACGGTCGCGTCGGTGTAGGCGGTCGTGGTCGGGCTCCCGACGACGACCCCGTCCCGGAGCACGTCGTAGGCGACGACACCGACGTTGTCGGTGCTCGGGCTCCACGTCAGCGACACGGCGGTCATGGTCACCGAGGTTGCGACGAGGTTCGTCGGCGCGCTCGGAACGGCGGTGTCCGTGGTGGTGGCGATCACCGATGTGGAGCGCGCCGACTCGACCCCGTCGGTGATCGCGCTGACCGCGTAGGTGTAGGAGCGTGCGGCGAGGAGGCCGGCATCGGTGAAGGTGGTGCCGACCGGGGAACCGACCAGCACGGAGTCGCGGTAGACGCGGTACTCGGTGGTCGTGCCGGTCCCGGTCGGAGCGGTCCACGACAACGAGGATGAGGAGTCGGTGGTGCCGGTCACCGTGAGCCCGCTCGGGGCGGGGCTCGTCGGGCGCCGGGTCCCTTCGAGCGAGAGGTTGAAGGACAGGTCACTGCTCGAGGCCGCGCTCTGGTGGACCTCCACCGCGAGCGTGTTCGAGCCGGCGACCAGCAGCGCCGGATTCACCGAGAACGGGAACCACCGCGTCTCGTCCGCACCCGCCACAGCGGTGCTCGCCAACGTCGATGAGGAGATCGTGCCGCTCGGCATGTTGCTCCGCGCGACCTCGGTGCCGTTGAGGTACACGACGGCACCGTCGTCCCGCAGCAGGTTGACGGTCACGGTCGCGATGGTCGCGGGGTCGGTCACCGTGAAGGTGCGCCGGAAGTAGCTCGTAATGTACTTCGCGTTGGCGTCCGGACCGTACCCGATGGCCGTGGCCTCGTCGCCGTCGCCGTAGCCGAACTCCGCCGCGCTGGACTGCCAGGTCGAGTCGTCGAACGCGCTGGCGCGCCATGCCGTGCCCTGGTTGGTGCCGTTGTCGAGGTACCGCCACGTCGAACCTGCGGGCAGGACGACGAGCCCCGTCCGGGCCGTCACGGCGCCGCTGGGATCGGAGAGGTTGCCGACCCCGTCGACCGTCTGCACCCGGTAGGTCTGGTCGGTGTCACCCGGGAGGCCGGTATCGGTGAAGCTCGTCGTGGTCACGTACGCGATCGGCACGCCGTTGCGCAGCACCCGGTAGCCGTAGACGCTGGTCTCGTCGATGCCGGGCGTCCAGGTCAGGGACACCGTGGACCCGGTGGTCCCCGTGACCGTCGGCGTGCCCGGCGCAGTCGGACGGATGAGATCGGCGGGTCCCGGGGGCATGAACGCGACGCCCTGGGTCGCGATCCCGTTGACGGAGGTGAACTCACCGCCGACGGCGAGGCCGAGATCGCTCACGTCGATGGACCAGACGCCCCAGAAACTGTTGATGGTCGGACGGAAGTTCTCGAGGCGTCCGGTACTCGCATCCGCCACGAGGAGCCGGACCGTGAGGTCGTCGAGTGCACCCTCGTGGAACCCGAAGTAGACGTTGCCGTTGTAGTACCGGACGGCCTGGGTGTCGCCGGTCACCGTGTAGAACCACTGCACCTGCCCGGTCCGTGCGTTCCAGGCCTGCACCCGGTTCTCGCCCCCGCCGAGCGAGCCGAACACCTGATCGCCCGAATCCGACACGTCGATCCCGGTCATGCTGTGGGTCGCGCCGGCGAACGGGTACTGGAAGGTCGTCGCGGTCGGGACGCCGGAGGTCGAGCTCACCGCGGCGAGGTAGGGGCGCGAGAGCCCACCCACCGTCGTGAAGTCGCCGGCGAGGTACACGGTCGAGCCGTCGGGGGATGCCGTGATGTCGAGGATCGTCGCATTGGCGTTCGGGTTGAAGTTCGGGTCGAGCGCGCCGTTCGCCGTGGAGACGGCACCGACCCGGTTCCGGGCGGCCCCGGCCAGCGTTCCGAACGAACCGGCCACGAAGAGTCGATCACCCGCCACGTGGAGCGAGTAGACGTTCGAGGTCGCACTGGCGGCCCACGAGGTGACCACGTTGCCGGTCGCAGGGTCGATCGCAGCGAGCCGGGTCTTGCTGACGCCCTTGATCGTGGTGAAGTCGCCACCCACGAACAACTTCGTGCCATCCGTGGCGAGCGACAGGACCCGACCGTTCGCATCGGCCGAGAAGCCGGTGCGGAGCGCACCCGTGCGGATGTCCCACGCGGCGAGGCGCGCACGGTCGACGACCGGCGTGCCGCCGGGACCGCGCACCTGGGTGAAGTCACCACCCGCATACACGGTGTCCCCGATGATGAGGACCTCGCGCACCGCCCCGTTGGTCGACCAGCCGGCGACCGGCGAAGGCGTGAACACGACCGGGGCCGCCGCGGCGAGCGTCGCGCCGCCGAGGCACATCACGACCGCGGCAGCGGTGGAGACGGTGCGACGGAGGGCGGAACGCATCGGCTGAGGATATCCAGAGAATCGAGCGCTGGACAAGCCCCGGGGCATCGAAACGTCTTCAGGTCTGCGCGGTCACGCACGGACCGCTCGACCTGGGACGGTCGGC
>JBJTOY010000076.1:0-33947 GCA_046074845.1 Actinomycetes bacterium | reverse complement strand
CTGAGCGGGCGGCACGCCCATGGCGCGCTACGCGAGCGTCCTCGACCTCATCGGCGACACCCCGCTCGTCTCGATCGACGCGCTCTCCCCGAACCCGGACGTCCACATCCTCGCCAAGTTGGAGGGGATGAACCCGGGGGGCTCGGCCAAGGATCGCATCGCCCTCAAGATGGTCGAGATGGCGGAGGCCGACGGCACGCTGCGTCCGGGGGCCACGATCCTCGAACCGTCCTCGGGCAACACCGGCATCGGGCTCGCGCTCGTCGCCCGGGTCAAGGGCTACGGCCTGCGCATCGTGATGCCGGAGAACGTGAGCCCGGAGCGTCGTCAGCTGCTCGAGATCTTCGGGGCCGAGGTGACGCTGAGTCCCGGCGAGGAGGGCTCCAACGGCGCCATCCGGCGGGCACAGGAGATCGCGGCCGAGGATCCGAACTACGTGTTCCTCTACCAGTACGGCAACCCGGCGAACCCGCTCGCGCACTACGAGGCGACGGGCCCGGAGATCTGGCGCGACTGCCCGGAGGTTGACGTGTTCGTCGCCGGGCTCGGCACGAGTGGAACGCTCATGGGGGTGGGCAGGTACCTCAAGGAGCGCAACCCGGCGATCCAGGTGATCGCGGTGGAGCCGCCGGCCGGGGAACTCGTGCAGGGCCTGCGCTCGCTCGACGACGGGTTCGTGCCGCCGATCTTCGACGCGTCGATCATCGACCGGAAGTTCATCGTGCGCCCGCGCGAGAGCATCGAGTGGGTGCGCAACCTGCTCGACACCTGCGGCGTGTTCTCCGGGATCTCCTGTGGCGCGGCCGTGGCCGGTGCGGTCAAGGCCGCAGCCCGGATGGAGTCCGGCACGATCGTGACCGTGCTGCCGGACGGTGGCTGGAAGTACCTGTCCTCCGGGGCCTGGACCGACGACCTCGACGTCGTCGTCGAACGCGCCACGCGCATCAACTACTGGTGAGCACGCCCGTCCCGGCCGACGCCGAGTCGGTACGGCAGGCCGCCGCGCTCCTGCGGACCGGCGAGGTCGTCGCCCTCCCCACCGAGACCGTCTACGGACTCGCGGCGGACGCGACCGACGCCGTGGCGGTCGGGCGCATCTTCGCGATCAAGGGACGTCCCGCCGACCACCCGCTCATCGTGCATCTCCTCGATGCCGACGCACTCGAGGCGTGGGCGGTCGACATCCCCGAGGAGGCCCGGGTGCTCGCCGGCGCCTGCTGGCCCGGACCGCTCACGATCGTGCTGCGGCGCGCACCGGCGGTCCTCGACGCGGTGACCGGTGGGCTCGACACCGTCGCGCTGCGCGTACCGGCGCACCCGGTCGCCCGGGCCGTGCTCGCCGAGTTCGGCGGCGCGTTCGCCGCGCCGAGCGCCAATCGGTTCGGACGCGTGAGCCCGACCACGGCGGCCGCAGTCGCCGACGATCTCGGTGAGGACATCGGCTTCATCCTCGACGGCGGCGCGTGCCGGGTCGGGGTCGAGTCGACGATCGTGGACTGCTCGGGCGGGACGACCGTCGTCCTGCGTCCGGGCGGTGTGAGCGTCGAGCGCATCTCCGAGCTGCTCGAGCGCAGCGTCTCCGTCGGCGGGACCACCCGAGCACCGGGCACGCTGCCCGCGCACTACGCGCCGGACGCGCGCGTCGTGCTCGCGGACGACCGCGATGCCGCGGCCGTGGCGGGCGCGTTCCTCGCCGAAGGTCGATCGGTGGCCCTCCTCGCCTCGACCGTGCCGATGGGGCTCTCCGATCGGGTGGCGGTGCTCGAGCCGCCGGAGACCGACGAGGAGTACGCCCGCGTCCTCTACGACCGGCTGCGCACCGCCGATCACCACGGGATCGAGGTCGTCGTCGCGGTGCCGCCGAACCCGGTCGGGATCGGGCGGGCCGTGCGTGATCGCCTCGAACGGGCCGCCGCCTCGGCCTGAACGCCGACGGAGCCGCAGGCGGAGCGGGGCGCGGGATTACCGTGGGTTCCGTGCCGTCCGTCGCGCCGCAGGATCCGCGCCCGATCGGGGTCTTCGACTCCGGTCTCGGTGGTCTCACCGTGCTGCGGTCCCTCATCGACCTGCTCCCGCACGAGTCCGTCATCTACTTCGGGGACACCGGACGGTTCCCGTACGGGCCGAAGCCGGCCGAGGAGGTGCGGGCGCACGCGATCGAGATCGCGGACCTGCTCGTGGCCCGGGGGGTGAAGATGCTCGTCGTGGCCTGCAACTCGGCGGCGAGTGCGGCGCTCGACGACCTGCGGGCCCGCCACGACATCCCGATCGTCGGGGTGGTCGGCCCCGGCGTGCGCGCCGCGGCCCAGGTGACGACCTCGGGCCGGGTCGGGGTCATCGGTACCGTCGGCACCATCGCGAGCGGTTCGTACCAGCGCGCCGCGACGGCCGAGGGTCTCGATCTCACGTGCCAGGCCTGCCCGGGCTTCGTCGAGTTCGTCGAGGCCGGCGACGTCGACTCCGACCAGGTGCGCGTGCTCGCCGAACGCCTCCTCGAACCCGTCCAGGAGGCCAAGGTCGACACCCTCGTCCTCGGGTGCACCCACTACCCACTGCTCGCCCGCACGATCGGCGACGTGATGGGACGCGACGTCGTGCTCGTGTCGAGCGCCGACGAGACGGCGTTCGAGGTCGTGCGGCTCCTCGACGGCGACCGTCCGACGAGCGGGCCGCCCGGTACCCACACCTTCGTCACCTCGGGGGATCCGGACACCTTCCGCGCCCTCGGCACGAGGTTCCTCGGACCCGAGGTCGCCGCGGTGGAGGCGTGGACGTGGAGCTGATCGTCCTCGGGGCATCTGGCTCGTACAACGGACGCCACGGCCCGTGCTCCGGGTACCTCGTGCGTACGGCCGAGGCGAACCTGTGGGTCGACTGCGGCAACGGCACGCTCAGCGTGCTCCACGAGCACGTGGACCCGGCCGAGGTCGACGCGATCGTGATCTCACACGAGCACCCCGACCACTGCGCCGACCTCTACGGCATGCACGTGCTCTGGCACTACGGCCTCGAACGGACCGGCCTGCCCGTGCTCGCCCCCGAGGGGGCGGAGCATCGGCTCGGCGCCCTCGTGCGCGACTGGGGCGGGGCGTTCGACTGGCGGGCGATCGATCCGGATCGCCCGGTCGAGATCAAGGACGCGCGCCTCGCGTTCTCCCGCACCGACCACCCGATCCCGACCTACGCGGTGGAGATCGCCGGGGACGGCCGACGGCTCGTCTACACGGCCGACACCGGACCGGGTTGGGATGTCGGCGCGTTCGCGCCCGGTGCCGACCTCGTGCTGTCTGAGGCGTCGCACCTCCACGCGGCGCGGCGCACGACGATCCACCTCAGCGCGCGGGAGGCGGGGGAGGCGGCCCGGGCCGCGGGGGCCGGACGGCTCGTGCTCACGCACGTCTGGCCGACGGTCGACCTCGACGCGATCGGCGAGGAGGGTTCGGCCGCGTTCGGCGCCGAGGTCGTCCTCGCGGTGCCGCACGTCGTGGCTACGCTCTGAGGCCACCTTCGATCAGGGAGCCACGATGGGCATCCGTCACGACGGGCGCGAGCCGGACGAACTCCGGCCCGTCACCTTCACCCGGGACTTCACCGAACTCGCCATGGGGTCGGTGCTCGCCGAGTTCGGGCGGACCCGCATCCTGTGCACGGCCTCGGTCGAGGACCGCGTGCCGCCGTGGCTCCGGGGCAAGGGCCGGGGCTGGGTGACCGCCGAGTACTCGATGCTCCCGGGCGCGACCCCCGAGCGGGTGAACCGCGAGGCGGCCAAGGGCAAGCAGTCCGGGCGGACCCAGGAGATCCAGCGCCTCATCGGACGCTCGTTGCGGGCCGTCACCGACCTCACCGCCCTCGGGGAGTTCCAGATCACGGTGGACTGCGACGCGCTGCAGGCCGACGGGGGGACCCGCACGGCTGCGATCTGCGGGGGTTACCTCGCGCTGCACGACGCGTGCGAGCGCATGGTCCAGCAGGGTGCGTTGCGTGTGAACCCGGTCGGCGACCTGTGTGCGGCGATCTCGGTGGGGATCGTGGCCGCGCTGCCATCCCTCGACCTCGACTACGTCGAGGACTCCTCGGCCGAGGTCGACATGAACGTCGTCATGACCGGCGACGGCAAGTTCATCGAGGTCCAGGGCACCGCCGAGGGCGTGGCGTTCAGCCGGGGCGAACTCGACCAGTTGCTCGGCCTCGCCGAGTCCGGGATCGCTGAGATCTTCGCGCTCCAGCGGGAGATGCTCGCGGTGGCACCGAGCCCGCGCCCGACGAAGCGTCCGTGACGCTGCGGCTCGTCGTCGCGACGGCCAACCCGGACAAGGCCCGCGAGATCGTCGAGGTGCTCACCGCGAGTGGCCTCGACGTCGACCTCGTCGATCGCCCGACCGACGTGCCCGAGGTGGTCGAGGACGGCGAGACCCTGCTCGACAACGCCCGGCTCAAGGCGCGGGCCCTGCGGGACGCGACGGGGTGCGCGGCGATCGCGGATGACACCGGGCTCGCGGTCGATGCGCTCGGGGGCGCGCCGGGAGTGTTCAGCGCGCGCTACGCGGGTCCGGAGGCCACCGACGCGCAGAACTGCGCCCACCTGCTCGCCGAACTCGCCCGGGTCGGCGCGACCGACCGCACGGCCCGCTTCGCCACCTCGATCGTGCTCGCCCTGCCCGACGGCAGCGAGCTCGAGGCGCAGGGGGAGGTCGAGGGCACGATCATCGGGACGCCGCGCGGCGATGGGGGATTCGGGTACGACCCGCTGTTCGTCCCAGCGGGCGGGAACGGCGCCACGTTCGCCGAGATGAGCCGCGAGGCGAAGCACGCGATCTCGCACCGCGGTCGGGCGCTGCGGGCCATGGCCGCGGCGATGTGCGAGAGTCTCCCGGACGCCCGCACGCAGGAGTGACGCGATGACCCTCCACCCCCAGGCCAGGACGATCCTCGACCTCGTGAACTCGGCCCCGGCGCTCGCACCCGAGGACCTCACCCCCGAGTCGCTGCGCGAGTCCTACGCCGGGCTCGCCATGCCGGCGGTCGTCGAGGGCGTCACCACCGAGGACCGCACCATCCCCGGGCCGGGCGGTGACCTGCCGATCCGCATCTACCGGCCCGAGGGGGCCGGGATCACCCCGGTCATCGTGTTCTTCCACGGCGGCGGCTGGGTGATCGGTGACCTCGACACCCACGACGGCGGCTGCCGGAGCCTCGTCGCGGCCTCGGGGTGTGCACTCGTGGCGGTCGAGTACCGGCTCGCCCCGGAGGCGACCTTCCCGGCCCCGGTCGAGGACTGCTTCGCGGCGACCCGTTGGGTCCAGGACCACGCCGCCGACCTCGGGGTGGACGGGTCGCGCCTCGCGGTGGCGGGCGACAGCGCGGGCGGCAACCTCGCCGCGGTCGTCACCCAACTCGCCCGGGACCTCGGCGAGCCGACGATCGCCTTCCAGCTGCTGGTGTACCCGGTCACCGACTACGAGTTCACGAGCGACTCGATGGTCGACAACGCGGACGGGTACCTGCTGACCGCCGACATGATGCGCTGGTTCTTCGGGCACTACCTCGCCGGGGACGTCGATGCGATCGCCGACCCGCGCGTCTCCCCGCTGCGGGCCGAGGACCTCAGCGACCTGCCGCCGGCCCACATCCTCACCGCCCAGTACGACCCGCTGCGCGACCAGGGCAATGCGTACGCCGCCGCGCTCGAGGCGGCTGGGGTGCCGGTCGACCACATCGAGTACGAGGGCATGTTCCACGGGTTCTTCAACCTCGGGAGCGTGCTCGACACCGCACAGGTCGCGGTGGAGCGCGCAGCCCTGGCGATCCGGCGCGAGTTCGGGATGGCCTGAGCCGTGGCGGTCATCGACCTCCCCGGCTTCGTCGCCGACCTCAAGGACCACGCGGTCGAGCACGGCTTCCACGTGCACGACGAGCGCCACTTCGTCGAGTCGTACTCGCTGCGTCAGAACTGGGAGGTGGACCTCCACCCCGAGGAGGGCTGCGAGGGACCGGTCGACCTCTACCTCTCGCTCGAGGTCGACCCGCGGGTGCTGCTCGGCTTCGAGGACGCGGTGCTCGATCGCGATGACGATGACGATCCGTCCGACGAGTACCACCTCGCGCTGTCGTTCACCTGGGCCCTGCCGCCGTTGCACCACGGTCCGGACCTGCTCGTGCTGGCCACCGAGCTCGCAGGCGTCGGCGGGCCGGACCTGCCGCTCGAGGTCTCCGCGATCGACTCGTTCCCCTCGGCCACCGACGCGCCCGAGACCTCGCTGCGCGTCGTGGCGAGCCTCTCGCTGTCGCTCGTGCGCATGCGGGCCGGCGAGGAGGTCACCTGTGACCTGCTCGACCGCTGCCTCGCCGTGAGCCGGTACCTGCTGGAACGCGCGCCCGGCTGGATCGACTGACCGGGTCTCAGCGGGCCCCGGCGACGGCGATCCGGTTCCGTCCCGAGGACTTCGCCCGGTTCGCCGCCCGGTCCGCCGCTCGCAGCAGGTCGTTGATGGAAACCTGGTCCGTGGCCAGCGCCACCCCGATGCTCGCACCGATCACGGCCGGACCCGAGGTGAGCAGGTAGGGCTTGGCCAGCGCGGTCCGGATGCGCTCGGCCAGCGCGGCGATCTGCTCCGGATCCTCGACGTCGGGGCAGACGACGACGAACTCGTCGCCGCCGTACCGGCACACGCCGTCCCCGCCGCGCACCACCGCCCGGAGGCGACGGGCGACGATCGTGAGGAGCTCGTCGCCCGCGTCGTGTCCGCGCTCGTCGTTGATCCGCTTGAAGTGGTCGAGGTCGACGAAGAGCAGAGCGAGGTGCGCGTCGAGTCGCCGCTGCCCCCAGACCCGGTCGAGGATCTCGGCGAGTCGGGCCCGGTTCGGCAGGCCGGTGAGAGCGTCGTGGAACGCCTGGTGCTCGAGGCGGGCCTCGAGTCGCTTCCGGTCCGAGATGTCCGCGAGGAGCGCGACCCAGTGGGTCGGTTCGCCGTTCGGATCGCGCAGCAGCGAGGTGTCGGCGTGGGCCCACACCGTGTGACCGTCGGCGTGCACGAGGCGCATGGTCTCAGCCTGTGGCGCGTCGAGGCCGGGCAGGTGCGGATCGGTGCGGGCGACCAGCAGCGACCGGTCGGCGGTGTGCACGAGCGAGGTGATCTCGGACCCGATGAGCGAGTCGGCGCTGCGGCCGATCATGCGGCAGAGCGCGTGGTTGGCCTCCACGACCGCGCCGTCGAGGCCGATGATGGCGATGCCGAGCGGGGAATGCTCGAAGGTGGCGCGGTACCGGGCCTCGGCGCCGTCCCGTTCCGCCTCGGCACGCCGCTCGCCGGTCACGTCGCGGGCGACGATCACGATGCCGCCGACGTCGGGGTCCTCGGAGAGATCGGTCGCGCTGCAGTCGAACCACAGGTACTCGCCGTCGATGTGGCGGACCCGCACGCGCAGCGGATCGCCGGGCCTGCGGGAACCGGCGACGACCGCGGCGAGCGCATCGGCCGCGGCCTCGACGTCGTCGGGATGCACGAGCGAGAGGAGTCCGCCCTCGGGCTCGTACCCGGCGGGATGACCGAGGATGCGTGTCCCGGCCGGGCTCGCGTGCCAGTCGCCGTCGGGCATGAGCACCGTGATGATGTCGGTGGAGGCGAGGAACAACTTCTCGAGGCGCGCGATCGTGTGCGCGGTGCGGGCCGGGGCGACGAAGGTCGACAGGCCGCGCAACTCGATCCGGTTCACCGCACCCGTCCCGTCGCCGGTGCTGCGGGTGATCCGCAACTCGGCGACCCGCGAACCCGCACCCCGGTCGGCGAGGCGCACGATCCGCGCGCCGTGCTCGACCGGGCCGGTGAGCAGACGCGTCACGAGGCGGCGGTCGTTCGGGTGGATGTGGGCGAGCAGTGGCCCACCGGGGAGGTCGTCCCGTCCGAGGAGTCGGGACGCGGCCCCGTCGGCGGCCTCGATGAGCCCGGACATCGCGACGCGCAGCGCCGCGGTCTCGAGGACATCGTCGTCCCCGTGCGCGCTCGCCATGGCACCCCCTCCGTCAGCCCTCATGTGCCGGCCCCGATGTTCAGGGAAGTGTCGGCCGCCCCGGGGACCGACTTGAGCCGACCGGGGGATCGAGGGCGGTTCTGGAAGAATGCGGCACATGGGCATGCGCACGGACTGCAAGCACTACGAGAGCCGCTCCTACCCGAACGGGGAGACGGTCCGGAAGTGCCGGCTCGATCTCGCGCCCGGCGCGCCGTGGGAGTGCCCGGCCGAGTGCTCGGGCTTCGTGCTGCGCCGGGCCGACGTGGGCTGGGACTACGGCAGCCTCCGCCCGGCCCAGGCCCCGGCCCCTGAGCCGGTGGTGGTGGACGAGGACATCGCGGCCCTCCTCGACTCGGCCGAGGACATCGTGAACGCCGCGGCCCCCGACATCCTGGCCGAGATGGAGCAGCGGGAGAAGGCGTCGCGGCTCTTCGACCGTCGTCGCCTCGGCAAGGCGCCGAACAAGAAGAAGAAGCGCAGGAAGTAGTCAGCGCCGTCCTGCGGTGCGAGCGGGGGGAGTCGAACCCCCAAGCCCTTGCGGGCGCCGGGACCTAAACCCGGTGCGTCTGCCAGTTCCGCCACGCTCGCGTGGATGGGTGTGGTGCCTAGATCGCGGTCCAGCCGCCATCGACGACGAGGACCGACCCGGTGGTGTACGAGGACGCGTCGGACGCGAGGTACAGCAGTGCGCCGTCGAGCTCGCCCTCGCGACCCGTGCGTCGAAGCAGCGTGTTCCGGGTGGTCCAGGCCACGAACTGGTCGTCCTCGAAGACGTCACGGGTCATCTCGGTCGCGAAGTAGCCGGGTGCGAGCGCGTTGACCCGCACGCCCCGGGGCGACCACTCCGCCGCGAGGTGGCGGGTGAGGTTCACGAGCCCGCCCTTGGCGGCCGAGTACGCCGAGAGTCCGGCGGTCGTCCCGACCAGTCCGAACTGCGAGGCGATGTTGATGATGCTGCCCGAACCCTGCTCGAGCATGGTGCGGGCCGCGGCCTGAGCGAGGGCGAACGGTGCGACGAGGTCCACCTCGAGCACCCGGCGGAACTCCTCGACCGGCAGGTCGACCGCGGGGCGATCCGCCCCGGCGCCCGCATTGTTGACGAGGACGTCGAGGCGACCGAACCGATCGAGGGTCGCAGCGACGATCCCATCGGCGGCACCGGTCTCGGTGAGGTCGGCGGTGAGGGCGTACCCGGCGCGCAGGCTCGCGGCGAGGGCCTCGACGCGATCGGTGCGGCGCGCGGTGACGACGACCCGGGCGCCGGCCGCGTCGAGCACGCGGGCGAAGCGTTCGCCGAGCCCGGAGGACGCCCCGGTCACGACGGCGACGCGACCGTCGAGGTCGAAGGGGACGCGGGGGTCGATGGTGGCCATGGCGCCGAGAGTGTACGGCCGTGCCCTCCCGTCGGGAGTCGGACCCGCCGGTACACTCCGGCGCGTGGCTGCCGGGGGTACTGACGTCGCTGGGATGCGGGTGCTGCTCATCGATGAGCGGGTCGAGCAGCGGGCGGCGCTCGCCGAGGACCTCAGGAAGCAGGGCATGGAGGTCTCGACCGCCGAGGACGTGCGGGGGGCCCGGGACGCGGTGATCGAGCAGGCTCCCGACATCGTGGTGCTCGACGTCGACCTCGAAGACCTCGGCGGATTCGGGCTGCTCTCCTCGATCGTGAACGACTCGAACGTCCCGGTCATCGTGCTCACCGAACGTGGTGAGGAACCGCTGCGTCTGCTCGGGTTCGAACTCGGGGCCGACGATTACGTGGTGAAACCGTGCTCCTCGCTCGAGCTCGCGTCGCGGATGCGCACGGTGCTGCGCCGCATCGACGGACGGCGACGTCCCCCCGGCGCGGTCGTGTCGGGTGACCTCGTGCTCGACGTGGAGGCCCGCGAGGTGCAGCGCGGTGGCGAGCCGGTCGCGCTCACCGCCAAGGAGTTCGATCTGCTCGCCTACCTCATCGCGCACCAGGGGCAGGTGCTCGACCGGCAGCGGATCCTCCGGGACGTGTGGCGCTCGACCCCGGACTGGCAGGACCCGTCGACCGTCACCGAGCACGTCCGACGCCTCCGGCTCCACGTCGAGGCGGATCCGGCCCGCCCGACCCGCATCCTCACGGTGCGGGGCAAGGGCTACCGGTGGACCGGGTGACGGCCGGCGGGGTCGTGGTCGTGGCGTGCACGAGGCGGGGAATCCGCGCCGACCGGCCGCTCCGTAGACCGCCGGTGGACCGAGTGGTATGCCGCCAGGGACTCGAAACCTGAACCTACAGATTAAGAGTCTGTTGCTCTAACCAGTTGAGCTAGCGGCGCGTCGGGGACTGTAGTCGGCCGGCACGCGGCACACGCCAGCCGAGGTTCCTCGGCCCGACGAGGAGTCACCCATGGACATCGCAGTCACCGGATCGAACGGCCTCATCGGCTCGGCGCTCGTCCGAGCGCTCGAGGCGGACGGGCACACCGTGCGGCGCCTCGTCCGCGGTGGCGCGTCCGGCGCCGGGTGCGTGGCCTACGACCCGACCGCCGGGACGATCGACGCCGTCAGCCTCGAGGGGATCGACGCAGTGGTCCACCTCGCGGGTGAGGGCATCGGCGAGAAGCGCTGGACGCCCGAGCAGAAGCAGCGCATCCTCGAGAGCCGGACCCTCGGCACCGACCTCGTCGCCCGCACCATCGCCGGGCTCGCCTCGCCGCCGCGGGTGTTCGTGTCGGCATCGGCGGTGGGCTGGTACGGCGGACAGCGGGGCGACGAGGTCCTCACCGAGTCCTCGGCGGCGCCGGAGACCCCGGACTTCCTGGCCCGGGTCTGCGTGGACTGGGAGGCGGCGACGGCTCCGGCGGAGGCCGCCGGCATCCGCACCGTGCACCTGCGCACGGGGATCGTGCTCACCCCGTCGGGCGGGGCGCTCGGCCGGATGGTCACGCCGTTCAAGCTCGGACTGGGCGGCCGCATCGCGAGCGGGAAGCAGTGGATGTCGTGGATCTCGATCGACGACGAGGTCGGGGCGATCCGTCACGCCCTCACCACCGATGACCTCGCCGGTCCGGTGAACGCGACGGCCCCCGAGCCGGTCACGAACTCCGAGTTCACGAAGGCGCTCGGCGCCGCCGTCCACCGCCCGACCCTCCTGCCGACCCCGCTCACGCCGCTGCGTGCGGTCTACGGCCGTGAGCTCGTGGACGCACTGCTCGTCGGTGGCCAGCGGGTGCTGCCGGCGGCGCTCGAGGCGAGCGGGTACACCTTCGCCCACCGCGACCTGCCGGCCGGGCTGCGGGCGGTCCTCAGTGCCTGAACGATCCGGACGCGACGACGCCCCCTCGCAGGAGGGGGCGTCGAATGGGGTGACCGAGGGGTTTCGAACCCCCGACCTCCGAGACCACAACCCGGCGCTCTAGCCAACTGAGCTACGGCCACCATGCGACCCGACAGGACGGATCGGTTCTCGCGCGCCCGGGAGGACTCGAACCTCCGACCCACCGCTTAGAAGGCGGTCGCTCTGTCCTGCTGAGCTACGGGCGCAGGTCCCTCCGGGCCGGGGGAGTGTACCCGCTGCCCTCGGAGCCCCGGCCAGCCGCATGTTCCGTGGTGCGGGGGACGGAGGTTGCGGCGCAGGATGCTGGGACCGGGTGCCGGTCAGCGGGCCGCGCCGGAATGGCTGGCATCGAGGATCTCGATGCGGTCACCCTCGGCCGTCGCGGTGAGCAGGCCCTGCTCGGCGAGTGCACGGATCGCGATCTGTGCGAGCTGCTGGACGTTCGTACCGTTCTCGTCGGTCCAGCTCGGGTACGACCGGACCAGGGCGTCGGCGACGATCAGCTCGGCGAGGGTGTGTTCCACGGGGATCACTATGACGGACCCCTCGGACGAACGGGGGGACCAGCGGCGTGGCGCGCGCCACACACCACCCTGCGTGGCGCTGACCGGCCCCGGGTCCCCTCGACGGCCGCGGAGCGTGTCAGGCCACGCCGCTGCGACGCCGCCCCCGCCGCTCGTACATCTCGGCGTCGGCGGTGAGGATGAGCCCCTCGAAACTCGTGTCGACGGAGGGGAGCGCGACGACGCCGACGCTCACCTGCCCGTCCCAGCCGGGCACGGCGGAGTTCCGCACCGCGAAGTCGCGCACTGCCTCCTCGATCCGGCGGGCGTCGGGACCGTCGCCGATGCCGACGAGCACGATCTCGTCGCCGCCCCAGCGCGAGACCACATCGGCGTCCCGCACGACCTCGCGCAGTGCATCGGCGACGGTGCGAATCACCTCGTCGCCGGCTCCGTGCCCGTACTCGTTGTTGATCTCGCTGAGCCGGTCGATGTCGACGAACGCGGCGAACACGGTGCGGCCCTCGCGACGGGCCAGCGCGAGGACCGTCGGTCCCGCGGTCTCGAGCCCATGTCGGTTGACGAGGCCGGTGAGCGCGTCGTGGCCGGCGAGGAAGACGAGCTGCTCGTTCGCATGCGCCATCTGGCGCACGGAGAACCGGCGCACGGTGAAGAGCGCGCTGCCCATGCCCGTGGCCATGAGTCCCGTTGCGACCCAGTCGCCGAGGGTGTCCCGGCTCACCGGTGCGCCCATCGCGACCAGCACGTAGGCGACGAGCGCGATGGTCATGAACAGGTAGAACGGCCGCTCGCGGTAGACGACGGCGCCCGTCGCGCCGATGATCACCATCGCGTACCCGAGGTCGCTCGCGTGATCGGTGAAGACGACGGTCGCGAGCGGTCCGGCGACGGCCGCGAGCGCGCCGACCACGACGACCCACGGCGCGAGGTGGGCGGGCAGCACGCGGCGGGTCCAGATCGCGATGCCGGCCAGGACGGTCGCCGGCCCGAGCGAGGAGATGAGCCGCACGGCGGTGTGGTCGCCGACGTGGGTGGCGACGTCATACGCCGCGAAGAGCGCGAACAGGATCGCGCCGATGCCGGCCACGTACGGCAGGTCGTGCTTGGCCGCGTCGTCGTACGCCGTGGCGTAGGCCTCGCGGAAATCGGTGTGGTCTCGCAGTGCCACGGCGCTCCCCGGATCGCCGCGGACGTTAGCCCCCGGCGCGGCCCGACGGCAGCAGTCGCGTGGCGGCTTTGAGCGCGCGCAGCGCACCCTGCTTCGCGGTCGACCGGTGGTGAGATGCGACCCGTGATGGATCGTCATGTCGGTGCGTGAGGAACCACTCGTAGGAATCGATCATGGCCTCGGCGTTCGAGAACCGCGGCTGCCACCCGAGCGCAGCGCGGGCGTGCTCGATGTCGAACCACAGCGAACGTGAGTACATGATCCAGTGGTACGGCGCGAACGGCGCGAGGTGGAGGCGGGCCGCCGACTGCATGGCGAGGGCGGCCGGTCGCGCCGGGAGTGAGCGCACCCGGCTCCCGGTGCCGGCGTGGGCGCACACGGCCTCGAGGGTGCCCCGCATCGTGTCGAACCGGTCGGTGCCCGCGTTGACGATCATCGGGCCGGGTCGCTCGGCGGCGAGCAGGCACACCTCGGCGAGGTCGTCGGCGTGCACGAACTGGTACGTGTTCGACCCGTCGCCGAGCACGAACACGTCGGCGCCATCGGCGATCCAGTCGAACAGGATGCCGAAGATGCCGAGTCGGCCGTGTCCGAGGATCGTGCGGGGCCGGACGATCGTGACGTCGAGCCCCTGAGCGGTGAACGCGTGGCAGAGCCCCTCAGCCTCGGTCTTGGCCCGCCCGTAGGCCTCGACCGGCGTGGGCGGGGTGTCGGGGAACACCGGGTTCGTCGCGGGGACACCGAACACTGCGCTCGACGAGGTGTGCACCACCTTGCGCACGCCGTGCTCGAGCGCGGCGGCGAGCAGGTTCCGGGTGCCGTCGACGTTCACCGTGGTGAGGAGTTCGGGGTCCTTGGCGAGCGGCACCTGGGCGACGTTGTTGAAGATGAGTTCGACGCCGGCGACCGCAGCGTGCACGACCTCGGGATCGCGGACATCACCGCGCACGAACTCGACGTCGGTCGGCCGGTCGTCGGCGTCGTTGAGGTCGAGGACCCGCACGGTGTGCCCGGCCCGGCGCAACCGCTCAACCATGAGCATGCCGAAGTAGCCGCTCCCCCCGGTGACGAGTGAGACGGTCACAGCGAGATCCCCTGCTCACGGCACCACCGGATGCTTCGGCGCATGCCCTCGTACAACTCGACCCCGGGTTCGTAGCCCAGCTCGGCACGGGCGACGGAGATGTCGCACGCGATGGTGTGACCCATCTCGCCGAGGACGTGCAGCTGCTGCTGGTAGCGACCGACCCGTTGCAACAACCGATCGGCGGTCTCGGCGGCTCGGGCGATCGCGATGGGCAGCGATCGGGGGCGGCCCGACACCTCGTACCCCTCGTCGGTGAGGGCGCGACGCACGGTGTCCACGATCTCGCGGACCTCGTAGGGCCGGGCGTCCGCGATCCAGTAGCCGCGCCCCGTGATGCCCTCGGTGAGTTCGGCGAGGAGCACGCCCTGCACGAGGTTGTCCACGTACACCATCGAACGGCGCTGGGTGCCCCCGGCGAACATCGGGAAGCGGCCCGTGCGGACGAGGGTGAAGAAGGTCGTCTGCCGTTCCGGCTGGAACGGCCCGTAGAACCAGGGCGGTCGTACGATCACCGCGTCGAGGCCCGCCTCGACCCCGGCGAGCACTGCGAGTTCGCCCTGCATCTTGGAGGTCCCGTACCCGAGGTACGGGTGGTACGGCTCGTGGTTGCGGAACGTCTCGCCGTTGACCGGGTTCGTGCCGAACGGGCTGTTCGAGGAGACGTGGACGAACCGCCGCACACCGGCGTCCCGGGCGACATCCACCATGTAACGGGTGCCCTGCGCATTGACGCGAGTGAAGTCGGCGACGACGCGCGGGTGGATGATGCCGGCGCCGTGCACCACGTCGGCACCCTCGGGGAGTCCCTCGAACAGGCGCGCTACGTCCCGCCGGTCCGTGATGTCGCCGCTCACGACCTCGACCCCGCGTGCGCCGAGCGCCTCGCCCTCCTCCGGACTCCGCACGAGCGTGCGCAGCGCCGGCCGACCGTCGGCGAGGAGCCGTTCGACGAGGGCGCGACCGAACCACCCGGTGGCGCCGGTGATGACGGTGGCGGGCGGTGCCGGGCGGCGCGCGTGGGTATCAACCAACGGGGGTCTCCTCGATGAACCGGCGGGCGTTGCGGATCGCGATCGCCATCACGGTGGCCTGCGGATTGACCCCGGGTGCGGTCGGCAGCAGGGATGCGTCGTTGACCCGGACGTTCGTCGTGCCGTGGATGCGGCCGTGCGAGTCGGCCCCACATCGGTTCGGGTCCTCGCCGAGGGGCACCGTGGAGCACAGGTGCACCGTCATGACCGACGCCCGGTCGGCTCGGAATCCGGACTCGAGTCGGGCGACGTCGGCCGCTCGACGCACGATGGGTGCGTCCCGGAAGGAGGGGAACACCTCCTCGGCGCCCGCGGCGAGCATCGCCAGTGCCAGGCGTCCGAGGCTCGCGCCCAGCAGCGCGCGGTCATTGCGGGTGAGGCGGTAGGTGACGACCGGATCGCGCAGACCCGGCACCGCGAGCACGCGGCCACGCCCCTCGCTCCTGATCGCCGCGTAGTACACGCTCATGCGGCGCCAGTCGATGATCTGCCGGCTGAACGCGCGCCAGTTGTCGTTGAGAGCGAGCGCGACCAGCCCGGCCTGACTGGCCGATCCGCCGAAGGATGAGTAGGGGAAGAACTCGGTGACCTGATGGACGGGGACGTCGTCGTCCACGTTCACCTCTTCGCGGAACTTGGCCGCGAGCTTCACCGTGGGGTGGACGGCGAGGCTGGCCCCGATGTGGCGGTGAAGGCCTGATCGCTGCAGCAGTGCCGGGGTCTGGATGGCCCCCCCACAGACGAACACGTGGCGGAAGGAGATGCGGCCCGCTCGCCCGCCCGAGCGGGTGACGAGCGCGGCGCGCGCCGTGCCGTCGACGATCTCGAGGCGATCGACCCGCACCTCGGTCGCAAGGCGCGCCCCGGCCCTGACCGCACGCGGGAGGTAGGTGACGGTCATCGACTGGCGGCGTCCGCTCAGGGCGTCCCCCCGTTCGGGGTACGCCATCCAGCGGGGGATCTCCCCGTTCCGCCACCCGAGCGCTTGCGCGCCGCGGGCCAGCGCGCGGCTGGCCTCGGTCGTCCGGCCCGGCACGGTCGACACGGAGAGATCGCGCTCGACCTCATCGGAGATCATGTCGATCTCGTCGAGGTCGAGGTCGGCGATGCGGTAGTCGGCGCGCCAGGCCTCGAGCACCTCGTGGGGTGGGCGCTTGTAGAGCCCACTGTTCACCTCGGTGCCGCCGCCGGCGCACTGCCCCTCGGTGTACGCCACCGCAGGTCGACCGAGTGCGACGGTCACGCCGCCGGACCGGTACTGCCGTGCCATCTGCTCGAGGGAGAAGGGTTTGACCGCGCCCTGATCGACCCAGGCGCCCTCCTCGACGATGAGCACCTCGAATCCGGCCTCGGCGAGCAGGGCCGCGGTCGGAGCGCCGCCGGCACCACTGCCGATGATGAGGACCTCGACCTCGATGTGGTCGGCCGGGCCGAACGGATCGTGGCCGAGGCTCACGGGACCACCGGAGCGCGTCCGCCGTCGGGCCGAGTGTCGGGCCAGCGCTCCCAGACGTACGCGAAGGCCAGCGACCGGATGAGGCGCGGGTACTCGGACACGAAGGGGATGGGGATGCGGGTCGACAGCGAGATGAAGGTGCGGCGGGATCCCAGGCGCAGCAGCAGGTCGAACGCCCACGCGATGACGCTCACGCCCACGAGCATCGGGGTGGGCAGCGTGGAGACCCGCAGCGCGACGAAGTCGACGGTCTCGGCCCGGCGGGTCGGGTCGAGGGCGGGCAGGTCCCGGGCGAGGAGCGCGTCGGCGTACGGGGCGACGAGACGGTGCGCGGAACCGGTCGGCATGCGGCGTCAGAGTACTCGCCCGTTCGGGCCGCTTCGCCCGGCGCGCCGGGGCCGCGCTCGGGTACGCCCGTAGACTCGGTCGGGACCGAACGCAGCGACGCGCACGCAGCGGGCCCGCACGTGAGCAGGGGGATCGAGCCATCACCGACGTCCGGACCTCGGAGCCGACGCGCCGTGCGCCCACCCCGGTCGTGGCCGGGCTCGACTGGTGTCGTGCACACCCGGTCGTGGCCGGGACGGTGGCGTTCGCGATCCCGTTCCTCGTCGCCGTCGTGTCGATCGCGCGCCACGCCTGGTACCCGGTGCTCGACCTCGCGATGACCGAGTTCCGGGTGCGCGACGTGGGGACCGGCGACACGCCGCTCGTCGGCCTGCCCGGCCGCATCGGCCGCTTCCCCGATCAGGGCAGCCATCCGGGACCGTTGTCGTTCTACGCCATCGCCCCGGTCTACCGGCTCGCAGGGGCGACCGCCCATGGACTCGAGTACGGCACGGTGCTGCTGTCGCTGTTCGCGATCGTCACCGCGCTCTGGATCGCCCGTCGGCGGGGCGGACCGCCGATGACGCTGGCGGTCACCGCGGTGCTCGCGGTCGTGGTGTGGCGCTACGGCCCGTCGCTGCTCACCCAACCGTGGAACCCGTACCTGCCGGTGCTGCCGTGGATCGTCGTGCTGCTCGCAGCGTGGTCGGTCCTCGACCGTGATCCGGTCGGCTGGCTGCCGTTCGTCGGGTTCGGATCGCTCGCGGCCCAGACCCACATCCCGTACGTCGGCCTCGTGGGCGGCCTCGGTGCACTCATGCTGGGTGTGACGGTCTGGCGGTGTGTGCGGGAGCCCGGGGATCGACGTCGGCAGCTCGCCTGGTGCTTCGGTTCGCTCGGGCTGCTCGTCGTCCTGTGGGTCCCCCCGCTGATCGATCAGGTCGCGGGCCACCGCAACATCTCGATGATCGTCGATTACTTCCGGAACCCGCCCGAAGCCGCGGTCGGGGTCGGTGAGGGCGTGCGCGTCCTCGTCGGCCACTTCGACCTGCTGCACGCACTCGGCCAGGGATCGTTCTCGGGCCTCGTCGTCGAGGGGACCGATGCGTCGACGGGTTCGGTGCTCGTCGGCGTCGTCGTGCTCGGCGCGTGGGCGGTCGCCGCCATCGTCGCATTGCGGCTGCGGCTCGTCCGCACCCTGCCCCTCCATGCGGTCGTCGCCGCCGCACTCGTGCTCGGGCTGTTCTCCCTGAGCCGCATCTTCGGCACGCTCTGGTACTACCTGAGCCTCTGGATGGTCGGGACGGTCGCGCTCGCCGTGCTCGGGACCGGGTGGACCGTCCACGCCGTGCTCCGATCGCGGGGCCCCGGCGGCGAGGCGTCGGCCCGCGCGCTGCGCCGTCTCTGTGTTCTGGTCACGGCCATCGCGCTCGGCGCGTTCACCATCGAGTGCGCGACGTTCGATCCGCCCGAGGCGAGCCTCTCGGATCCGCTCGGGGTGCTCGCGGCCCGCACCGATCGCGCCCTCGGCCGCGGCGCGGGCGGCGTGGAGCGCGACGACCGGTTCGTGGTCACGTGGAACGACGCGCACTACATCGGATCGCAGGGGTACGGGCTCGTCAACGAACTCGAACGGCGCGGCTGGTCGGTCGGTGTGCCGGACACCTGGCGCGTCCCGGTGACGCGCCAACGCGTCCTCGACGCGCCGGAGGCGACACGGGAGCTGCGGTTCGCGAGCGGGCGGTACCTGGCCGAACTCGTCGGTTCCGGGGAGCCGGGCGTGGAGCTCCTGACCCGGTACGACCCGCGCACCGCAGCGGAACGGCTGGAGTACGCGCGGGACCGCCGCGAGCTCGTGGCGTCCCTGACGGCCCGTGGTCTCGACGATCGGGTCCGCCAGGTCGACGAGACGCTGTTCACCGTGTCCCTCGAACCGACGCTCACCGCCCGGGAGAAGGTGCTCGTGGCCCGGATGCTGCGGCTCGGCCAGCCTGCCGGCGTCCTCCTCGTCCCGATCGGGTTCCGCCGGTGACCGCCCCGGTCGCGACGACGACCGCCGACCCGACGCGCCGCCCGTTCGGGGTCTGGTTCCGCGCGCACCGGATCGAGGTGCTCGCGGCCTGCATCGCGCTGCTCCCGATCGTGGTCGCGGTGGTCCGGGCGATCTCGAAGGACTACGTGCCCATCGGCGACGACGGCCTCATCCTGTTGCGGAGCCGCGACGTGCTCACGGCGAACCACCCGTGGCTCGGCACCTGGTCCTCGTCCTCGCTCTCCCTCGGCGTGAACCTCAACAACCCCGGGCCGCTGCTCTTCGACCTGATGGCGGTCCCGACCAAGATCCTCGGTGCCGGGCCGGGTCTGGCGATCGGGGTCGGCCTCGTCAACGGGGCGTGCCTGGTCGGTGCAGCCGCGGTCGCGCACCGGGTCGCCGGCCGGCGGGCGTACCTGCTCACCCTGGGCGTGGCGATGGTGATCGTCTGGTCGATGGGTAGCGAGCTCATCTTCGACGTGTGGCAGCCGCACGTGCTCGTGCTCGCGTACCTCCTGCTGGCGGTGCTCGCGTGGGCGACGGCCGAGGGTCGGGTGTGGACGATCCCGGGCAGCGTCGCGCTCGTGTCCCTCCTCGTGCAGACCCACCTGTCCTACGTGTACCTCGCACCGCTCACGCTCGTCGCCGGCGTCGCGATCCATCTCGTCCGGACCCGGGACATCCGATCGCTCATGCGGCCGGCGCTGTGGAGCGTGCCGGTCGCGCTCGTGCTGTGGGCCCAGACGCTCTGGCAGCAGGTGCACGGTCCGGGTCCGAGCAACCTCGACCGCCTCGTCGACGCAGCGTCGGGGAAGTACGGCGCGAGCGAGGCGATCGGCGGTGCGCTCGCCACCCGGATCGTGGGTGCTGTCGTCGCGCTGCCGCCATGGATCCTGCGTCCGTCGTTCGCCGACACGATCCCGGCCGTGCGCATCACCGACTCCGAGGGCATGCGCATCCCCGTCGCAGGCCTGCCGGGTGTCGCGGTCGCGGCGTTGGGGATCCTGGTGGTGCTCGGACTGCTCGCCGCGGTCATCGGGGTCAGCCGCGGCGCCGAGCGGCGGCCGACCCGGAGTGCCGCGCTCCTCGCGGCGATCCTCGTGCTGGTCGCGCTCGGGGCGCTCACCCTCATGCCGGTCGGTGCGATCGGGCTCGCATCCCACCAGATGCGTTGGCTCTGGCCGGTCGGCGCCGTCATCCTCCTCGCGTTGGGCATGGCAGTGACCGATCGGATCGCCACCGCACCGGCGCTCGCGCCGTCGATCGTCGTCGGCCTCGTCGTGCTCTGCGGGCTGAGCCTCCCGACGTACGTGGTCCCGGCCGGCCAGACCGCAGACCGGGACGCGACGCCGAGCGTGCGGCGCATGGTCGGGCGCCTCGATGCCCTCCGCGGGAACGGTGTCCTGCTCTTCGATCCGTCGACGCTGCGGTTCGCCGAGCCCTACAGCGGCCCGCTGCTCGCCGGTCTCGCCGAGGCAGGGATCCCGTTCGTGACCGCCGACGACGGCTTCGTGCACCAGCTCGGCGAGGGCCGCCGGTTCCGCTGCACGATCGCGACGGCCGCGGCGTGCGGGGTCCGGGCGCGCATGGTCGTGGTATCGGGGCCCGATGCCGAGGCGGCGACCGCCGGGTCGCTCGCCCACGTCTACGTCGCAGGCATCACGCCGACCGAGGCGCGCGAGCTCGAGGACCTCGAGGATGAGCTCCGGGCCGCCGGCGCGCGCTTCGACGGGTACGGCGTGCCCCGTGGAGTGCCGGCGGGGCGGGTCGTCGAGGCCGAGCGGTACCGAGCGCTGCAACGGGCCCGAGACATCGGGTCCGTGGCGGTCGTGCTCACCCCCATCCCGTGAGCGGGCGGGCGTCGGGCCGCGCGGTCGGGTGGAGGGCTCGGGTCGTGGCGTGGTTGCGACGGCGTTGGCCCGAGGTGCTGCTCGGCGCGATCGCGCTGCTGCCGATCGTGGTCGCTGCGATGCGGGCGATCGCTGACGGCTACGTCGCGATCAACGACGACGCCCTGATCCTGCTGCGCACTCGCGACGTCCTGACGGCCAACCATCCATGGCTCGGCACGGTGTCCTCGGCCTCGCTCACCATCGGCGTGGTCGTGAGCCACCCGGGGCCGCTGATGCTCGATCTCCTGGCGGCTCCGGTGCGCGTGTTCGGGTCGGGTCCCGGACTCGTCGTCGGGGTGGCGACGCTCAACGGCGCGTGCCTGATCGGGGCGGCGACGATGGCGCACCGGGTCGCGGGTCGGCGCGCGTTCGCGCTCGCGCTGCTCGCCGGATCGGTTCTCGCGTGGTCGATGGGTTCGAATCTGCTCTACGACGTCTGGCAGCCCCACGCCCTCGTCATGGCGTTCCTGCTGGGCCTCGTGCTCGCGTGGGTCGTCGCCGCAGGTCGGGTCGGGGCGTTGCCCTGGGCCGGGGCGGTGGCGTCGCTGCTCGTGCAGACGCACGTGTCGTACGCGTACCTCGCCCCGGTCGTGGTGCTCGCCGGGCTGGCGTTCGCCCTGCTCGAGGACCGTGCATCCTGGCGGCGGCTCGCGGCGCCGGCGACGTGGACCATCGGGGTGGTCCTGGTGCTCTGGGCCCAGCCGCTGTGGCAGAACTGGTTCGGACCGGGTCCGGGCAACCTCGACCGGCTCGTCGGTGCCGTGACCGGCCGGTACGGGTCGGGGACCGCGATCGGTCTCGTGGACTCCCTGCGGTACTCGTCGGCCGTCGTGGCGATGCCACCCTGGATCCTGCGGCCCTCGTTCGGTGCGAAGTTGGCCATCGGTCCGATCCCATCGGTCGGGGTCGCCGTGGTGTCCCTCGCCGGCGTCGCGGCGCTCCTCGCGGTCGCGATCGTCTGCAGCCGATCCCGGGAGCGCCGGGCCGAGCGGGCCGCCTCGTTGGTCGCGCTCGTCGGCCTCGTGGTCGGCGTCCTCGCGTTGTCCCGACAGCCGGCCAGCACCTTCGGCCTCCCTGCGCCGCACCAGATGCGCTGGCTCTGGCCGCTCGGTGCCTTCATCGCCTTCGCACTGGGCCTGCGCCTCACGGCGGCGTGGCGCGAACGGACCGGGTTGTTCATCGGCCTGGCGGCCGCCGTGTGCGTCGTGAGTCTGGCCAATCTGCCGGCGTACGCCGACCGGCGGATCCAACCCGACGCGGACGTGGCGATCCCGGCGGCCCGCCGACTCGTGGCCCGCATCGATGGGCTGCGAGGCCTCGGGGTCCTGCGCTACGACACGGCGGGGGAGCGGTTCGGTCAGCCGTACGGCGCGGTGCTCATGCAGTCCCTCGCCGAGCGCGGGATCCCGTTCCTGGTGAACGACCGGTGGCTCGGTCTCCAAGCGGGGCCGGCGCGCCGCTACCGGGGCTGCGATGCGCCCTGTGGCGTACGCACGGTCGTGACGGTGCGGACCGGGGCTGATGCCTGGAGGACGCCGCGCGGGGCGCGTCGGGTGATCTTCGTGCCGGGCCTGACGGCGCGCGAGCTCGCCGAACTCGAACGGCTCGCGGCCGAACTCGAGGCCGCGGGGGCGACGATCACCCGCCGGGGCCTCGTCCGGGACGCGCCATCGGCGCGAGCGGGCGCGGCTGATCGCTATGAGTCGTTACGGCGACAGCGTGACCTGGGCAGCGTCGCGGTGCTCGTGCGCCCACTTCCGTAGGTCGCGCCGGATCGCCAGCAGTTCCCAGAACGTGCGCAGCCCGGACAGGGTCGTGACCTTGCTGCCGCCGACGTCGCGCCATTCGTTGAGCGGCTCCTCGCGCATCCGGTCGGGGGTCACGCCACAACCCTGCAGTCGTCCGAGCAGCTCGAGGTCGAAACCCCAGCGGCTGCGGAACGGCGCGCCGAGCGCGGCGCGCAACGCGGGCGTGGCACGGAAGAACTTGGCGCCGCACTGCGAGTCGTACGCGCCGACGCCCAGGAAGGGTCCGGCGACGGTGGCGAAGACGCGCCCGACGTAGTGGCGCTTCGGCGAGCGGTCGATGGTGTGCCCGAGCAGCAGGACCCTGGATCCGAGCACGGCGAGATCCTCGGGGTGCCGGATCGACACCTCGAGGAGTCGGGCGAGTTCCTCCGGCGGCGTCGCGAAGTCGGCGTCGGCGAACCCGACGATGTCGGCCCCGGAACCCAGTGCGGCATTGAGTCCCTGGCGGACGGCCTCGGCCTTCCCACCGTTCGTCGAGAGGATCAGCGCGCGCACGGCGCCGTTGGTCGCCTCGATCTCCCGGAGCATCGTCGCCGTCCCGTCGGTCGATCCGTCGTCGACGAGGAGTACACGGTTGCGGTGGTCGAGCGCTCGCAGGCCCGTGACGAGTCGGCCGACCGCGGATCGGTCGAGGCGCTCGGCCTCGTTGTAGCAGGGGATGACGACCGTCGCGCTCACCGCGCCGCCCCCGGTCGACACACCGCCCACAGGGAGAGTCCGGGGACGGGGACGCCGTAGCGGGCGGCCAGACGGCCGGCGCGTGCGTCGAGGCGGAGGGCCCCGGTGACTGCCGCAGTGACCGCAGGTCCTCGGCTCCACCCGCCGATCCCGCGCTCGGGTGAGGTGCGCCCGATCCGCTCGGCGGCGACCTCGACCACCCGCGGGGCGAGCAGCGAGGTGAACAGCGAACCGGCATCGAGGACGGTGAACGCTTCGCCGAGCCGCCCGAGGAACTCGCGCCGCGTGTAGCGCCGCTCGTGGTGCAGGGCCGCGTCGTGCTGGGAGTACAGACCCGGATGGGCGGGCACGCTCACCACGAGCCGCGCGTCGTCCGCCAGGAGCGGTGCGACGGCGTCGCGCAGGAACGTGCGGTCGTCGGGGACGTGCTCGATCACGTCGAGCAGGGTCACGAGCTCGGCCCGAGCCGACGGGCGGGTCGCGGTGCGCAGCACACCGGCCGGGAGATCGGCGACGAGGTCGTCGGCGGAGTAGTTGATGTCCCAGCACGTGACCTGTGCCGCTGCGTCGAGCATCGGCACGAGTTCCTGCGCGAACCAGCCGTCACCGGCCCCGACGTCGACGACGGTGCGGACTCGGTGGAGGTCAACGCGGTCAGCGATGAGGCCACGGAAGAACTCGGCGCGCACGATCTCCCAGGGGTGTCGCGTCGTCGCCGAGCCGCGCTCCGAGAGATCCACGGCGCGAACTCTACCGGCGTCGGTCAGGCCAAGAGACCGTACGCGAGGAGGGTCACGCCGGCCGAAGCCACGAGCCACAGGCCGAGGACGACCGGTGGCCGGGCGGGGAATCGCCGCATGAACGGCCGTTCGACGACGACGTGCAGGGCGATGGCGAGCGCGAGCGCGGTGACGAACCGCAGGAGCGACAACGGCGCGCCGTCGAGGCCCCCGGTCCGTTCCGGGACGAGCACGAGGCGTACCGGCCAGTGCACGAGGTACAGCGCATACGAGATCGTGCCGAGGGCCACGAGCGGTCGCCATGCGAGGGTGCGCGCGAGGGAGCCGTCGGCGAGGATCCCGACGAGGACGCAGGTGCTCACGATGGAGACGAGGGCGAACCCGCCGTGGAACAGCCACCACTGCGACTTCGACGCGAGCATGAACAGCGCGATGAGTCCCGCGAATGCGAGCCACCCGAGCGCGTCGGCCCGCCGACCGCGCACCTGGCGCCCGCTGACGATCAGCACGCAGGCCAACACACAGCCCGCCGCGATCTCGGGCGCGCGCACCTGCGTGCCCCACTCCGCCATGGTCGGGGACAGATCGGCGAAGCGGGCGATGCCGGCCCCAACGATCCACGCCGTGGCGGTGATCCAGAGCATCACGACGGCGGGCCGCGCGCAGCGGCGGACGCCGAGCAGCACCACGCCGACGACGAGGTAGAACTGTTCCTCGACCGCGAGGGACCAGTACGGCGAGAGGGGGTGCACGATCCGCAGGCCCGCGTCGGGCCCGTAGCCGATCTGGTGCCAGTTCATGACGCTCCAGATCGCCGCGACCGGGTCGGTCCAGACCATGGCGTTCTGCCAGCCCCAGGCGCGGCCGCCGGCCAGCACGACGACGACCGCGGTGGTGGCGAGTGCGGCGGGCGCGAGGCGTCGGATCCGGCGGGCCCAGAACGCGCCGAGGTCGACCGATCCGGTGGTGGATCGTTCCCGCAGCAGCAGGGTGACGATGAGGTATCCGCTCAGCGTGAAGAACACCGACACGCCGAGCAGGCCGCCGGTCACGGCCTCGGGATCGAAGTGGTACGCGACCACCGCGAGCACCGCCACCGCGCGCAGCCCGTCGAGGGCCGGGCGGTAGGTCAGGTAGCGGTGGCGCCCCGCGATGGTGGTGCCCGGAGCCGACGGATCGTTGGCCACGGTCGGCGGGGTCGGCTCCACGGGTCGAACGGTAGGACAGCGCCGCCGGATCCTGTGCGACCGGGTGCCGGCGGGGGCGCCTCGCGTACGGTGGGGCACCGACGACGGGACGGAAGGGTGGAGCGCTCATGACCACGGCGTACGAGGCGGCACTGCAGCGGGTGGCCGAGGGCGCGGACCCGCGGGCCGAGGCGGCCGCGCTCGTCGCCGAGATGTCCATCGACGAACGCATCCACTGCCTCGACGGCGGGTCGCCGTTCTGGGCGGGCCTCACCGACATGGGCCGTGGCGGGTACCACCAGCGTCCGTTCCCCGGGGCACGGGTCGAGCGGCTCGGGATCCCCGGCTTCAACTTCAGTGACGGCCCACGGGGCGCGGTGATCGGACCGGCGACGGCGTTCCCGGTGAGCATGGCCCGGGGTGCGTCGTTCGACCTCGAGCTCGAGGAGCGGATCGGACGGGCGATCGGGCGCGAGCTGCGGGCGACCGGTGCCGACCTCACCGGCGCGGTCTGCGTGAACCTGCTCCGGCACCCGGCCTGGGGTCGGGCCCAGGAGACCTACGGCGAGGACCCGCACCACGTGGGCGAGATGGGTGCCGCGCTCACCCGTGGACTCCAGGAACGGGTGATGGCGACGGTGAAGCACTTCGCCCTCAACTCGATGGAGAACGCGCGGTTCTCGGTCGACGTGACCTGTGCGGAGGAGCACCTCCACGAGGTGTACCTGCCCCACTTCCTCCGTATCGTCGATGAGGGCGTGGCCTGCGTGATGAGCGCTTACAACTCGGTGAACGGGGCGTACTGCGGGGAGAACGCCGAACTGCTCACCGGGATCCTGCGCGAGGAGTGGGGCTTCGAGGGCTTCGTGATCTCGGACTGGATCTTCGGCCTGCGCGACGGCGTGCGTTCGGTGACCGCCGGCCTCGACGTCGAGATGCCCTACCGCATGATCCGGCACGCGCCCGTCGTGGCCGCGGTCGAGGCGGGCACCCTCCCGATCGCCGCGGTGGATGCCCGCGTGACGGCCACGCTCGCGACGATGTTGCGATTCCGCATCGGCGTGCTCGACGACGAACCGATCGAGACGCTGTGCTGCGACGAGCACCGCGCACTGTCACTCGAGGCGGCGCGTCGGTCGGCGGTGCTGCTGCGCAACGAGCCGGTCGCTGGCGCGCCGCTCCTGCCGCTCGATCCCGGCGAACTCGGGCGGGTCGCCGTGCTCGGGCGGTTCGCCGATGTCCGCAACCTCGGGGACGGGGGATCGAGCGACGTCATGGCGCCGAGCGTGGTCACGCCGCTCGCGGGGCTCCGGGCGGCGCTCGCCCACGCCGAGGTCACCACGGCACCGAGCGACGACCTCGCCGCGTCGGTCGCGGCGGCGGCGCGCGCCGATGTCGCCGTCGTCGTGGTCGGGTTCGACCGGGAGGACGAGGGCGAGTTCATCGGCGGTCCCGGGGACAACGCCGATCTCGGACACCTGATGCCCGCCACCGACGATCCGGTCCTCGTGGAGGTGTTCGAGCGGTACGTCGCCGACCACCACCACGACGTGCCGCCGGAACTCGCGCGCCGTCCTGAGGCGGTGCGGTTCTCGATCGGGGGTGACCGCGCGTCGCTCCGACTGCGGGACTCCGACGCCGCCCTCGTGCGGGCCGTGGCGGCCGCGAACCCGCGCATCGTCGTCGTCCTCATCGCCGGCAGCGCGGTCGTGATGAGCGAGTGGGACGCGGAGGTCCCGGCGATCCTGCTGGCTTGGTACAACGGTATGGAGGGCGGACACGCCATCGCGGATCTCCTCCTCGGCGCCGCAAACCCGGGCGGGCGGCTGCCGTTCGTCGTGCCGGTGGACGAGGCCGACCTCCCGGTCTTCGACGCGGCGGCGAGGGCCTGCACCTACGACGGGCTGCACGGCCAGTGGTACCTGGACGAGCGTGGCGTGCGCCCGGCCCATGCGTTCGGTTCCGGGCTCTCCTACACGCGCTTCGACCACGCGGCGGAGCGCGCCGAACTCGACGGCGATGAGGTCGTCGTGCGCGCGACGACCTTCAACGCGGGTTCTCGTGACGGCGCCGACGTGGTGCAGGTCTACGTCACCCGCCCCGAGGCGCCCGGGCGGGCCCGCCGCCGGCTCGGTGGGTTCGCCCGCGTGGAACTCGCCGCGGGCACTGCGGCCGAGGTGACCGTCCGCGTCCCGCTGCGGAGCCTCGCCCTGCGGGACGTGGGGACCCACTCGTGGGTGCTCCCGGAGGGTGACTACCGGTTCGAGGTCGCCCACGACGCCGGTGACCCCGCACCGCTCGGCGTCACACTCCACCTCGCCGCGCGGCGGTGGAACAGGTGATGACCTGCGCACGGGCCGCCGGGCGGCGGCCCCTAGGCTCGCGCCGATGGAGACCCACGCGGTGAGTGACGCGGCGTCGATCGCGCCGGAACGGTCCGTGCGCCGCAGCACGTACGTCGGCCTCTTCGCGGTCACCCTCGCGACGCTGATGTACGAGATCGTGCTGACTCGGATCTTCAGCGTGACGATGTGGTACCACTTCGCCTTCGTCGCGATCTCGGTCGCGCTGTTCGGCATGACGGTCGGGGCACTCGTCGTCCACCAGTTCGGCGATCGGATCCGCCGTGGCGATTCGAGCCGGGTGCTCTGGCGGTGGTCGCTCGCGTTCGCGCTGTCGATCCCTCCGTGCTTCCTCACGCAACTCGCACTCCCGGTGTCGCCGCACCTCAACGCAGTCGGGATCTGGTCGCTGGTCGCGACCTGCCTCGTGATCTCGGTCCCGTTCGTCCTCAGCGGCATCGTGGTGGCACTCGTGCTCACCGGACACTCCGAGGGCATCGGCCGCTTGTACGCCGCGGACCTCGTCGGCGCGGCCGTCGGCTGCATCGCGGTGGTCGCCACCCTCCAGGTGCTCGACGGCCCGAGTGCGGTGCTCGTCGTCGCGGGATTCGCGACGCTCGGCGCGCTGGCGTTCGCGCACGGTGCAGGAGTTCGGGTCGCGGGCACCGTGACGGCGCTCCTCGCCGCAGTGCTCGTGGTCCTCGGCGTGGCCAACGCGGTCGCCGTCCGCAATGGGGGAGGTGCGCTGCGGATCATCTGGGCGAAGGAGGCGCGCGACGTGCCGACCCTCGCTGAGCGCTGGAATGCGTTCTCCCGCGTGAGCGTGTACCCGGGCGAGGACGGGCGCACCCCCGCTGGCATCACGATCGACACGACCGCGGGCACGGCGCTCATCCCGAACACCGAGGGGCAGGCGAACACCCTCCGCGGAGCCATCCAGTACCTGGCCCACGGCGTCACGCCGAACGGCGACGTGCTCGTCATCGGATCGGGTGGCGGGCAGGACGTCCGAGCTGGGCTGGTGTTCGACCAACGGTCCGTGACCGGGATCGAGATCAATCCGCTCGTGCTGCGGTTCGCGAACGGGAAGTACGGGGAGTTCACCGGACATCTCGATCGTGATCCGCGAGTGCGGTTCGTCAACGATGAGGCCCGCAGCTACCTCGAGCGCGACCGGACCCGGTACGACATCGTCCAGATCTCGCTGATCGATACGTGGGCGGCCCAGGGTGCAGGGGCCTTCGCGCTCACCGAGAACTCGCTGTACACGACCGAGGCGTGGGAACTGTTCCTGCAGCGGCTCCAGCCGCACGGAATGCTGTCGGTGACCCGCTTCTACTCGTTCCCCGGAACTGACGGTCCGCTCGAGATGTACCGCACCGCGGCCCTCGCTGCGCAGGCGCTCGTGAACCTCGGGGTCGAGAACCCGCGGGATCACGTGCTCATCTACCGAGCGCCCGTCAACTCCTTCGGCGTCCGCCTCGCCACGATCCTCGTGAGCCCCGACGGATTCACGACCGCACAGCGCGCCGGTCTCGATCGCGCGGTCGCCGAGCGCAGGTTCACGCCGGTGCTGACGCCGACGGTCGCCGAGGACGCGAAGTTCGCGTCGCTCCTCGCGCCCGGTGGCCCCGGACCAGCGGTGCGCAGCGTGGTCGAGGACATCTCCCCGCCGACCGATTCGCGGCCGTACTTCTTCCAGATGGCGAACCTGAGGACATTCGTGAGGGGTGGGGGCCTCAGCGACAACTTCGTGACGCGTCCGGTGCTCGTCCTCGCGTTGCTGGCCTTGTGCGTGCTGGTGCTCGCAGTCGCACTGCTCGCGGTGCCGTGGTTGCTGGATCGGAAGCACGAGGACCGTCGGCCTGCGGCGCCGTTCGTCGCCTACTTCGCAGCGATCGGCTTCGCATTCCTGCTCATCGAGGTGTCGCAGCTCCAACGGTTCAGCCTGTACCTCGGGAATCCGACGTCCTCGCTCGCCGTGGTCCTACTCTCGGTGCTGCTGTTCAGCGGCATCGGGGCCATGCTCACCGAACGGTTCGTCCACGTGGATGATCCCCGCTCGCTCGTCCGGCCACTCGCCGTGCTCCTCGTCGGCACCGGGGCGTTCGGCCTGCTCGCCCCGATCGTCCTGCACGCGACGCGTGCGGCGACCACGCCCGCGCGTGTGGCGATCGCGGTCCTGCTGCTCGCGCCGCTGAGCCTCGGGATGGGAATGCCGTTCGTGATCGGGATGCGGGCGGCCAGCGCTGCGGGGGAGTCGTCCACCGCCTACCTGTGGGCCGTGAACGGGGCCGCGTCGGTGTGCGCGTCGGTTCTCGGGGTCGTGCTCTCCGTGTTCCTCGGCATCCCGGCCGCGTTCGTGGCCGGCTTCCTCTGCTACGCGGGGGCGTTGGCGGCCATGATCGTCATCACCCGGGGCGCGCGGCGCGCGTCGCTCGCGCCGACGTCGTGACGAAGGGATCGGCGGGTCCGGTGGAGCACGTCGACGTGCTCATCGTCGGGGCCGGCATCTCGGGGATCGGCGCGGCCTGGCACCTCCAGCACCGCAGTCCGAACCGCACCTTCACGATCCTCGAGGGACGAGCGGACCTCGGGGGCACGTGGAGCCTGTTCCGGTACCCCGGCATCCGCAGCGACTCCGACATGCACACGCTCGGATTCGAGTTCCGTCCCTGGATCGCCGACAAGGCGATCGCGGACGGGCCCGCGATCCTCCAGTACCTGCGGGACACCGCGCGCGAGTCGCACATCACCGAGCACATCCGTTTCGGCCATCTCGTCGAGTCCGCCGACTGGTCGAGCGAGCGTCGCCACTGGGTCGTGACGGCCCGACGCGCCGACACGGGGGCGCGGGTCACGATCTCCTGCGGCTACCTCTTCATGTGCTCCGGGTACTACTCCTACCGCCGGGGCCACGATCCGGGGTTCCCCGGTCGCGATCGGTTCCCGGGTCTCGTCGTCCATCCCCAGGAATGGCCGGACGACCTCGACCTGTCGGGGCGCCGGGTCGTCGTCATCGGGTCGGGCGCGACCGCGATCACCCTGGTGCCACAACTCGCGCGCAGCGCTGCGCACGTCACCATGCTGCAGCGATCTCCGACCTACGTGGTGTCGCGTCCCGACGTCGACCGCGTCGCGAACTGGCTGCGCCGGCTCCTCCCCGCGATGCTGGCGTACCGCATCACCCGGTTCAAGAACACGATGTTCCAGCGGATCTTCTACCGGAGGTCGCAGGCCAAGCCGGACGCGGTCAAGGAGTACCTCGTCGGCAAGGTACGCGAGGAGCTCGGCCCCGACTTCGACGTGGAGCGGCACTTCACCCCGTCCTACGGCCCGTGGGACCAGCGCGTCTGCCTCGTCACGAACGGGGACCTGTTCGCGGCGCTGCGGGCGGGGACGGCCTCGGTGGTCACCGACCGCGTGGCGGCGTTCACCGAGTCGGGCATCGACCTCGAGTCGGGTGAGCACCTCGAGGCCGACGTGATCGTGACCGCGACGGGGCTCGAGCTCGTGACGTTGGGCGAGGTCGCGTTCTCCCTCGACGGGGAACCGATCGACTTCGCGCGCACCTGGACCTACAAGGGGCTGGCGTACTCCGACGTACCGAACCTGGCCTCGTCGTTCGGCTACATCAACGCGTCATGGACCCTGCGCACCGACCTCATCTGCGAGTACGTGTGCCGGCTGCTCAACCACATGGAGTCGATCGGGGCGACCGAATGCACCCCGCGGCTGCGGCCCGAGGACGAGCGGATGTCGCCGCGCCGGTGGATCGAGGGCTTCACACCCGGGTACATGAATCGGCACATGGACCGGATGCCTCGTCAGGGTGACCGTGAGCCGTGGATCAACCCGCAGGACTACCAGCACGACCGGAAGCTGTTCCGGAGGTCGCACGTCGACGACGGCGTGATGCGGTTCCGGTGATGTCCGGTCCGCAGTGTCGCTGCGGTGGGTGGAGCGGATGACGGGAATCGAACCCGCATGGCCAGCTTGGAAGGCTGGGGCTCTACCATTGAGCTACATCCGCGACGGAGCGTGACGTTACCGCCCCTCGTGCCGCCGGCTCAGTTCATGGGCTCCACGGAACCGCGGTCGTAGCGACCGGGGTCGTCACCTGGTCCCGGCGCGCCGCCGCGCTCGAGGCATCGCCACCCGGTCCCTCGTAGAAGATCGTCCGGCGGGACCGCAGCGTCGCGCTGCAGTTCAGCCCGGGGTCGGTGCACGGCATGGTCGAGGTGATGTACGGGCCGCTGGTCGCTGCGACGGCGTCGCCGGTGCACTGGGTGTCCGCCGGCGTCGAGTCGTCGAGGTGGTAGTTGGTCACGGTGCGCGGGAACGAGGCCGTCAGGTCGTGAACGTGCGTGATCGTCCCGGCCGTCCCGCTCAACTGCTCCCAGGACGCCTCGCCGCCGACGAGGCTGTCCGGAGTCCCGTCGAGTCCGACGCCGGTCTGGTTGAGCGCGTTGCGGTAGGTCATGCCGTACGCCGCGGTCGAGTAGTCGAAGAGGTCCATCACCGACGGGATCGAGTGGACCCGCAGATCGGTGACGACCTCCTCCCGCCGGTCGTACAGGAGGTGGGTGCGCTGGGTGCTCGGCCCGGAGTTGGCGCCCACGAAGGACCGGATCGCCCGGACCGGCCCGTTCTTGTTGGCGATGAAGGCTCCTTCGGCGGAGCCGTACCCCGTGGTCTCGTTGAACGTGGTCTCCGACCGGATGCAGTTGCTCGGCGAGAAGAGCACCTTCTGACGGTCGAGCAGGTCGGCGGAGAGCGTGCCGTTCGTGACCATGGTCAGCTGGTCGCTGAGCCACCGGTCGGCGAAGTGCCGCTGGTAGGTCGCGCCGCGGAACCGGGAGTCCTCCGGGTTCGGCCCGGCGAAGCGCGAGTACGTCGACTTGTACGGGCCGGACAGGAGACGGAACGCGTACGTGGTGTACCGGGGGCCCGCGCCGCCGGGCAGGACGCCGGTGGTGCCCCGTTCGAACAGGTAGAGGAATGACTCGGCGTCGGGGACCAGTGGATCGGTGATGCGGATCTCGACACCGGAACCCGTTGCGGTGCCCGGGGGCTGCGGCGCGCCGGTGGCCTGCAGGCCGCCATCGCGGGCCATGAACACGATCTCGTCGTCGGCATCGACCGTGCGATCGACGTCGTTCCCGGTCCAGGTCGCGGTCGAGGTGTACACGGTGGCGTTCACGAGCCCGGGCTGGCTGCCCCAGAACGCGGTGTACGGCGCGCCGAGGATGCCGTAGACCTTCGCGAAGTTCACGACGGCGCGCTCGTCGACCTGCACGTGGCGTCGCTGCCAGGCCGAACCGGTCCACCGGAGCGCCACGATGCGGTTCGGGAGACGCCCGACGAGTGTCGGGACGTCAGCCCCGGTGAGCACCACCGGATCGGCCGGTCGACTCACCGGCACGGACGCGCCGGCCGGGGACGGGACACCGGTGCTGAGCCCGCCGAGGATCCCGAGGATGACCGGGCCGAGGGCGAGGTACCGCCGGGGCGAACGCATGGGTGGAGCGTACGGGACACCGGACGCGTACCGCCACGGGGCGTGGGGCCGGGCCACCGGTGGTGGGCGCGGGGGAACGGCCCAGCGGTGCGGGTACCTTCCCGGCCATGCGCCCCATCGCGACCCTGGCCACGGTCACGGCCCTCGCGCTCGCCGCGTGCGGCGGGTCACCCTCCTCCGACGAGGGATCCGACACCTCGAGGGTCACGACGACCACGGCGTCGACGGGCGGCGGGGAGTTCGCCGAACTCGCTCGTCGGGCGGGGTCGGCCGACGTCAGGGTCACCTACCGCAACGGGGACGGCGACGAGGGGTTCACGATCGCCCAGTACGACGGCGACTCGTCCATCTCCTTCGGGGGAGACGCGGTGTACCGCGTCGACGAGGGGTCCTCCACCTGCTCCGGAGCGGGTGCGACGGCACAGTGCTTCGAGCTGCTCAGCAACGTGGATCTGGCCGGCACGATCTCGCAGTCGTTCTTCGGGACGTACGCCGCCCTCTTCGACGGTCTGGGTTCGTCGTCGTCGCCCCTCGGGTCGGTACGCACTGCGACCTCCCGCGACTCCATCGCGGGCCGGGCGGCCGAGTGTGCGACCGTCTCGGCGGCGGTCCTCGGTCGATCGACCGACGTCACCGTGTGTCTGGACGCCGAGACCGGGTTCCTGCTCCGGGCGGTGACGAGCGATGCGGGCGACTCGTCCGGCATCGAGGCGACGTCGTTCCGGGCGTCGACCGCGGCCGACGTCACGCCGCCCGCGCCCCCGCAGGGGATCCCGGGCGCCTGATCGCGGCGCACGGGCCCCGGGGGCCGCGCCTCGTCGGGAGAGCGGGATTCGA
>JBJTOY010000075.1:0-6585 GCA_046074845.1 Actinomycetes bacterium | reverse complement strand
CCTCAAGAAGTCCGAGATGCGCAAGATGAACATCAAGGGCGTCTTCCAGATCTGGATGAAGAACGGCGACTACCACGAGATCCCGCTCAAGGAGTGCCACGGCTGGACCCGTGAGGGCTGCAACCACTGCCCCGACTTCGCGGCCGAGCACGCGGACATCTCGACCGGCGGCATCGGCGCGTTCAACGACTGGACGCTCACCGTCGTGCGCACCGACCTCGGGCGCGAGATCATGAGCGCCCTGCTCGCCAAGGGCATGATCGAGGTGCGGCCGGGTGACGACGACCCGGGTGCGATCGAGCTCATGCACAAGCTCGCGAAGCGCTCCCGCAAGCGCTGGCCGGAGACCGCGGTCGCCGCACCTCGCCTCATCGGTGCCTAGGACGACCGACACCACGGGACGGGGCTCGCCCTGGGCCGATCAGCGCCGACCGCACCTCGCGCCGATCCTCGGCGCGCTCCTCGTCGGGGGGGCGACCGG
Source organism: Actinomycetes bacterium (assembly GCA_046074845.1). Lineage (GTDB taxonomy): Bacteria > Actinomycetota > Acidimicrobiia > IMCC26256 > IMCC26256 > IMCC26256. The sequence continues at coordinate 6,104 of JBJTOY010000075.1, read as the reverse complement.
GGCCCTCATGGTCGGGGTGCAGCGCCTCGTGATCCTCACGGTGCTGCGCGAGGTCGCTCAGGCGCCGCTGCCCGTGCTGGCCGCGTGCCCGTTCGTCGGCCTCGTGCTCGCGTGGGCCTGCCTGCGGTTCCTCGCCCGCGGCGCGGCGCCGACGATCGCCGACGAGTACATCCGCAACGTCCACGAACCCGGACCCATGGACCTGCGGCCCGTGCCGGGGCGGCTCCTCGCCTCGATGACGACGATCGGCCTCGGCGGCGCCCTGGGCCTCGAGGGGGTTGCGGTCTACGTCGGGGGCGCCATCGGCACGATCGCCGAGAGCCGACTCGGACGCCGCCTGCGCACCGAGGACGCCAAGATGCTCATGATCGCCGGCGCCGCCGCCGGCGTCGCCGCGATCTTCCAGACCCCGGTGACCGGTGCCGTGTTCGCGCTCGAGGTCCCGTTCCGCGGGCGCCTGAGCCGCCGCCACGTCGCGCCGATCCTCGCCGGATCGGTCGCGGGTTACGTCGCCGCGATCCTCATCGTCGGTCGACGCCCACTCTTCCCGGTGCGGGGTCACCTGTCGCTCGACGGACGCGACCTGCTCGCCGCGCTCGTCATCGGCGTCCTCGTCGGGGTCGTCGCCCACGGGTTCGCCCGCCTCGTCGTGCTCGCGAAGACCAGCGTGCGGCGCGTGCCGGCCGCGGTGCGCCTGCCGGTGGCCGGCGCCGTGATCGCCGTGGTCATCGTGATCGCCGACCGCACGACGGATGTCGCAGTCGTCCTCGGACCGGGGTACACGGCCACCCGATGGGCGATCGACCCCACCCACGCCGCCGGGCTCGTGCTCGGCGTGCTCGCGCTGCGCTTCGTGGCCACGACCGTGGCGCTCGGGGGCGGCGGCGTCGGCGGCCTGTCCATCCCGATGGTCTCGCTCGGTGCGCTCACCGGCCGGTTCGCCTCCGGGATCGCGGGCCGGGCCGGCGACCCGCTCGACACGGTGGTGGGCGCGGCCGCGTTCCTCGCTGCGGGGTACCGAGTCCCGCTCGCCGGGATCGCGTTCGTGGCCGAGACCACCGGTCGGGTCGGCTTCATCGTCCCGGCGATGGTCGCGGTGTTCGCGGCGGATCTCGTCACGGGACGCGCGTCGGTGAGCACCGAGCAGCGCGACGACGACGGGGCCGGCTGGTGACCTCCGACCCGACGAACCGTGTCGTCGCCCTCGTCGACGACCTCATGGACCGATCCCGACTCGGAGCGATCCACGGCATCACCTTCACCCGCGACCCGGCGGCCTGCGCGGGGGCGGCGGTGGTGGTCGTCGATCTCGCCAAGTACGCCACCGCCATCCCGGCGGTCGTCGCCGCAGCACCCGGAGCGCGCGTCGTCGCGTTCGGATCGCACGTCGACACCGACGCGCTCGACGCCGCATCCGGCGACGGCGCCACCCTCGTCCTCGCCCGATCGCAGTTCCTGCGCGATCCGGCGGCGATCGTCACGACCCTGCTCGCCGGCTGAGCGGCGCGTCGTCAGACCAGCGGCCAGGGCACCGAGTGGTAGCCCTCCTCGGCGATGGGCAGGTGCCGCGCCGCGAGGACCTCCCGCGCCCGTTCACCGAGCGCCCGCACCTCGTGCGGCGCGATGAGCGGTTCGAGCGCAGCGGCCAACGATCCGGCCACGGCGAGGTCATCGGCGACGCGTTCGACGCCGACGAGCAGGTCCTCGGCGATCTCCTCGCCGCCGAAGTCCCAGATGACGGTGCGCAGCTTCGGGTGCGAGTGGAAGGTCAGGCCGTGGTCGATGCCGTAGACCCGGCCCGTCCCACGCTCCTCGAGACAGTGGCCCGCCTTCCGGTCGGTGTTGTTGGCGAGGATGTCGAACACCGCGAACGCCCGGAAGTCCTCGAGGTGTCGCTCGAGCAGCGTGAAGTAGTGGTCGTCCGGATCGTGATCCACGAAGCGCTGCACCATGCCCGGACCGAACGGTCCGTCGCGCAGCACGGTGAACGGCACGATGTCCCAGCCCAGGAACGCCGAGAGTTCGTGGGCCGCCACCTCGCGGCCCGCGAGGGTGCCGTCGGGGAAGTCCCACAGCGGCCGCTCCCCCTGCACCGGCTTGTAGATCGCCCGCACCTCGGCACCGTCGAGCGCGGCGTTCACGAGGAGCGTCGCGTTCGAGGACCACGCCATCCGGCCGAGCACCTCGAGGTCGCCACGCCGGACGACCTCGTCGCGGAACTCGGGGCTCAGTTCCACCGCGGGCAGACGTGGCCGTCGGGGTCCATCGGGAACTCGCAGAGCGGACAGGGCGGCCGTCCCTGCCCCACCGCGACCACTGCCGCCTCGGCCATCGCCCGCACCGCACCACGCGTCGCGAAAATGCGAAGCACGTGGCCGTCGGGATCGACGACCTGCTCCTCGCCGAGTTCGAGCGGCGGGTGCTCGTGCAGCTCGATGAGGATGCGGCGGCGGTCGGGCAACCACCCGATGGCCATCGAGAAGGCACGGAACGCGGGCACGTCCTCGGTCACCACCGCAGGACGCGTCGGGACGAGCATCTCGTCGGGGTGGGGCGGGACCTCGTCGGCGAGCCGGGCGAGGAACCCTTGGAGCTCGTCGGCCAGGGTGGCGACCTGCTGCTTCTCGACGAGGACGGTGATGCGGTCGCCCTCCTCGGTCTGGGCCTGCACGAGGAAGGTGCGATGACCGGGCTCGCCGACCGCACCGGCGGCCAGCCACTCCGGATCCTCGAACTCGATGATCCCGCCCATCAGGCGTCCGCCTCCGGGGTCGGCGGGACGAGTTCGGCGAGCGAACCGGTCTCGTTCGCCTTGACGAGCGCGGCGCCGAACGCATGGACCTCGAACACCGTCACCGAGGCTGGCGACACGACGACCCGCTGGAACAGGTCGAGGTGCATCCCGGTGTAGTGCGCGATGGCGGCCTTGATCGGATCCGCGTGGGAGACCACGACGACGTGCTCCCCCGGGTGGGCGGCGATGACGCCATCGAGTGCCGCGACCATGCGGGCCTGCATCTCGGCGATGCTCTCACCGTTCGGGAAACGGGCCCGTGAGGGCGCCGCCTGCACCACCTTCCAGAGGTCCGTCTTCGCGAGCTCGGCGATCGCCCCGCCGGTCCAGTCGCCGTACTCGGCCTCGATGACCCCGTCGAGGGTGACCACGGGCAGTTCGTGGCGAGCCGCGATCGCGGCGGCCGTCTGCTGGGTGCGCTCGATCGGGCTCGCGTAGATCGCATCGACGCGCACCGGCGGAGCGAGTCGCTGCGCAGTCGCCTCGGCCTGTCGGCGGCCCTCATCGGACAGGTCGATGCCGGGCTTGCGACCCGACAGGAGCGGACCCGTCTGCGCGGTGACCGCGTGACGCACGAGCACGAGACGGGTCGGGCGCGCGTGCGGGTGCGCCGGCTCCGGCGCGCTCCCCGCTGCGTCCTCGTCCCTCCGCGTCGTCACGCCGGGGATGGTACCGGTACTCCGTGCGGGAGCCCGAGGGCGTAGCGTGGGTACCGTGACCGACCGACCCATCTCCCTCAACCCGCAGGGGCCGCCCGAGACCGTGCTCGAGCCCGAGCCCGTCGACGCGACCCGCGCGCTCGAGCACGCGCTCGCCGCACCGCCCGCGAGTCGACGGGACCTCGTGGCCGACGTCGTCGCACAGTGGCCACGCAACCTCGAGGCCTGGTCGACCCTCGGCGATCTCGCACGGGACGACGTCGAGGCGTATGCGTGCTACCGGGTCGGGTACCACCGTGGCCTCGACCGGTTGCGGCAGTCGGGTTGGCGCGGCTCCGGCTGGGTGCGCTGGCGCGAGCCGACGAACCGCGGTTTCCTGCGCGCGCTCGACGGACTGCGCCGCAGCGCCGGCGCGATCGGGGAACGCGATGAGGAGCAACGGTGCGCCGAGTTCCTCGTGCAACTGGACCCCGACTGGAGCCGTCGGACCTCCTGACCCACGGTCGGACGTTCCGGGCACCGGTGTAGTCTGCGGCGCCACCTTCGAGGCAGTCCGAGGAGTCCCCCCAACCATGAAGCGCGCACTCGTCACCGGCATCACCGGGCAGGACGGCCGCCACCTCGCCGATCTCCTGACCGCGAAGGGCTACCAGGTGTTCGGGTTGATCCGGGGCCAGGCCAACCCGAAGGCCGAGATGATCCTCGACGAGAATCCAGCCCTCGAACTCGTCGACGGCGACCTGCGCGACCTCTCCTCCCTCATCGCCGCGGTGGAGCAGGTCCAGCCGGACGAGGTCTACAACCTCGGCGCCATCTCATTCGTGCAGCTCTCGTTCAAGCAGGCCGAACTCACCGCCGAGATCACCGGCCTCGGTGTGCTCCGGATGATCGAGGCCGTTCGGATCGTCGGCGGCACCGACGACAACCCGATCCGCTTCTACCAGGCGTCCTCGTCTGAGATGTTCGGCAAGGTGCGCGAGACCCCGCAGAGCGAGACGACCCCGTTCCACCCCCGCTCGCCCTACGGCGTGGCGAAGGTCTTCGGGCACTACACGACGCTCAACTACCGCGAGGCCTACGGCATCCACGCGAGCAGTGGCATCCTCTTCAACCACGAGGGCCCTCGCCGGGGCCTCGAGTTCGTGACCCGCAAGATCACGAACTCGCTCGCCCGGATCAAGCTCGGTCTCCAGGACGAGATCAGCCTCGGAAACCTCGACGCCGCCCGCGACTGGGGGTACGCCGGCGACTACGTCGAGGCGATGTGGATGATGCTCCAGCAGGACGAGCCGGACGACTACGTGATCGCCACCGGCGAGACCCACACGATCCGGGAGTTCCTCGACGTCGCGTTCCGCATCGCGGGCTACGACTCGTGGGAGCCGTTCGTGAAGCACGACACCCGCTTCGACCGCCCGGCCGAGGTCGACCTCCTCATGGGCGACGCCTCGAAGGCCAAGGAGAAGCTGGGCTGGACCCCGAAGGTGACCTTCGAGGAGCTCGTGCGGATGATGTACGAGTCGGACCTGGCCATCGAGACCGCCAAGATGGAGCAGGGGCGCTAGACGACCACGGCCGCCCGACCGAGCGCGACTCAGACGATCGTCGCCGCCGCGCCGCGCAGGGCCGTCTCGGCCTCCTCCACCATCCGCACGACGAGGTCGCCGGCGGGGACGAGCGCCCGGATGCCGCCGACCGCCTGACCCGCCGGGAAGCACTCACGGTCCGGATCGACACCGGGGGTGTCCTCGTTCGCGCCGAGGTGGAGCCACCCACCCTCGATCGCAGCGAGCAACTGATCGGGGAAGGGCTTGAGTTCCTCGGGGTGCGTCTCGAAGTGCGTGGCGACCTCGTTGCGCACGACCCGCATCGGCTTGCCGCTGAAACCCTTCGAGATCACGGTGTCGTCCTCGCGGGAGCGCAGCAGCGCGTCCTTGAACCCCCGGCCCGTGTTGGCCTCGGGCGTGGCGATGAACCGGGTCCCGACCCACACCCCGTCGGCGCCGAGCGCGAGCGCCGCGGCGAGCCCGCGCCCATCACTGATCCCGCCCGCCGCCACCACCGGCACCCGGTCACCGACGGCGGCGACGACCTGCGCGACGAGCGGCAGAGTCGCGATCTGGCCCGTGTGCCCACCGGCCTCGGTTCCCTGTGCGACGACGATGTCGCACCCGGCCTCCACCGCCGCGATCGCGTGCCGGACCTTGCCGCACATCGACAGGACGAGCACGTTGCGTTCGTGGCACATCTCGATGACGTCGTGCGGGATGCCGAGGCCGGCGGCGAACACCGTGGCGCCCTCGTCGATGAGGAGCGCGACGTCCTCGAGGAGGCGCTGTGGGAGCGCGGTGAGCAGGTCGACCCCGAACGGCTTGTCGGTGAGCGCGCGTGCGGCACGCATCTCGGCCCGCAACTCCTCGGCGGGCAGGGTCGACGCACCGAAGCAGCCGTAGCCCCCCGCCTCCGAGACCGCAGCGACCAAGCGGTGGTACGAGACACCGCCCATGCCCGCGAGCATCACGGGGTGCTCGACGTCGAGGATCTCGGTGAGACGGGTGCGCAGCATCGGTTCGCTCCTGGATCGGCCGGCCCGATGGGGCTCGGGGACGAGACGGTAACCTCTCGCCCGTGACCGAGGCACAGCCGCTCGT
>JBJTOY010000074.1:0-11279 GCA_046074845.1 Actinomycetes bacterium | reverse complement strand
CTCAGCCCGCTCGGCAGGGCCACCGGGGTGCGGGTGAAGGCCATGTACGGCGGCGTGTCGATGGATCCGCAGATCGACGCGCTCCGCAAGGGGGTCGAGATCATCGTGGGCACCCCGGGTCGACTCATCGACCTGCTCGAGCGGGGCGAGATGGAACTCTCCGGCATCGAGGTGATGGTCCTCGACGAGGCCGACCGCATGGCCGACATGGGGTTCATGCCCCAGGTCCAGAAGATCCTCTACCGCACCACCGGCCCCCACCAGACCATGCTCTTCTCCGCCACGCTCGACGGTGCCGTGGATCGGCTGGTGCAGAAGTACATGGTCGACCCGGTGTTCCACGAGGTGGAGTCCGACGAGCCGACCGTCGAGGAGATGCGCCACCACTTCCTCCACGTCCACCAGATGGACAAGGTCAAGGTGGCGGCGGCGATCGCGAACGGGGTGAATCGCACGATGATCTTCCGCAGCACCAAACGCGGTGCCGACAAGCTCGTCGAGCAACTCCAGGGTGTGGGTGTGCGCGCCGGCGCGATCCACGGCGACCTGCGTCAGGCCGCCCGCGAGCAGGCGCTCGCTGACTTCGCGAGCGGTCGGCTCAAGGTGCTCGTGGCCACCGACGTGGCCGCCCGGGGCATCCACGTCGACGGGGTCGACGTCGTCATCCACTACGACCCCTCGCACGACCACAAGGACTACCTGCACCGGTCGGGACGCACCGCCCGGGCCGGCGAGCAGGGCGTCGCGGTGACGCTCATGCTCTACAACCAGGAGAACGAGGTCCGCGTCGTCATGCGGAGGTTGCGCCTCGACCAACCGATCGTGGAGATCTTCTCGAACGACCCGCGCCTCGCCGATCTGCGCGGCTGGGACCCGAACGCCTGACCGATCCGGTCAGCGGTCCCCGCGCCGCGTGCGCGTCGTGGCGCCGGGGTCCGTCTCGGAGGCGCGGCTCGTCGCCTGGGGGTCCACGCGTCCGGAGGGCAGCGGCTCGTCGACCACGTGCACCGTCCCGGCACGCCGAGCCCGCTCGAGGGATCGGCGTCGCTCGGCCCGACGACGGCGTCGCCGCACGACGAACCGTCGTCGCCACGCGACGGCGCCGACGAGGACGGCGAGGACCGCGCCGGCCGCGACCGCCACGGTCCCCCACGGTGGAGCGCCCGTCGACCCGTCGGTCGCGGCCGGGCGCGCCGCCGATGCCGGCGTCGCACGGCTCGGGGCGGGGGTGGGGACCGAAGTCGACGGTGCGTCGCCGGCCGTCGTCCGGGCGCAGGCGGCCGCCGGTCCGGCCCGCCGAGTGATCTCGTCGACCCGCACCGGGGGGAGTCGGGTCCCCGAGGCGTCGCGGTCGGTCGCGAAGCCCCGGTCGAGCAGCGCGCCGGCCCAGTTCGTGGTGTCCCAGGTGCCGGCGACGGCGACCACGATCGTGCGACCGTCGCGGGTGGCCGACGCGATCAGCGTGCGGCCCGAGTCGTTCGTGAACCCGGTCTTGAGTCCGTCGGCCCCGGGGTAGCCCTCGAGGAAGGCCCGGTTGTGATTGATGTAGGTGTGCGGCGCGCCGTACGCGTCGGTGAACTCACGGCGCACGGTCGCGCTGAGCGCGGCGATCCGGGGCACCGCGAGCGCGTTCCGACCGATGACCGCGAGGTCCCACATGCTGAGGGTCGAGCCGCCGTTGTGGGCGAAGTCATCGCTGAGTCCGGCCGGGTCGTTGAAGGTGCCGTCGGTCGCGCCCAGCCGCCGCATGAGCGCGTTCGCCTGCACGGCGAACCCCTCGACGCTGCCGCCGGAGCACTCGGCGATCGCCCACGCGGCGTCGTTGGCCGACACCATGATCAGCGACGCGAGCATGTCGGCGAGCGGCCACGCCTGACCCGCCGGCATGCCGATCCGCATCACCGGCTGGCGCGCCGCCCGCTCGCTCACCGGCACCCGGGCGTCGGGGGCCAGGTGGCTCACTGCGGTCAGCGCGGTGAGCAGCTTCACCATGCTCGCGGGCTGGATCGGTCGGTGGAGCTCGCGGGCGTCGAGGATCACCCCGGAGGTGACGTCCGCGATCACGAACGCGTCGGGGGTGGGCCCGACCGGCGCCGGGAGGGCGTCGGCCCGGCTCGCGCCCGGGCCGAGCCCGCTCAGCACGAGGACCACGAGGAGCGCGGTGGCCGACCCGATGCGGGCCCGCACGCCCCGGCGCGGCGTGCGGGCGGGGGAGCGGCGGGCGGCGGACATCGCCCACAAGGCTAGGACCGCGGCCCGACGCGCCCCGGGCACCCGGCCGGTCCACGCGCTCGGTTTCTCGTTCGTCGCCCGCCGGGGCTGCGTGCCACGATGCGGCACGTGACCTCACGACGCATCTCCCCCCGGGTGGCGGCCATCGCGGAGTCCGCGACGCTCGCCGTGGACGCGAAGGCCAATGCCCTCAATGCCGCCGGCGAACCGGTGATCGGGTTCGGCGCGGGCGAGCCCGACTTCCCGACGCCGGAGGCGATCGTCGAGGCGGCTGTCGCGGCGTGCCGGGACCCGCAGAACCACCGGTACTCGCCGACGCCGGGCCTGCCCGAGTTGCGCGCCGCCATCGCGGCCAAGACGTTGCGCGACTCCGCGTACGCCATCGACGCGTCGCAGGTGCTCGTGACCGCCGGGGGCAAGCACGCGGTGTACGCCGCGTTCCAGACGATCGTCGCCGAGGGCGACGAGGTCATCCTGCCGGCGCCGTACTGGACGACCTACCCCGAGGCGATCACCCTGGCCGGTGGCGTGCCGGTCGAGGTCCCCACCACCGACGCGCAAGGGTTCCGGGTCACCGTGGGCCAACTCGAGGCGGCCCGCACCGAGCGGACGAAGGCGATCGTGTTCGTCTCGCCCTCGAACCCGACCGGTGCGGTGTACCCGGCCGAGGAGGTCGAGGCGATCGGCCGGTGGGCGCTCGAGCACGGCATCTGGGTCATCACCGACGAGATCTACGAGCACCTGGTGTTCGGTGACCACCGGTTCACCTCGATGCCGGCCCTCGTCCCCGAACTCGCCGACACGTGCATCGTGCTGAACGGCGTCGCGAAGACCTACGCCATGACCGGCTGGCGGGTGGGCTGGATGATCGGGCCGAAGGACGTGATCGCCGCAGCCACGAACCTGCAGTCCCAGTCGACCTCGAACATCTCGAACGTCGCGCAACGGGCCGCGCTCGCGGCCGTCGCTGGACCCCTCGACGCCGTCCTCGAGATGCGGGTGGCCTTCGAACGGCGCGGTCGCACGATGCACCGCATGCTCTCGGAGATCCCGGGCGTGCGCTGCCTCGAACCCGAGGGCGCGTTCTACTGCTTCCCGTCCTTCGAGGGCGTCCTCGGCCGGACGCTCGCGGGCCGCACGGTCACCACGACCCTGGAGCTCGCCGAGGTGCTCCTCGACGAGGCGAAGGTCGCTATCGTCCCCGGCGAGGCCTTCGGGGCGCCGGGTTACGCACGGCTCTCGTTCGCGCTCGCCGACGCCGACCTCGAGGAGGGCGTGGCCCGCATCGCGGCGTTCCTCGCATGAGCCGTACCGATGCGGCGGGTAGCGTGCCCGCCGTGAGCCACCGGGTCCTCGTCACCGAAGAACTCGCCGACACCGGCCTCGACGCCATGCGCGCTGCGGGCTTCGAGGTCGACGTGCGGCTCGGGCTCGACCCGGCCGGGTTGCTCGACGCCGTGGCGGGCGCCCACGCCCTCGTCATCCGCAGCGCCACCCAGGTCACGGCCGAGGTCCTCGCCGCGGGCCGCGACCTCATCGTGGTCGGCCGGGCCGGGATCGGCCTCGACAACGTAGACGTGGCCGCCGCCACCGCGCAGGGCGTGATGGTCGTGAACGCGCCGCAGTCGAACGTCATCTCGGCGGCCGAGCAGGCGATGGCGCTCCTGCTCGCCCAGGCCCGCAACATCCCGCAGGCCCACAACGATCTCGTGCGCGGGGAGTGGAACCGTTCCCGGTGGACCGGGGTCGAGCTCCACGGCAAGACGATGGGCGTCGTCGGCCTCGGGCGGGTCGGCGTGCTGGTGGCCCAGCGCGCGTTGGCCTTCGGCATGCGGATCGTGGCCTACGACCCCTTCGTGAGCACCGAGCGGGCCCGGCAACTCGGGGTCGAGCTCATCCCGACCGTCGAGGAGCTCTTCGCGGTCGCCGACTTCGTCTCGGTCCACCTCCCGAAGACCCCGGAGACGCTGGGGCTCATCGACGCAGCGCTCCTCGCCCGGGCCAAGCCGGGCCTGCGCATCATCAACACGGCGCGCGGCGGCATCATCGTCGAGGAGGACCTCGCGGCGGCGATCCGGGAGGGTCGCATCGCGGGTGCCGGGCTCGACGTCTTCACGCGGGAACCGACCACCGAGTCCCCGTTGTTCGGCCTGCCCGAGGTCGTCGTCACCCCGCACCTCGGCGCCTCGACGGTCGAGGCCCAGGACAAGGCCGGCGTCACGATCGCCGACATGGTCGTGCTCGCACTCCGAGGCGAGTTCGTGCCGTTCGCGGTCAACCTCGCGGCCACCGAGGCCTCCTCGACCGTGCAGCCGTTCCTCCCGCTCGTGGAGCGACTCGGTCGGCTCTTCACGGCGCTCGCGGGCGGCACCCCGGAGACGCTCGAGATCTCGTACGAGGGTGCGATCGCTGACTACGACTGCCGGGTCCTGAACCTCGGCGTGCTCAAGGGGGTCCTCGGCGCGATCGTCGACGAGCCCGTCTCCTTCGTGAACGCACCGGCGATCGCCGAGGCCCGGGGGCTGGTCCTGCGGGAGTCCAAGCGCTCCGCGGCCCGCGACTACGTGAACCTCGTGGAGATCCGGGGCACCGTGGCGGGCCGTGACACCCACGTGGCGGGCACGCTCTACGGCAAGCAGTCCTCGCCGCGCATCGTGGGGCTCGACGAGCACATCGTCGACCTCCCGCCCTCCAGCCACATGCTCGTGGTCCGCAACTCCGACACGCCGGGGATGATCGGGCGCGTCGGCACGATCCTCGGCGAGGCCGGTCTCAACATCGACGACATGGACGTGGGCACCGGGCCGGGCGGGGATGCCGCCCTCATGGCGATCTCGTTGGCCCAGGCCGTCCCGACCGAGGTCGTGGATCGCGTGCGGGCCGAGCCCGGGGTGGACGACGCCCGCGCGATCGAACTCGGCTGACCGACCTCAGGCCCCGCGGCGGTTCAGCGCGTCGCGGATCTCGAGCAGCACGTCGAGCTCGGTCGGGTCGGCTGCCTTCTCCTCGCGGGACCGCATGGTCCGCAACTTCTCGTAGGACTGCACGACGACGAAGAGCGTGGCCGCGATGATGATGAAGTTGATCACCGCGTTGATGAAGAGCCCGTAGGCCACCACGCCGTCGCCGACCTTCAGCGTGAGGTCGGCGAAGGTCGGCTGACCGAAGATGGCGCCGACGAGCGGCATCATGATCGCCCCGACGAACGCGTCGACGAGCGCCTTGAACGCCGCGCCGATCACGAAGGCGACGGCCACCGCGACCAGGTCGCCCTGTACGAGGAACTTCTTGAAGTCGGACCAGATGTTCTTCACGACCAGCACCTCCATCGGCTTCTCGGCGCGCCGATGGTACGCAGGTGGTGCGCGGGTGGTGGTGGACCCGGGTCAGCGTTTGGCCGGGCGCAGACCGTCGGCCACGGCGGCCGCGGCGTCGCGGTAGCAGCGGTCCGGTCGCGTCCGCTCGTACGACGCGCCGCCCGGAGCGTGGAACACCTCGCTCGAGTGCTTCGCCTTGATCGGGTACCCCGGCGGGCACTCGCCGTCGATCGGCGGGACCCACGCAGCGCGTGGTGCCCCCTCGTCCGCGGTCGCAGCGGCTGCGGGAGCACCGGGAGCTCCGGTCGACGCGGCGTCGGGCCGGGGGGCCATCGGCTGGGCCGGCGGGATCTCCTCGGGTTCGGCGGGGTGCAGCGCGCGCCAGGTCGCGAGACCCGCGGCGACGGCGAGGGCGAGGCCGATGAGACGGCCCAGGAGTCCGATGATCCTGCGCATGGAGCCGAGATCATCGCGCGAACCCGCTCGGGCGTGCCGGGGCGACTCTGGTAGGGTGGAATCACCATGAACCCGACCGACGGCACCTCCTCGACCTCGAGCCTCCTCCTTACGTAGCGGCGAGCGCCCCCGGTGCTCGCCGATGCCTCCTCGTGCCCACGGGCCGGGGGGGTTTTTTGTTGGCCGGACCGTCCGACCCACCTGCCCCATCCAACCCGACGACCCCGATCCACACCACGAAGGAACGACGACCATGGACCGCGTGCTGATCTTCGACACGACGCTGCGAGACGGCGAGCAGAGCCCGGGCATCTCGCTCGACACGGGTGAGAAGCTCGAGATCGCGGAGCAGCTGGCCCGCCTCGGGGTCGACATCATCGAGGCCGGGTTCCCGATCGCCAGCGATGGTGACTTCGAGGCGGTCGAGGCGATCGCCCGCGGGGTGCGCGGGCCCGTCATCGCCGCGCTGTCCCGGACGGGGTTCAAGGACATCGACCGGGCGTGGGAGGCCGTGCGGCACGCCGAGCGGTCGCGGATCCACGTGTTCATCGCCACGTCCGAGATCCACATGGCCAAGAAGCTCCGCATGACTCGGGATCAGGTGAAGGCCGAGGCCGCCGCCGGTGTGGCCCGCGCCAGGTCCTACACCGCGGACGTCGAGTTCTCCCCCGAGGACGGGTTCCGATCGGATCCCGAGTTCATGGCCGAGGTCTGCCAGATCGCGGTCGACAACGGTGCGACCACGCTCAACATCCCGGACACCGTCGGCTACGCCATGCCGGGCGACTACGGCGCGCTCATCGCGTACGTCATCGACACCGTGCGGGGCGACTACGTGGTCTCCACCCACTGCCACGACGACCTCGGTCTCGCCGTGGCGAACTCGCTGTCCGGCGTGCTCAGCGGCGCCCGGCAGGTGGAGTGTGCGGTCAACGGACTCGGGGAGCGGGCCGGCAACGCCGCGCTCGAGGAGATCGTGATGGCGTTGCGCACACGGGCCGACCATTACGCCGGGATCGAGACGGGCATCCGGACCGCGGAGCTGGCCCGCACCTCACGCCTCGTCTCCCGGCTGACCGGGTACCCGGTGCAGTACAACAAGGCGGTCGTGGGCCGGAACGCGTTCGCGCACGAGAGCGGCATCCATCAGCACGGCGTGCTCGAGGACCGCGAGACCTACGAGATCATCGACGCGCGCGAGGTCGGCCAAGAGGCCGCGCAGATCGTGCTCGGGAAGCACTCCGGGCGCCACGCGTTCGCCGAGACGCTGGAGTCGATGGGCCTGCGCCTGCAGGGCGACGCGCTGAACCACGCGTTCACGCGGTTCAAGGAGCTCGCGGACCGGAAGGTCGAGATCACCGACGCGGATCTCGAGGCGATCGTGGCCCAGGAGATCGGCACGAAGGGCATCGACCGGTACACGTTCGCGAGCCTCGACGTGCACGGCGGGACCAAGGTGCACCCGAGCGCGGAGGTCGAGCTCGTCGACACCGCATCGGGGGCGAGCGTGAGCGCGCGCGGCGAGGGCAACGGCATGATCGATGCCGCGGTCGCCGCGATCGCCGCGGCGACCGGGGTCTCGGGTGCCGTCCTCGACTTCAAGGTGTCGTCGGTGACCAAGGGCGGCGATGCGCTCGGCCAGGTGGCGATCCAGCTCGAGGTGGACGGCGTCAAGGCGTCGGGTCGTGGCGTGGCCACCGACGTGGTGGAGGCCTCGGCCCGTGCGTACCTCAACGCGGTGAACCGACTGCTGCGGATCCGGGACCGCGGGGCGTCACGCGAGCGCACGGTCGGCCCCTGATCGTGGTCACGGGCGTCGTCGGGGCCCGGTAGGTTCGCGGGCGTGCGACCGGTGCCCGCCGCCGGTCCCGAGGACGGAGGGGGAGCGGTGCCGGGACCCGGGCAGGTCGGTGCCGACGGTCGCCCGCGCGTGCTGTTCCTCAGCGAGAACAACGGCGGGCACTCGACGATGCACCTCGGCATCCGGGCCGGCCTCGCCCACGACGATCGGATCGTGCCGACGTTCGTCGACGTCCCGCCGCCCCGGCTGCTCCGACGAGCCGTGAGCGTGCAGATCCCGGGACTGGCCCGCCTCGACCTCGACCTCGCGTCGCAGCGCGGGCAGTTGGCGACGAGCGCGACGGCGCGGCGCCTGCTGCGGGCCGCCGCCGGTACGTACGACGTGCTGCACGTCTACACCCAGCACGCCGCGCTCACCTCCCGCGACATCCTGCGGGCCGGTCCGAGCGTGGTGGCGACCGACGCGGCCGGCCACGACGTGGCCCGGCTGCTCCCGTACCGCCGCCCGACGGTCTGGACCGAGCGGCAGCGAGGTCTGCGCGAGCGGTTGGAGCGACCGGTCTGGGACGCCGCGACGCTGGTGCTCACGAAGTCGGAGTGGGCGGCGCGCTCGTTGCGCGAGGACTACGGCGTGACGCCCGATCGTCTCCGGGTCGTGCCCCTCGGGATCGAGGTGCCGCCGACGGCTCCCGCGCGTGTGCCCCACGAGCGGCCGACCATCACCTTCGTCGGGCGCTCCCTCGCCCGGAAGGGCGGCCTCGTGCTGCTCGACCTGTTCCGCGCCCGCTGGGCCGATCGGTTCGAGTTGCACCTCGTCACGAAGGAGGCGGTGGCCCCGACGCCGGGCGTGATCGTGCACCGTGATTTCGAACCGGGCGATCCGCGGCTCGCCGACCTGTTCGCCCGCACCGACGTGCTCGCGTTCCCGACCGAGACCGACACGTTCGGCTACGCCGCGCTCGAGGCGATGGCGGCGGCGGTCCCGGTCGTGGCCCGGCGCACCTCGGCCCTCCCCGAGATCGTGGTCGACGGTGGGACCGGCCTGCTCGTGGGTGCCGGGCCCGAGGAACTCGCCGCCGCGATCGAGGCGATCCTCGGCGATCCCGAGCGGGCCCGGGCGATGGGGGAGGCGGGCCGGCGGCGCATGCTCGAGCGGTTCGACGCCCGGGTCACCACGGGCGCCCTCGTGGACGTGCTCCTCGAGGCCCACGAGCGGTTCTGGGCCGTACGGCCCTGATCCGGGGCCCCGCGTGGGCCCTGCGGTCGCCCCGGCGTCGGATCTTCTGGGGCCAAGGGCTCAAGTCCGGGGCCCGGCACGCCGATGGAGTGGGTGCGCCACCGCCCCTCGGGTCGGACCCGGTGACCGAGGTCACCGGGATCGAGCAGTCCGGACGGCGGCCCAGGTCCGAACAGTTCCCAGAGATCACCGTTGCACCAAGGAGCGACCGATGAGCTACCACGAGTTCCTCGCCTACCTCTACGACCACGACGCGACCCGCACGCTGGCCGTCGGGCTCGCCCAGGCGGTCAACGAGTCCGCCAAGAAGCCGGCGGCCAAGGTTCCGGCGAAGGTCTGATCGACCACCGCAACACTGCGACGAAGGAGCGGGGACCCTCAGGGCCCCGCTCCTGACGCGTCCGGCCCCGGCGGGCTACCAGTAGTCCCGCATGAGTTCGCGGGTCCACGCCGGTTCTCGCACCACACCGCGTGGCGCGAACCCCCCGAGCCACGGTTTCACGTCGAGCACCGGCGTGCCGTCGACCGCATCGAGGCCGCGCACGATCAGCGCCGTGCCGTCCACCCCGACGAGCTCGCACCGGCTCACGCCGATCCGGTTCGGTCGATCCTTCGCCCGCTGGGCGAGGATCCCGACGAGCGGCCACTCGGGGTTCCCCCGAGGGTGGCGCGACCCCCACTCGACGCCGTCCGCGTCGACCCGGTCGAACACGAAGACGATCTCGACGTGCGAGAACTCCGCAAGGCCGCGCACGGTCTCGGCGGTCACGCGCGGGTGGTCGAGCGAGATCCTCGACTCCACCGCGCCCCAGGCGTCGTCCTCGACGACGGCCCGTCCGCCGACGACGTGCCCGAGGGGCCCGACGACGATCCCGTCCACCGTCCTACGCGCCGAGGCGCGGCAGGAAGTCGGGTCGGGTCGCCTCGAACGCGGTGATGTCGTCGGCGTACTGCTCCGTGATGCCGATGTCGTCGAGCCCGTTCACCAGTCGGTGCACGTGGTGATCGTCGAGGTAGAAGGGCTCCTCGAGGTCGATCGACGGCACGCGCACCTCGAGGTCCGGAACGTCGACGACGATCTCGATCGTCGGGTCGTCCTCGACGGCGGCCATGATGCGCTCGACCGTCTCGGCGCCGAGCGTGACGGGGATCAGGCCGATCTTGAGGCAGTTGTTCCGGAAGATGTCGGCGAAGCGCGACGAGATGATCGCCTTGAAGCCGTAGTCCTCGAGGGCCCACGGCGCGTGCTCGCGCGACGATCCCGTGCCGAAGTTGGTCCCGGCGACGAGGATGCCTGCGCCCTGGTACTGCGGCTGGTTGAGGACGAACTCGGGGTCCTCGCGCCACTCGCTGAACAGGCCCGCGCCGAAGCCGGTGCGCTCGATGCGCTTGAGCCAGTCGCTCGGGATGATCTGGTCGGTGTCGACGTCGGAGCGGCGCAGCGGGACCGCGCGCTCGGAGATGAGGGTGACGGCTTCCATCGGTTGCTCCTGATCAGTCGAGGTCGGACGGGCAGGCGAACGTGCCCCGGACGGCGGTGGCGGCGGCGACGGCGGGGGACACGAGGTGCGTGCGTCCGCCCTTGCCCTGACGGCCCTCGAAATTGCGGTTCGAGGTGCTGGCCGACCGCTCGCCGGCCACGAGCTTGTCGGGGTTCATCGCAAGGCACATCGAGCACCCCGGTTCCCGCCACTCGAGTCCGGCGTCGGTGAACACGGTGTGCAGTCCCTCGGCCTCGGCCTGATCCTTCACCGCGAACGAACCGGGTACGACCATGGCGCGCATGCCGGGCTTGACCTTCCGGCCCCGCAGCACGTCGGCCGCGGCGCGCAGGTCCTCGATGCGCGAGTTGGTGCAGGAGCCGATGAACACGGTGTCGACGGCGACCTCGCGCATCGGCGTGCCCGGCGTGAGCCCCATGTACTGCAGGGCGCGGGCCGCCGCGTCGCGCTCGGTCGGGTCGGTGAACGACTCGGGGTCGGGCACGACGTCGTCGATCGTGAACGTCTGGCCCGGGTTCGTGCCCCACGACACCGACGGCCGGATGGTCGCGGCGTCGATGACGATCTCACGGTCGAACACCGCGTCGTCATCGGTGGCCAGCGAACGCCACTCCGCGACGGCGCGGTCCCACGCCTCGCCCGTGGGCGCGAACGGGCGACCCTCGAGGTACTCGAACGTGACGTCGTCGGGCGCGACCATGCCCGCGCGGGCGCCGGCCTCGATCGACATGTTGC